>JABIGL010000039.1 GCA_018650185.1 Chloroflexota bacterium
AAGGGCCTGCCTCTTCCGGGTGGTTCGCCGCGGCCGATATTTGTCACCGACATTGACGCCGATGAAGGGCGTGTCACTGTTGGATATGCCGAAGAGTTGATGAGACACCGGCTTGCCGCTGGTGGCGTCAAATGGGTATCCGGGTATGCTCCGAGCGACGGCACCCGTATCGAAGCACGAATTCGGTACCACGGGACCGACCTACCGGCAGTTGTTCATGCCGAGGGCGATGATGCCGTTGTCGAGTTTGAGTCCCCGCAGCGTGCAATCACTCCCGGTCAGGCGGTCGTGTTTTACGACGGAGACCGTGTACTCGGCGGCGGCATGATCGACCGTGCTCTACCCGAGCTGAAGCTCGAACCCGTCACGAGCCAGGCCTAACTCCTGAATTCTGGAATCTCCTCAAAATTCCGGTTGTGATGACACCCTGCCACGGGTAGCCTTCGACCATCGTTGAATTCAGATGATTTGGAGACGTGATTCACATGGACCACAGGGATGTCGCACGGAACGGCCTTGACGAGATATTGAGCGTTTTGAAGTCAACGGTCGATGGCCTGACGCCGGTGGAGTTGTACTGGCAGCCATCACCTAGCTCTAACCACATCGCATGGACCGTGTGGCACATGAGCAGGGCAGAGGACCACTGGTACAACCGATACATCGGGCAGGGCGACCCGGTCTGGACCGCTTCAGATTTCTGTACGAAGCTTCGACTACCTGCGGAGCGTAGTGGTGCCGGTGACAGCGCAGAACTCGTGTCTGAATTCCCGAAGCTGGAAATGGCAGACATCCTCGACTACGCCGACGCTGTCAGAGCGCAAAGCCTGAAAAATCTTGACGCGGTCACTGCGGAACAACTTTCCGAAACACGTGAAGGCGCGAGGGGCGAGCCGCCGACCATCGCCTGGGTGCTCGGTCACGTTCTCGTGGAACAGTCGCAGCACCTCGGGCAGGTTGCCTATCTACGCGGAATTATGCGAGGTCTCGGTAACTAGTCGACTACCCCGATCTCGCGGGTCTGAGGTTAGATAACGGGTGGTCTAAGGCCACGGACCGGTCGGGGGAACACGTATCCTCCGGCCATTGATCGACGCGCCTGAGACGGCTTCCACAGGCGAAAAATGAGGTCCGATTCCCCAGTGTCCACCACATCTAAACGAGTGCTTCCCGACGACTCATTCGAACTTGCCCTGCGAGATCGGGGCTTTGTCGCCGCAGCAGGTGTTGATGAGGTTGGGCGCGGGACTCTTGCTGGCCCGGTCGTGGCTGGTGCAGTGATCCTTCCAGCTGATCTACCTTCGGACGGCCTGGAACTCATCCGGGACAGTAAGCAGCTCAGCCCGGCGCAACGCACGCGTTCAGCCGAGTACATCGAGCAATACGCCATTGCGTTTGCCTGCGGAGCTGCGGACGCAGCGGAGATCGACCGCATCGGCATAGTTGCAGCGACACGCAATGCGATGGCCAGAGCTATAGATCTGCTTGAACCGTCGGCAGACCATTTGCTAATCGATGCCGTAGAGTTGCTTGGAATACCGCTCCCGCAGACCTCCATGATTAAGGGCGATGCACGATGTCGAAGTATCGCTGCTGCGTCCGTGGTGGCCAAAGTCACCCGTGACCGCCTGATGGCGACGGTATGGGAGGACAAGTTCCCCGGGTATGGCTTTGCCGCACACAAAGGTTACGGAACGGCGACACACCTCGAGGCATTACGAGAACTCGGGCCGATTGCGGGCCACAGGCTGACCTTCGCACCGGTCCGCGAAGCCGTCGCCGTCTTCGGGACCCCGGTCGGCACGAGCTAGTGAGCTCCGGATCCGGTCGTGCGGATGGTGGACGAGGTGAAGTAGGTCGGCGCGGCGAGGACATGGCTGCCGAGAGACTCGCCAACCGCGGCTATCGCATCATCGAACGCAATTTCAGGACGCGTGAAGGTGAGGTGGACCTGATTGCGTGGGATGGTCCGGTCCTGGCGTTCATAGAGGTCAAGGCCAGACGGGGCCGCGCATACGGTCTACCTGAAGAGTCGATCACCGCAACGAAGAGCAAACGGCTTATCGCGGTTGCATACGCCTATATGCAGGAGATGGACGAGCCGCCGGAAGACTGGCGTATCGATGCCGTCGCGATCGAATTTGGGATGGGCCACGCGTTACGACGGTTTGACGTGATAAAGGGCGCTGTGGAGGGTTGAGTATCCTCGTAATTACTCAAGGGAGTTCTCGATATGAGCCAACCGTTCTCGTTCGACGAGTTCTACGACGCGTATCCGCGGATAGAAGAACAGTTCCAGACGGAGCTTGATGCCAGTCTGAGTCCGCGCGGGCCAGACTTCCTCTTCCAACTCGTGAGTGACCTCTCGATCAAACCGGGGACCGCTGCCCTGGACGTGGGTTGCGGAGAAGGAGGTGACGCGCTTCGCCTGGCAGATCAGTTCGATTTACAGGTTGAGGGAATCGATCCCGTCGAGCGGCACATTGAGATCGCCGATGAGGTGCTCGAGGCCGAACGCTCTAGGCTAAGAGGAAGGGTTAGCTTCAAGCTTGGGCGAGCAGAAGCACTTCCGGTAGATGATAAAACGATAGACCTCATCTGGTGTCGAGATGTCCTCAGCCATGTCATGGATGTCGGCACTGCTTGTGCCGAGTTTCGGAGGGTACTCCGGATGGATGGGCACGCAATCGTTTACCAGATGTTTGAGACCGAACGCCTTGAGCCGTTGGAAGCGGAGTGGTTGTGGAAAACGATGGGTGTTGTCCCCACCAGTGCTGATCCCATCAAGGTCGAGCAAGCTTTTGCCGACGGAGGGTTGCGAGTCGAGAAACGGATCGTGATCGGGACTGAGTTCGGCGAATGGGGCGAAGAATCATCGGGTAGAGCAAACAGGCAATTGCTCCACGCTGCTCGGTTGCTACGCTCACCTGAACGCTACATCACCAGGTTTGGGAAGACGGCGTACGAGATCATGCTCGGAGACTGCCTCTGGCATGTCTACGGAATGATCGGGAAACTGAGTCGGCGCGCCTATGTGCTAACGCCCGCGTGATGACCCCGGAAATGTGAACCACCATCCTTGGGACGAGGTAGTGATTTGTATCGGGCCTAAAACACCGCTACTGGATTGACCGGTGAACCCGTCACATTTTTGAGTCTCAATGGCAGGATATTGATGAGGAACTCCCAGCGGCCCCTTCGGGCGCATTCATCGGCCAGGTCATCAAGCCATGCGTTGTCCAGAATCCACCCGCCCATCGCCGGTATGAAAACCTGGTGCACCGGGTTTGTGAATATCTCCGATTGAGTCGGCGCTACATCGTTACCCGTATCGGTGCCCATGACGGCGATGTCACGCTCCTTGAAGA
>JABIGL010000091.1 GCA_018650185.1 Chloroflexota bacterium
GGGGGGGGGGGGAAGGTGTGGAGGTGGTGCGCGAAGTGCGGGACTGCATAACCACCCTGGGTTCTAAATAGACGATTACGCGGTCACGCCTTAGCTACCCGGCGAACTTCCAGACTTCTGCCGGTGTTCCGCCCTGCGGTAGCCCCAGAGGCAGTTTGACGTCGAGGATGTAGGGCCGTTTTTCGTTCATCACGATGTCCAGCCCCCGTGCGATCTCCGCAGCGACCTTCGATTCGTCGTCCACGGTTGCCCCGTCCATGCCGAACCCGCTCGCTATGACGACCGGGTCGATCCCTTCGAGGGCCACGCTGGCGTACTCTCCGGTGTCCGTCATCACCTCACCGGCGGCTCCAAATGCCCCGGCAACGATTCCGTATGCGCCGTTGTTTGGGATCACGTAGAGGACAGGAATGTTGTGGTGCACGGCGGTCCACAATCCGGAGTCGTGATAGAAGGTTGAACCGTCACCGACGAGGCCGACAACGGGCGTGTCAGGCGCTCCGAGCTTTGCGCCGATCGCTCCGCCGATTCCGTAACCTTCAGAGCCTCCAGCTGGCCTGATGTAGATGTTGTTCCCGCCGCCATCTTTGGCCGGGATGCAGTCAAACGGTGCCGCAAACTGCTCCGTAGTGATGATCCCACCACCGATGCGCTCAAGTTCAGAGTCGAGTGCTTCCAGTAGGACAAGCGGCCGGACTTGCCCAGCTTTCTGAGGTGCCCAACCTGTAGTTGCACGGCGGCCATCTCGCAGCGCGGTCGCGTGCCCCTGCGCCGCCTCACGTCGTGCGTCGTACTTCGACGCCGGTGCGCCTTTTGCCGCAACATCCTGAAGTCGCTCAAGTGTTCGTGCCTCATCGGCCAACACCTCAAGCGCCAATCCCGGGAGGTTCTGGAAGTTTTCAACCCCTGAGCCGATAGACATGATGCTGTTGGCCGAGTCGAATGCGGCGAAGTCGTTCGTCTTGCCGTTGCCCTGGTGTCGGACGCCCACCCCAACGATCAGGTCAGGTTTGGCACGATCCGCTGCCAGGTCGATCCGTCCGCAGTGGAGCGGGTGTGTAACGGGGACACCGCGGGCGTCGTCGAACGATGTCGTGACGGTCGCACCGTAGTGCTCCGCCAGGGCGATCATGTTGGCTTCAGCCCCGCTCTTCCAGATGCCGTCGCCGATGTAGAACATCGGTCGTTCCGCGGAATCCAGTGCTGCGGCAAGTGCCTCCACATCGGCATCCGCCGGGTAGCCGGCCCGTATGCCACTGATATCACCCTCGATGATGTTCGTCGTGACAAGATCGTCTTCCAGGAGTCGGTCGTAGATTGCCAGGTGGACGGGGCCGTACGGCGGCGTCTTCGCCACCCGAATTGCCCGTTCAAACGCCTGCGGAAGCCCTTCCGGCTCGTAGACAGCCCAGCTCGCCTTCACGAACGGCGCTGCAATAGAGGTGGGGCCGAAGGAGTGACCGAGGTCGAGTGAAATACGGTCGGCGAAGCTGCCTGTATCCCCGGCAAACGTGATGACCACAACCGGGAGGCTAGCCGCCCATACGTTGATGAGCTGGCCAAGGCACTGCGCCAGTCCGGCGCCAAGATGGACGACCATTACTGCGGTATCGCCCTTGACCTGGCTGTATCCACCGGCCGCGGCGGTGACGATGCCCTCGTGGAGCGAGAGGATGCCCTGGATATCAGGATTGGCGTGAAGGGAGTCGAAGAACCGGGCTTCCCGGGAACCGGAGTTGTAGAAGACGTAGTCCACGCCTGAAGCCACCAGTTGCTCCACCATCACACGAGATGCGTTAGCGGTTATCGGACGGGTTGCCATTTGTCTCTGTCTCCGTAGTGATTGATTGTCAGGGAAGGCCGTCTTCCCCGTAGGGTTGCAGCGGGATCATACATGCGACGGAGGGGTTGGGTAGGGGTGCCACTGATCTGGTCGACCGGTTACGATTCCGGGATGACGAGTAAATCCCGTATCTGGTTGATGGGCTGGGCACTGATGTTGGTGCTGAGTGTCGGCTGTACTTCGGACGACCCGGCGACCTCTGTTGACGAGGCAGTGCCGACCGCTGTGACGGAAGCCACACCTGATTCTGATTTGCTGCCTACCGTCACACCGGAGCCTCAACCAACCGCCACTCATGTACCGACTATCGTTCCTGACGACTCTGATGTCCCGTCAGGGCTTGCCTCGCCGTTCGACGCGTCCGCGCCGTTGAACGGCGAAGAGTTTCTTTCGCCGTTCGGGGTGTACAGGAAGTCAGCAGATCGTCCGGAGTTCGGTCATTCAGGAATTGATGTACCGATGGCCAACGGTGCGCCGATGTTTGCCGTTGCGGACGGTCGAATACGTGAGATTCAACCGGGTTCAGATGAACGACCGGGCAGCGTGGCGCAGTTGCTCCTGGCAGATGGTTCGGACTCGGATACAGGGTGGATCTTTGTCTATGAGCACATCGATCTTGCCCCGGGGATCGATGTCGGGACGGTGGTTGAGCGAGGGCAGCTTCTCGGTGGAAACGCGATGCCGACGGGAGTGAGCAATAATCATCTTCAGCTCACGTTCGTCTTCAACGAACAGGGTTTCACCCGGGATCACACGTGCTGGTTGGACCAACTTGACGATGAGGCTCGGACTGAGGTGGATGCATGGTTTGGAAGACTGAAGTCGTCACAGAGCTTCCTGTCTGGATGGGGCACTGCTCTCGACGAGGGTTACTACTCCTACAGGGGGCTTCTGGACGCGGGTGCTTACCCGGACGGTCCAAAGCTCTGCTATGAACAGGGGACGGATGTTAGAGAGGTCTACTAAGTGGCCCTACAATCTGGCTCGATCGAATTAATTTAATCGCCAACGGTGTTTTCTCAAGGGGCGCGACATGACACGGATTGCTGAACTGGCTGAATCGATCAGCACACTACTCAAGGACCGGGGAGAGACCGTCGGGGTTTCTGAGTCGTCCTCCGGTGGACTGGTCTCGGCCGCGCTGCTGGCCGTACCCGGTGCATCTGCCTACTTCATGGGCGGGATGGTCA
>JABIGL010000145.1 GCA_018650185.1 Chloroflexota bacterium
CATTGTCACGGTGGCGTCTCCTTCTTCCTTGTGTCCCCGGTAAATGTGTCCCCGGTAAATCGAGGTGACATCGCCAGTCGGCCGAACGCGATATCGGATTCGACCGTCATAAATCTCTTCGAGCGCACAAGCCTACGATCACGGGTGCGAGGTGTCGAGTCCCATGCAGATGTGTGAGGCGGGTGACGATCATTGATTATTTGAACGGATCGAGATTTTCGGTGGTGTCGTGCTAGCCTGAAGACCCACACCCACCAACCTGACAGGAGTCTCACCCGCTTGGCCGACGACTTGACCCTGAAAGATGTTTCGATCGACGCAGAACACGTCATAATCCAGTGGGGAGACGGCATGACCTGCCGCTACCCATTCCGATACCTGAGGCTTCAGTGCGGTTGTGCGGGCTGCGTTGAGGAGATGACGGGCCGTCAGTTGTTGGCCCCTTCATCGGTGCCGGACGACATCCTGATAGTCGACCAGATGCTGGTCGGCCGTTATGCCATGGCGTTTATGTTCACGGACGGGCATTCAACTGGCATCTACCCGCTAAAAGATCTGCACAAAATGTCCCAATTCGACGCCGTTCTTTGCGAGGGCGGGTAGCCTCAGGCCCGTCTGAATTGAGGCGAAGCCCCCACCCTGAGGCTCTCGAAGAGCGGGCGCGGGGACTACGCCGGAACCCTTACCTCAAGACTCGCCAGCAAACGATCTGACGCTCGGGCGATATCTCTCACGGCTTTGTCGAAAGCCTTCTGGTTAGCCACCGATGGCTTCCGGAAACCGCTGATCTTGCGGACGTATTGGAGTGCCGCTGCCTGCGTGTCTTCTTCCGTGACCTGCTCCAGGTACGGCGGTCTCAGAGTCTTAATACTTCGGCACATAACGTTCTCCTTTTCAATTGTGGATCGACGGTCGACTACGCCCCCAGCAACTTCTTCGTTGTCGCCACCACGTCCTCCGGCGACGGGATGAACGCATCTTCCAGCGGTTTGCTGTACGGCACCGGCGTGTGCGGACCGGTCACTCTCTTGATCGGTGCATCCAGACTATCGAAAGCCTTGTCGGCGACTATCGCAGCGATATCGGTCGCCATGTTGCAACGCGGGGTGTCTTCATCAACGATCACGATACGGTTCGTTTTGACGACCGACTCCAGCACGATGTCCTCGTCTATGGGCGACAGACTGAGCATGTCCACGACCTCGGCGTCGATTCCCTCCGCAGCCAGCAACTCCGCTGCCAGACGGCACACCTCAGACGTGTAAGACATCCCGACCAGAGTCACGTCGGCACCACGACGCAGGTACCGACCTTTGCCAAGCTCAATCGTGTACGACTCGTCCGGCACGAAGCTGCTCATGTTGATCAGCTTCTTGTGGTTGCAAATGATCGCCGGGTCGTCATCTCTTATGGCCGCCGCAAGCAGGCCCCGGACGGTGTAGGCGTCGGAAGGCGCTATGCATTTGAGACCCGGGATGTGGGCCACCATCGAGTAAAAGTTCTGGGAGTGCTGTGCTGAGTAGCCGGCCGCCACGCCAGAACGTGCAAATAGCGTGAGCGGGATCTTTCCCTGCCCGCCAAACATGTATCGGTTTTTGGCGGCGTTGGAGAGCAACTGGTCCCAGGCGACCGTAATGAAGTCGAAGTACATAAGGTCCACAACGGGTCGTGTTCCGGTAAGGGCGGCGCCAATGGCTGCACCTACGAAACCAGCCTCAGAAATCGGAGTGTCCCTGATGCGATCTGCGCCGAACTCCTGAATGAGGCCCTTCGTCGCGGCAAAAGCTCCGCCCCATGAGTCAATGATGCCGAGGTCTTCACGCCCAGCGCCACCAGCAACGTCCTCCCCCATCACGAACACGTCCGGGTCACGTCGCAACTCATCGCCAAGCGTCTTGTTAAACGCCTCACGGTAACGAATCTCGCTCCCCGGGACATCGAAGCCGGGGCCGAGGGGATTTGGTCTTGAAGTTGTAGTCATGTGATGGTCTTTCAGAGATGAGGGGACAAAAATAGGGGCAGGCGAGCCTGCCTAGCGGAGACCTTGTACCGAGTTTGAGTAGTTGACGTAGACGTCTGTGTACAGCTCTTCGATGGGCGGTAACGGACTTTCCTCCGCAAACTCGACCGCGTCCTGGATCTCCTGGTCGATCTCATTTCGGATGCGTTCCATCTCAACCTCATCCATCAAATCCTGCTCGATCACCTTGCGTTCAAAATTCGGCAGCGGATCACGCGCCTTCCACAACTCCTCCTCTTCCGGGAGTCGGTAGGTGTGCGGATCATCAGCGTGATAGTGGCCGTGGTAGCGGTAGGTCTTTAGCTCGATGAAGGTCGGACCATCTCCGGCCCTGGCTCTGGCAATCGCCTCGCCCGCAGCGTCGTATACGGCGAACACGTCCATGCCATCGACTACCACCCCGGGCATCGAGTAGGAGGCCGCACGGTCAGCGATGTCCGTGACGGACACTGCGTACTCCACCGGCGTCGACTCCGCGTAGTGGTTGTTCTCGCAGACAAAAATCACCGGAAGTTTCCATACGGAAGCCAGGTTCATGCTCTCGTGGATCGTCCCCTCACCCGTTGCACCGTCTCCGAAGAAACTCACACCCACCGAGCCATCACCCTTGAGCTTTGCGCTTAGTGCTGCGCCTACTGCCAGAGGGATTCCCGCTCCGACGATTCCGTTTGCGCCAAGCATCCCCTTGGTGAAGTCGGCGATATGCATCGAGCCGCCCTTACCCTTGCAAAGACCGGTGTACTTGCCAAATATCTCGGCCATCATCCCGGCGGTATCAACACCTTTGGCGATGCAGTGGCCGTGACCGCGGTGCGTACTTCCTATCCAGTCGGCATCGGTCAGGTGTGCGCAGATGCCGGTCGGGCCGGCCTCCTCGCCATCAGAAGTGTGGGCGACGCCCATCGATTTGCCCAGCGCCGTTTGTTCCAGCAACACCTCCTCGAACCGACGAATTCGGTACATGGTGGTGTATAGCCAGCGCAGCTTTTCGGGAGTGATTTCCATCAGCATCTCCACCCGCCCGATCCCTCGTCAAATACCGAGGTCCGGCCAGGAACTGTCTCGTTTCAGTGGGTCTCCACGTTGAGTTTGGACGCCCGCGCACGTGAGCCTGATGCGGCATGCGGCGCATCCTAGCATCGGACCATCAACGACGTTGCCTTTGCAATCGGGAGCGCCTGTACATCCCAGCGTTCTCCGGTGTCGATACTCACCACACATGGTCGACAAATGGGAAACTGGGGTATCGGACCGACCCTGTCCGGTCTGGTTGCAATATTTGTAGGAGCTGACCTTGATGGGACGAATCTATATAGATGTCGAAGAGAGTCCAAACTGTGACTACTACCCAATCCAGACGTTTGAGACTCGGACAGAGGAACGCCAGGTCGGAGAGTTGTGGGTGCCCGGCGTCTCCGGCAAAGACGGCCCACACCTTGTTACAGGCTGGTCCAGCGACGACGACGGCAGTCCATGTCCGCTAACGCTTGTGGAGGTCACTGACTCGGGAGCGGCAGTGTCTTTGCTTGTGGCGGGCGGCGATTACGGATTGCGTATTAAACCGGAGGACGCAGGCGAGTGGTCGTTGGGTTCAGAGGACCAGTGGGGAGAGCCATACATGTTGCTGGACCCCTCCGCACCGCTCCGTGACACTTCCGTCAATCAGTAAACAACGGCAGATTCCAGACGCGTAAACGCCCCGGCCATGCCGGGGCGTTTACCTTGCTGAGATACGGTCTCTAAGGCTAGGAATCGCGCGGGGTGAACATCGATCCGCCACCGATCTTTGATCCGCCCGAAGTTTTTTTGCCGAAGATCTTGCCTATCGGGTTCTTACTACCGGCCGCTGCAACGGCAATGGCTCCCGCAAGGCCCGCAGCGGCGGCACCAACGAATCCGCGTCGGGAAACGCCTTTTTGTTCTGGCTGAACCTGCTCTTGCAAGTAAATCACCCTGTCTATCTGGCTTGAATTACGCGATTCACGACCCGTTCGAGGGTCTCGTTCGCCAAATTATAGGTTCGCCCGGACGACTGCCGCAAGATATTTTATAGCTGCACACATTTCATCGGTGCCAGATTTTGCATTGTGTGGCGCACATGAACGAATTGCGCCTTGACACGCAAATCCCGCAAATGATAGTTTTCACAGGTCGTTTGGAGAAGCACATTTTTCGCTTTGTTTCAAACGTACGTAAGAGACTGCAATCAACGCACTCGGGCGCCGTAATTCGCCGGGTGAAACAGTAGGATGGACCGCCGAAACCGATGCCGGATCCCGCTCCCCTTCTCCAAGGTGACTGGTCGGATAACGGAGCTGCGCTGAAACTCCTGTGGATCAACTTACTGTTGATGACCACTGCAGCGATCTCCCTCGGAGTCGCCCACGCGATCATCCCGTCTGCGGTCGATAGCGGTACCTTCTCCAGCAAGGCGTCCCGTTTCAGGCCATTCCTCTACGTGATCGGGTCAATCGCCTTGATCGTTGCCATCATCAATTTCGTCCTCGCGACAATGATCAGCGTTGGATGGATAGAGGATGTCTACCCAAGGTGGTACCAGTAAAGCCCGGGGCTTTAAACAACAACGCGTAATACAAACCTGGCCGGGCATTCGGTCAACGGAAAAAATCGTCGCGTGCGGCGAGTGGTGAAAAGACACTGAACCAGCAACCTCAAATGGACAACGGTCGGCCCGCCTGGGTAAAGGTTCTGATCCCTGTGCTCGCCCTCGGTGGCGTCGGGGTCACCGCCGTCCTTGGTTTCGTCATGGTATTCATCATGACGGCGTGGTTCGGCAACCCTCTCCCGGTTTTCGGATTCGACCAGAGCCCTGAGCAGCCAATTGCATTCCCACACACGGCACACGCAGGCACAGATCCGCTGGTCGACGTCGACGGAAACACCAAGATGGACGCCGACGGCAATCCACTCACGGGTATCGGTCTGGACTGCACCTTCTGCCACCGCACCGTAACGACTACCAACGCGGCGGGAATCCCACCTGTAGAGACGTGCGTTACGTGCCACCGAGTTATCGGCGCTACAGATAGTGAGCCGCTAACCATTCTTCGAACAATCGGCCTCGGTGAGGATCCTGGTCCCATCCAGTGGAAACGTGTTCATCGTTTGCCAGACCATGTGCGATTTGTCCACGAGCCACATATAAGGTTCCTCACGGCGGCGGACAACACAGATGTCATAGCAAATCGTGACGAGGCAGCTATCCTCGCGGGTATGAATTCGGACGGGTCGGTTATCCCGGCGGTTGCGTGTTCGACCTGCCACGGAGACATCAAATCTCAGGAACAGGTTTCACAGGTAGAGCCACTAAAAATGGGCCAGTGTGTTGACTGTCACAGGAAGAACAACGCACCGACAGACTGCACAACCTGCCACTTCTAAGAAGACTCATTGGGCCGTGCCTGTCGACCGGGCACGCACGTTGAAGAATTAATACGGACGAATACAAGGAAGAGACGGCGACCCGAATCCCATGAAGCTCTCTAGACGGGAATTCATGACCCTTGCGGGCGGCTCCACTGTTGGAGCTGTCATCTTCACCGCGTGTGGCGTACCTGCGGACGAACTACTCGTCGAGGCTCCGCTAGACCTGCCTGAAGACCTTGTAAACGGCATCGACAGCTGGTTCGCCACGACTGATGACTCCGGACTCGGGGTGATCGTACGGGTCATGGAAGGCCGGGCGAAGAAGATCGCCGGAAATCCTGACTACCCGGTCAACCTGGGTAAGCACGCCGTACACGCAGACACGGCACTTCAGACGTTGTACCACCCGGACCGGGTCGATGCGCCGATGCGCCGACGCGCAAAGGGTCAGCCAGCAGTTCGAATCTCCTGGGACGAGGCGAATAGCCTCCTTTCAGACTGGATGTCGGACTCCGAGGGCAGTCTTTCAATCGTCACCAACCCGATCCGTGGCGGTGACGCCAAAATCGCCGGCGACGTTGCTTCCGCTTTTAGCGGAAAGCTCATGTACTTTGACCCGCTCGAGCAGGGTGTCCTTCACGAAGCGATCAAAACGGTCTTTAACCAGGACCGAATCCCTGAATTCGACATCGCCAACGCAGACACCGTTCTGTCGTTCGGCGCCGATTGGCTCGGCACCTGGCTCTCGCCCGTCCGCTACAGCACCAAGTACGGAGACTTCCGGGGCGGCGAACACCGCGGTTTCATGATGCACGCAGAGTCGCGCATGTCGATGACCGCAGCGGCTGCTGATCAGTGGCTCACCGTTAACCCCGGATATGAAGGTGACCTCGCCATGAGTATGGCAAGCGTCATCGTTGAAGACAGCCTTGTGGATGCGGCCAACATCACTGCGTACACGGCCAACATCCCCGATGGTGAGCTAGAAAAGTACGCTCCCGCTCTTGTCGCGGAACGGGTTGGCATATCCGCCGACATCATCCACGACGCTGCACACAGGTTTGCCGAAAGTTCTCACCCGATAGCTTTTGGTGGTGGCTCCGCAGGCGCCCAGACCAACGGCGTGTTCAACCTCACTGCCATCTACGCCCTGAATATCCTCGTGGGATCTGTGGGCTCCGAAGGCGGGATCATGTTTAACCCGGCCGGAGCGATGGGTCTGCCTGACTCCGCTACCGGTGCCTCGTTCGAAGCGTGGGAGAAAGAACTCGCCCAGTGGCGGGCAGGCAACGTCAAGACCGTTATCACCCGCGGCGTTGACCTTGTCCATGGCCTGCCCCGCTCGGTAGACGCTGGCGGAGCCCTGGACGAGGTTGAAAACGTCGTCGCATTTACCGGCGTGCTGGACTCAAGTTCTGAGCACGCCAACCTGATCCTTCCCGAGAACTCCTACCTGGAGAACTGGGGACTTGATGTACCAGAACCTGCACCGGGTTACGAGGTAGTCGGCTTCCGACAGCCCGTAGTAAACGCACCGCTGGACGGTGACACCCGGAACAGGCTCTACGACAGCCGCAACTTCCTGGACACCCTGATCCAGGCAGCGGGCTCTCGTGTCTCTGTAAACAGCGTCAAGGATTTCGTCAACGACACGGTCAGCGACATTTACGCAGCTGGACGTGGTTCAGTTTCCGCCACCGACGAACGTCTCTTCATGAACGGCGTGCTTCAGCGCGGCGGCTGGTGGGACGTTGATGCAACCGCAACAACTAACGCACCTTCAAGCATCCCATCTCCGTTGGCGAAAGCCGCAGGACCCGGATTGTCAGAACTGGATGAGCACGTAGAAGGCCACGTATTTACCATCGTGCCGTTTGCTCACCAGTCCATCCTTGATGGCCGGAACGCCGCATCGCCGTGGGCGCAGGCGACCCCAGACCCGATCACAACGGTCGCGTGGACGACGTGGGCCGAGATCAATTTCGACAGGGCCAAGGAACTCGGCATCGGCGAGGGAACGTGGATCACGGTCCGCACCACCACAGGGGAGATCAAGGTCCAGGCCTACCCGCACCCCGGCATTTCACCTGACGTGATCGCTATCCCAATCGGCCAGGGACGTCACGAAGAAATCGGCGGCAGGTACGCTGAAGATCGCGGCGAGAACATCCTGAACATCCTCGTCGACAAGAAAGAATCAGAGACCGGAGCACTTGCCTGGGGCGCTACACGCGCTACGGTTAGCAAATCCGGTGGCAAGAAGGAATTCCCGAAGTTCGAGGGAGACGCGAAAGATATCATCCGTCCCGCCGAACACGGGGTCCCGATCCTCATCGTCGAGCCTGGTCAATCAGCGCACGACGCACAGGAACGCAACCACGAACTACACCTCAAGTTCATTTCGAACGACGAGTAACTGAGGATTTCGTAACGTAAATGGTTACAGCTGCAGAGAGGGTCTCAAGCCACAAATGGGGCATGGCGGTCGATGTCGACCGGTGCACCGGATGTCAGGCGTGCGTAATGGCATGCCAGGCTGAGAACAATATTCCCCTCTCAACCGAAGACATTTACAGGCAAAAGCGTACCTTCGCCTGGATCCGGATCGAACGCTACTGGTATGGCGAGTTTCCGAATGTGAAGGCACGGTTCATTCCGATCATGTGCCAGCACTGCGAAAACGCGCCGTGCGAGCCCGTGTGCCCGGTATTTGCGACCTACCACAACACCGAAGGCATGAACGTCCAGGTCTATAACCGCTGCGTCGGAACCCGATACTGCGGTAACGGTTGCCCTTACAACGTCCGTTTCTTTAACTACTGGGAACCGACCTGGCCGACCAGCCTGCGTAACCAGCTGAACCCGGACGTCACGATCCGAAGCCGTGGAATCATGGAGAAGTGCAGCTTCTGCGTGCAGCGGATTCGACGTGTGTCTCGCGAAACGACCCGTGATGGTCGTGAGCTGCAGGACGGCGACATCGAGACGGCATGCACGGAAGCATGCCCGACGAACGCCCTCGTATTTGGCGACTACAACGACGACAAGAGCCGTGTATCGATCATGCGTAACGATGACCGCAAGTACACACATCTTGACGCCCTGAACACAGATCCCAACGTTGTCTACCTTGCACAGGTCGACGCAACCGGAGGAGCCGCCGGTGGTCACGAGTAGCCTGATAACGGACGCCGTAGACGAACGTCCGTCCAACATAGAAGCTACGGCCACACTTGCGGGTGAGGGTCGGACTGCTGTCAGCAGCGGTCTGAAGCTCTTTATGTGGATTCTGGCCGCGCTGTCCGTTATCGGCATCGTCGGCATCGTTTTCCGGTTCATCAACGACGATGGACGACAGGACTGGGGCTACTACGCCGCGACCGTCGGCTGGATGCTGACGATCTTTGGTGGCGCTCCGATGGTGGCAATCGCTCCCGCTCTGGCGAAGGCCAACTGGGTGCGTCCTGTCGCACGTATCGCTTCCCTGGGTGCGGTGGCTACTTCGGTTCTCGCACTCCTTCTTATTCCTCTGCTATTCAAACTTCCGGCGCTGACCGAGTTTTCTGAAGTTCTCGGCGATGACGTACGCCGACGTTCTATCTGGTTTGACTCCCCCGATTACGCCCCGCACTTCTGGAACGCACTTTCCCTGGCAACCTTGGCGTTAGTCGGCATGTTCATGGCTTACGTCATGGCCATTCCTGACCTTGCAGCTATCCGGGACCACGGCTCCGGCTGGAAACAGCGGTGGGCCAAGAAACTGGCCCGTGGCTTCCACGGCCGCCCACAACAGTGGGAGTGGCTGAAGATGCGTATCGGGATCACCGGTGCCCTCTACTTCGCCACCCTGATGTTCGTGAACTTCCTGTTCAGCCTCGACTTCGCCGTGAGCATGGTGCCGGGATGGAAAGACTCTGTCTTCCCGTTCTATCACGTGATCACATCGTTCCAGGCTGGACTCGCTTTTGTGATCCTCGGTGCGTGGGCGTCACGTCGCTGGGGTGGCACTGAGAAGTTCATCGGTCAGGAGCAGATGTGGTCACTGGGCAAGTTCATGCTTGCGACCACGCTACTGTGGTTCTACTTCTTCTACTCCAGCTTCATCGTGTTCTGGTACGGCCGATCTGAATCAGACACAGCAACCATTAAATTGCTCGTCTCGGGCCCATACATCTACCTGTTCTGGACGGTCTTCTTCCTGGTATTCATCATCCCGTGGTGGGTGATGATCTGGAACAAGGTCAGGGACAGTCTGTGGGGTCCGCCCATAGCGGCAGTGATCATCCTTTTCGGGCTATTCCTGGACCGGATTCGGATCTACGTTGCCTCCTGGAGTGCGGTACCGGACGACCTTGAACTTGCCACGACCAGCATCCTGGGCGATATGCCCGAGACGATGTGGCCGGACATCTTCGACATATTCATCATGGTCGGACTCCCGGCTCTTGGCCTGCTTTCCATCCTTCTTGTGACCCGGCTCGTTCCTGTTGTATCCCTCTGGGAGATGCAGCAGTCACGCCTGATTTCCAAACCTATACGGTTCCTGAGGGGCCACGCACTGCTGGTGGGTAAACCCGACTAATGCAACAGCGACGGATACTCGACGAAGTAGCAATTAACCACGAGCTTCTGCGTGGGAACCTTGCGACGCCCAAGTGGTGGTTGCCAACGGTCCTCGGCTTGCTCGTGGTGGTGCTGTTCGGCTTCACGCTGATGGGCATCATGTTCAACAAGGGCCTCGGGGTCACTGGTCTGAACAGGCCCGTCTACTGGGGTCTGTTCATCACGACCTTCGTGTTCTGGGTTGGAATTAGCCACGCCGGAATCATGATCTCGGCCATCCTTCGTCTTACCCAGGCTGAGTGGCGCAGGCCGGTCACACGAGCGGCAGAGCTCCTAACGGTGTTCTCACTGCTCACCGCCCTGTTCTTCCCGTTGATCCACGCCGGACGACCGTGGAGGATCTTCTACTGGATCACCCCGTTCGACTTCGCCCGTGGCATTTTCCCGAACGCTCGTTCCCCGCTGGTATGGGACCCGTTTGCGATCGGCACCTACCTCACCGGTAGCACGCTGTTCCTGTACGTGGCCCTGTTGCCGGACCTCGGTGTCCTCCGTGACCGGACAACCGGTTGGAAGCACTCCTTCTACACGGTCGCATCGCTTGGCTGGCGCGGTAACCCGCGGCAGTGGCGACTCCAGACCGTAGCGGGAATCCTGCTCTCCGCACTGATGCTCCCGATCTTCGTATCGGTCCACAGCATCGTTTCGTGGGACTTTGCGGTAACGCCATCTGTTGAAGGCTGGCACTCCACCGTCTTCGCACCTTACTTCGTTGTCGGTGCAGTCCACTCCGGTGTGTCCGCCGTTGTGACGATGATGGCCGTGATGCGCTGGCTCTGGGGCTGGGACAACTACATCCGGCCTGAGCACTTCGATGCACTGGCAAGACTTCTTATCGTCGTGGCGTGTGCATGGCTCGGTTTCACATTTGCAGAGTTGATCTTCGGGGTGTACAGCCTTGAGGCACCTGAACGTGCGCTTCGTGAGATGCAAATGTTCCAGTGGCCATGGAATTTATTATTCATAATCTTCTTCTTAACGGCTTTCGCCATACCGGTGCCGTTATGGTTCTTCAAACGTGTCCGGAACAACATCGCAATGATGTTCTGGACGTCCATTCTGGTGAACATCGGGATGTGGCTTGAGCGTTTCTTGATCATTGTTCCGGGACTCTCAAGAAAACAGCCTTTCGTATTCACGTGGGACTCGTATCAGGTCAGCCCCCTGGAGTGGGGTCTGCTTCTCTGGTCATTTGCGTGGGTGATGATGCTCATGCTGTTGTTCTCAAAGTTCTTCCCGTTGATACCCCTCTTCGAGACCAAAGAAAGTCAGGTGTTCACGACCGATGTAAAGATCGGCCGCGTGAACATGCCTGCCGTAATCAGGGAATTGGATTAGGTAACGCACGATGGCAGCTTCAAACAGCGTTCTAGGGCTGTACGACACTCCGGATGCCGGGGCCAATGCGATGGACGGACTCAAATCCGCCGGCTTTGCGCTCGGGACCTTCGACGTGCTCACCGGTACGCCGTACCCGGAGGGCGCGTTCGGCGAACACGTCCCTCAACACAGGCTTTTCCGATTCCCGTTCTTCGGAGCGATGGTCGGGATCACACTGGCCATCCTGTTCACGGCAGGCACACAGCTCGCCTACCCGGTCGTAACCGGTGGTAAGCCAATCCTGGCAGTGTTCGCAATGCTCATCATTGCGTACGAACTCACGATGCTCGGAGCGGTCATCGCGACCGTAGTTGGCATCATCTTCGAAAGCAGACTTCCGAACCTGAATCTTGGCGCATATGACGCCCGAATCACCGAGGGATACATCGGTATCGTGGTCGAGTGTGAGGACGACAAGGTTGAGGAAGCTCGCGGTGTACTGCAGACAGCTGGCGCCCTGGAGATCAAAACGGCTTGAGTCTTCGAACGAAATACATCTCGCGTAACGTACGATCCCGCTTTGCGGGCCGTCGTTTGCTGATCGCGCTCGCTTCAGTCGCCCTTCTGTCGGCTGCGTGTGTGCAGGAAAGCGGCACGTACCCGATCGAGATCTTCACCGAAATGCACTACTCCCAGGCATACCGATCTCAGGAGATACCGCGTCTCGGCGGCGTTGAGTCGGCTGTCGCATACGACGGCGAGGGCGACGCCCAGACCGTACTGAACGTGCTTCCGGCCAACGAAGCCCACCCGTACGACGCCACAGCCGGAGCCGAACTTTACCGGGTCAACTGCTCCGCCTGCCACGGCGTAGGCGGACTTGGCGACGGCAAGGCAGCTGCTCACATCACGTCACCGAACTCAACCTTCGCTGATGGCGGTAGTACTTACCCGGCTCCTCCGAACTTGCAGGATTCACGCACCCGCATAAACGAGGACGCTATGTTTAGCCTGGTAACGAACGGTATTCTGGTCATGCCCAGGTTCGGTCCTCTTCTTTCAGAAGAAGATCGCTGGGATGTAGTTCGATACATCTTTGACACATCTGGATCCGGTCTGGGCCA
The DNA here is from genome assembly GCA_018650185.1 of Chloroflexota bacterium. Classification (GTDB taxonomy): domain Bacteria; phylum Chloroflexota; class Dehalococcoidia; order Lucifugimonadales; family Lucifugimonadaceae. The sequence continues at coordinate 12,475 of JABIGL010000145.1, forward strand.
GTAACCCGATTCACGATGAATCTGACCGGATTCATTACGGGATTAACGTCCCGAGATTGATTGTCCGGCGATACCATGGAGACATGAGATTCGCCGGAGTAACCACCAGACCCTCGGAGCACGGTGCCGGGGCGCTGTAAGCAAATTGAGCTACAACGTCTTTATCCGCACTATCTCACTGACTGCACTGCTTCTGGCTGTCGCACTACCGCTACTCGGCCAGACCTCGGCACACGCACAGTCCGGGACCGACGATCCACCTGCAATCACGATCGGCCCCGACCAGGATCGTGAGTTTGAGAAGCGTGCGCAGAGCCTCGAAACACAGTTGATCTGCCCAATATGTCCAGGCGAGACACTCGATCAGTCGTTCGTCCAGATTAGCCAGGACATGAAGCGCATCCTCCGGGAGAAGCTCCAGGAGGGTGACGATGAGCAGGAGATCAAGGACTTCTTCGTCGCGCGATACGGAACCAGCGTACTGGCTGCCCCTCCAAGGACCGGCTTCAATCTGGTCACCTGGGTCGTACCACCAATCGGTGTGGGCGTCGGCATCGTAGTGCTCTTAATAGTGATGCGGCAGATGAAGCGTGGTTCCGCTGGCCCCGTGGCCGCGGGAGTGGGTGGACCAGCTACGGAAAGCGAACTTTCCGACTACCTCGCGGAAGTTGACCGCGATCTACTATCCGACCAGCCTTCCGACGAACCTGGCGAACCCGAGAACAGGAGCGCCGGAGACTAGATGGCAGATCTCGGCACAATGTCTCTCCTGCTGGCGCTCGCGCTGGCGGTGTATGCGGGGATCGGATCAGTTGTAGGCGCACGCCTCGGTTCAGGCGATCTCATAATGAGTTCGCGCCGGAGCTCATACATGGCCGGGGTGGCGCTCGCCGTCGCGGTAGGCGCGCTCGTTTGGGCATTTGTGACTCATGACTTCTCTATCGAGTACGTCAGAGGCCACAGTGACCGTGCGCAAAGCCAGGCCTTCACCTGGGTTGCTATGTATGCAGGGAACGAAGGTTCGCTGCTCTACATCACGGCGATCTTCACGATCATGTCCATGGTCGCCATCTACGTTTCTCCAAGACGACTGGAACCATCACGCCCGTACATCATCGCCATATTGATGGGCATAACCGTCTTCTTCCTGACTGTGCTGGTTACCCTGGCCGACCCCTTTGCACCTGCTGCGTTCGATGATGGACGCGGGGTTGGCGTGAACCCTCTCCTGAGACACCCGGGCATGTTCATACACCCGCCTCTGCAGATGGCGGGCCTCGTTGGGGTGGCCATCCCGTTCTCATTTGCTGCTGGAGCGATGATCGCCGGACAGACCCGTGACCAGTGGCTGGATGCAGCGCGCATTAGCGCCATCGCTGTGTGGGCCGTTCTCAGCGCCGGACTGTTGATCGGGGCCTGGTGGGCCTACACCATCCTCGGATGGGGCGGCTACTGGAGCTGGGACCCCATCGAGAATGTGGCCGTCATGCCGTGGCTCGTATTGACCGCGTTCATCCATTCGATAATGGTCCAGAAGCGACGAGGTATGTTCCGGATGTGGAACGTAGCGCTTCTCTCGATGATGTTCGTACTGGCGCAGTTCGGGCTGTTCATCAATCGTGGCGGGCCTGTGGTGTCCGTCCACTCCTTCGGCGCATCGACCATCGGCAGCGTATTCCTGGGCTTCATGATCTTCAGCCTGTTCTTCGCCCTCGCCGTGTTCCTGTGGCGTGCCCCGTCACTCAAGAGCGACCGGCCGCTGGAATCGTTTCTCTCACGTGAGGCCGGGTTCCTCGTAAATAACTTCCTATTCCTGGGCGTGACCTTCGTGACGCTGTGGGGCGTGTTGTTCCCGCTGTTTTCCGAGTTCGCCAACGACGAGACGGTCACGGTTTCCGCACCCTGGTACAACCAGATCAACGGGCCGATTCTGCTCGCCATCGTGATCTTGATGGGTATCGGTCCCCTCCTGCCCTGGCGACGAACCACGATGCCCAGCGTTCAGCGTTGGCTCACGATCCCCATCGCAATCGGACTTGTGACGATGGCACTGATCTGGATATCCGGCGTGCATGAGATGTGGGCGGTGATCGGATTCGGGTCGCTAACACTGGTCATGTCCGCGGTGCTCGAAGAGTGGTACCGGGGGACGATGGCGCAGCGCAGAGCGGGACACAACTTCGCGTCCGGTTGGTGGCGCATGGTGAGCGGCAACCGACCTCGCCACGGCGGATACATCGTCCACATAGCGATCATCGCCCTTGGTATTGGCGTGATCGGAACCAATTTCTTTCAGCAGAGAGCAGACGTAGCGCTCGCACCGGGGGAAAGCTTCACCCTGGACGAATACCGGGTCGAATACGTCGATACGAGCAACGAAGAGCGTGTCGATCGAATATCGGAGTGGGCCAACGTCAACGTGTTCAAGGGTGATGAGCAGATCGCCAGTCTTGCGCCGTGGCGTGCGTTCTACCCTGTCTTCAACATCGCGTCAGTCCGCGCCGCCGTTCACAACAACCCGTTGGTAGACATCCCCGGCGTCCCCCACTACCTGGATCCCGGACTCGAAGATCTTTACATAGTCCCGAGCGAGTTCCTTGAAGACGGACGCGTGGTTCTCAGAATTAGCATCAACCCGGCGGCGTGGTGGCTCTGGGTTTCAGGTCCAATCTTCATCATCGGCACCGTTATCGCCCTCTGGCCTGCGCCTGCCCTTGAGCGTCGCACTGTGCCTGCACGCAGAAGAGTCCCGTCTACGCCTCAGGCCGTCCGATCCGCAGGTGTGTGAATCTTGATTCCGTCCAATGCAGGTTGAAGTGGAATGCCGATAACTGTCGGTGCCTTGGTGGCGATCGTGGCAATAGTTGTCATCGCAATCCCGTTCGTTCGAAGATCGGGAAGTACGGTGTCGGCCCGTCATTTCGGGGAGCTAGAACGCCTGACAAGGTTGAGGACAGATCTGTACGATCAAATCAGCCATCTGCAAGCTGATCACGCAGCGAACACCGTCACGGACGAAGACTACCAACACCAGTTGCTGGAGTTGAGGGTCGGGGCGGCCAGGACGATCAGACTGCTGGACCAACTTGGATATGAAGAAGAACCTCAGGATGCACCGGCAGCGTTAACCCGGGAGTCACTTGAGGAAGAAATCGCGGCACTGAGAGCGGCTGGTTCCGGGCGAAATACGGACACCAGTGGAGAATCAGAGCCGGACAACGGTTGAAACGCAAAATTGAGGGACAAAGTGATTTCAGAACGGTGGCACTATGCCCCCACGAGAGCCTCACTACTGGCGATCCTCGCCGTACTGGCACTAGCCATCACGTTTATGGCGGGAGAGACCAGGCCTGCCGAGGCTCAGAGACTTACGCCTGACCGCGTTGCCGGGGCCGTTCTCAACAACACCGAAGGAGCGGATGTCCCCGAAGGCTTTGAAATTGCTCTCCTCGGCTTCAAAAATGGTGGAATCGTCGATCAGAAAATAGAAACCGTTGGTCCCGACGACACTCTGTTCGAGTTCACAGAATTTGAAGATGACGATGAGGTCGAGTATCGCCTCGCCTGGGAATACGAAGGCGTAACGGAGCAGATATTCCTCTCTGAAGAGGCAGCTCCGGCAAACATAGGAATCTTCATATACGAGACGACAGATTCGCTGGACGACATCCGAGTTAGTGCCCACGCAACGATCATCCCCACGGTCGTCGGGTCAGACCGATTAATGGGCGTTCTTGATCTTGTATCGATCCGAAATGACGGCGACAGGACCTTTGTGCCTGATGCCTCAAATCCGAACTTCACGGGCCTCAACATGCTCAGGTTCAGCTTGCCCGAGGGATATGAGGAGCTCGCCGTGGACAGTGTCCTGCCGCAGGGACAGCTACTTGAGATCGGCACGGGGTTCGCGATGACCAACCCCATTCCTCCCGGTGAACACGAGATCCTGTATAGCTACGCCATCAACTACTCAGGCTCTTCGCTCGACTTTGTGCGGACCCTTGCGTTTGGCGCCGACGAGGTGCGGGTTCTCATCCCACCGGAGTTTGGTGAAGTAGTGGCTGAAGGTATGGAAGCCACCCAGACCACCGAGCTGGGCGAGACGGTCTACAAGGAGTTTGCAGGGACTGGCTACGAACCCGGGTTCAAGATGAATTTCGTCATCGAGGACCTACCTCAGCCGGGACTTTTCAAGCGAATGAACGAGGCAATCCCCGGCGGTAACGCCATCGTGTTTGGCTTCCCGTTCGTGGTTGCCGCCCTTATGGCAGGGCTCGTGGTGTACGTACTTCTAATTAACCGACGCCGACGCCTTGAGATTGCCGTGACTCCCGATGAGCGCATGGAGATCCTTCAACAGATCGTAGAGCTCGATGAACGCCTGGAGTTCGGAGAGATAGACGCCGAGCAGCACCGCGCAAGCAGGGACGCCCTGACCGCCCGGGCACTTGCCGGTATGGCACAAGACGATCTGGACGGCACGCAGGACGACGACCAAGAGGATTCAACTTCCGGAAGCAGCGGATCCTCAAGCTAGCGGAATCAAATTCGGTCCGAAATTAAGTCCGATTCTGAAAGCCCAACGGGGTTTTGGAGCGTAGACGAAGGCGTAGAATTGAACTCTACTTTCTCGTCAGCCTCGGATCCCTGAATGACCCAGCGCAAAATCATCGGATTCGCCGTCATCGTGCCCGTAACCCTGGTCGCGGCGCTGTTGATATGGGCCGTAATCCAGAACGACGGCAGTCCGGGCGGATTTGCCGTCAACGACACGCTGGGCGAGAAGGAAGTATCGGCCCAGTTAGGTGCCGATTTCGAACTCGTCAGTATCGATGGCGATGAAATCATCAAGCTGTCCGATTTGCGAGGAAAGATCGTCCTCGTTGACTTCTGGTCATCCTGGTGCCCGCCTTGCCGGCAGGAGAGCCCGGCACTCGAAGCGGCATACGAAGACTTCCGCGATCAGGGCGTTGAGTTCGTAGGCATCGCTATATGGGATGTAGACAGCGAAACACGCAAATTCAGGGACGCTTTCGGACTCGAATACCCGATAGTTGTCGACTCCAGGGGAGCCACCGCGGTGAACTGGGGCGTGGTCGGACTGCCGGAGAAGTTCTTCGTAGATCGCGAAGGCCGAGTCGTCAAGAAGTACGCCGGTCCCATGACGCGGGACAGGCTCGGCCTGGAATTACGCGAGATGCTGGACGCAAGCCCCGCAGCCGCGTTGCCGTAACGGCGGTCAGCACACTGTAGGGGCGAGGCTTGCTCCGCCCACAAGCGCATTTCTAGAAGAACGCGCTCGCCTGCCGTCATTCTTACGAATGACCCCCTCATCCTGCACCTTCTCCCGATCGGGAGAAGGCAAAAGTTGTCAGCCAAGCATGTACGCCTCTACCCCCTCTCCTCCACGCGGGAGAGGGTTGGGGTGAAGGGGATCGCCGTTAGGCGACCAAACAGCCAACGGGTTGTCACATCATTAGCGCCAGGCGAGGCCAACCACCGTAGCAATCAAAATAACCAACGCATCGCGTTCAATTCACGTACGACCCACCGTTGAGATTGATCGACTGACCGGTGACGTTCTTCGCCCGGTCTGATGCCAGGAACGCCGCCAGCTTCCCCACGTCCTCAGGCGTCTGCTCCCGACCGAGTGGTGTTGACCGTTCCAGCCGCTCATCGAACACCTGTCGGCCCGTCTGCGCCGTCTCCCCGGATTTGATGAGATCGCGCTCGGCGATCTTCTCCCACAGCGGTGTCCACAGCAGCCCCGGGCATATGCAGTTCACATTGACGTTATGTCCGGCCAGTTGGAGTGCAAACCCCTGGCTAACATTGATCGCCGCCGCCTTAGAAGCCGAGTAGTGCGCAAACCCGCCCGCACCACGACGACCTGCCGCCGAGGCTATGTTGATCACGCGCCCGGCTCGACGTTCCTGAAGGTGGTCCTGAAAACTGGACGTCACATTCACGATTCCGATCACGTTGACGTCATACGTTGCCTCCCAGTCCTCCGGTGTTGGACTGCTGCGCTCCCACCACCCGGGTGCACCACCAACTCCTGCGTTATTCACGAGGATGTCAATCCGGCCGCAAGCTTCAAGAGATGCCGTCAACAACCCGTCCGTTGACTCCCGTTCCGTCACATCTGCCTGAACAGCATGTGCCGTCCCGCCGAGCGCCCGCACCTCATCCGCAACCGATTCCGCCGCCGCCGGGTCGATATCTGCGACGACAACCTCGGCACCCCGCTCCGCGAACACGAGCGCTATTCCACGACCAATGCCACTACCGGCCCCGGTTATTACGGCGGTTCGCCCATCAAGCTCAGGCAATTTCATCTCCCTGTTTCTGGGATCAGTTTAGGAATGCGCCGCCGTCGACATTCAACGACTGGCCGGTGATGTTCTTCGCGTCATCGGAAACAAGAAATACGATTGCGTCTCCGATGTCTTCAGGCGTTTGCTCACGGCCCAACGGAATGATGTTCTCGATCATCTTGTCGAAAACCTCTCGGGCTGACAGTCCCTCATAAGTCGGATCATTGACTGCGTACTTGGCTCCCACCTCTCCCCACATCGGCGTCCATAGCAAGCCCGGACACACGGCGTTCACGTTGATATTGTCCCGACCCAGTTCGTTTGCCAGTGACTGGGTGTAGTTGATGACGGCGGCTTTTGTGGCTGAGTAGTGAGGAAATGTCGGACGGCCCTGGCGACCAGCAACCGAGGCAAGGTTCACGATCTTGCCTGCATGCGCTTCCTTCATGTGGGGCAGTACAGCCTCCGTAACTATCGCCATACCCTTGACGTTGACGCCAAAAGTGAAGGACCAGTCTTCCTCACGGGACACGGCATGGTCATACCATCCGGGCGCTCCGGCGACCCCGGCGTTGTTGACCAATACATCGATCTTTCCGAATTGACCAATACTCTCCGCAACCATCCGGCCCACCGCGTCCGGGTCTGTCACATTCGCCGGTATTCCGGCTGACCGCACACCGAGCGCCGCAAATTCTGACGCCGTCCTCTGACAGGCGTCGGAATCGATGTCGGAGACGATGATGTCCGCCCCAACTTCCGCCATCTTCATGCCGATGGCGCGCCCGATGCCTGTTGCTCCGCCCGTCACTATCGCTACATGTCCACTGAGGTCCATAGTCATCTCCAGTAAGGAAGATCTGGAAGGTGCACTGATCGAGATCGGTCGGATTATACTTCCGGTTCGGTTTTTACAATCTCACGCACAGAACTCACCCACCGGATGGGGCAGTTAAACCATTGGCGATTTCACGCGCAAAGGCACTCGAACACGCCTACGAAGTACTGGAGCAGCCGCGCGCCCACATGCGTGTCACGCTCAAGCAAACCAGATCCGGTCTATCGCTCTATTACGACGGACGTGTAATGACCCGCGTATTCGTCAACCGCAGTGGCCTTGCGGCCGCGGCGGCAATGGCCGAGGCGCTGCGGGTACGAGTCCCGAAGCTGGGCGATAGCGTTGATGCGCGGGTCTCCAGTGGCGTGATCTATCGCGTACTTGCGATCTCCGACCTCGATTACCGAAACGAGTTGTCGTATCAACTCGCCTCTCGCCTGATATCTGAGGCGGTAGACATGCAGGGAACTCGCGGCACATCTGAGTAGCCAGTCCCTCTGATTGCTCGTTGCGACTTCACAGGGGCATTTCTAGACTTCTACGAGTACCAACATCGGGAATCTGTCCCGCCTGGTACCCGAACGTGAATAAAGAAATTCTCGAGAAAGCATGCCACTACAAGACCTCGAATCTGGACACGAGTTCCCCGCAGAACCCCTGGTGATCACCGCAGACGAGGCCGCCGCATACGCAAGCGCAGTCGGTGACACGTCAGCGAATCCAATCGAGCGCGTGCCGTCTATGGCGGTCATTGCAGCTGGGCTGTCACGGTTCATAAAGCACCTGGGTCTGGCGGACGGAACTGTTGAGGTGGTCCACGCCTCACAGGAAGCGTCATTCAACAGAGCAGTTACCCCCGGCGAGCAGTTAGAGATACGTGCATCTCTGAAATCGAACACCGAACGACGTGGAAGTCGGTTCACAACGGTAGAGATGGCGTTCATAGATGGCGCGGGTGCGCAGGTCGCTGAAGCCAGTAGCCTGATTGTGGTGAACGCATCATGACGATGCAGCCGGGTGACGAACTTGCTGGCGTTGAACGTACCGTCACACAGGCACAGGTGGAGGCTTACGCCGACGCTGCCGGGGATCACAATCCGATCCATCTGGACGCAGAATTTGCGGCGAAGACACCGTTTGGTCGACGTATAGCCCACGGTATGCTTACGCTTGCGATGGTGTCCGAAATGCTCACTTCCGCGTATCCAGATAACTGGGCGTCCGGGGGCCGTCTTAAAGTACGCTTCCGTGCACCGGTATTTCCGGGCGAGACGGTGCATGTGTCCGGTGAAGTCAAAAAAGTGACCGATACGGGCGGCGTGCAGACGACGGAGATCACCGTCAATGTGAAGAAGGACGATGGCGAGGACGTGATCACGGGACAGGCATTCGTCCAGATCAACTGAGAGCAATCGACGGACTTCTAATCAAATCCGAGAAGATTATTTGACGGCCGAAGGTACACAGGAGCTAATCCCCATAGCTGTAGACGCTATGGGCGGCGATAACGCCCCCGCCGAGATCGTGCTGGGCGCAGTGCAGGCCGCCCGAGAAGGTGGCGTGTCCATCATCCTCGTCGGCGACCCGGATCCCGTCGAAGCCGAGCTGGCAAAGCACGACGTGGCTGACCTTCCAATCACCGCCGAACCGTCGGAAGGCGTGGTTGAGGAGGGTGAAGCCCCCGCAACGGCTTATATGACGAAGCGAAACGCCTCTATATTCCGCGCCGCCAGCGCAGTCCGACACGGGCGTGCGAAGGCCCTTGTCAGCATGGGCTCGACCGGCGCAACCATCGCCGCAGCGACGGTGGTGTTTGGCACGTTCAAAGGTATCGAACGGGCTGCGCTTGGCGGTCCCCTGTACGGTCTAGCGCCGGGCACCATCATCATGGACATCGGCACCAACCTTGACTGTAAACCTCAGCAGCTTGCTGACTACGCGGCCTTGGGCGCGGTTTTCTCCCGGATTGTTTTCGGTGCCGAGAATCCGCGGGTAGCTCTCTTGAGCGTGGGAGCTGAGGCGGGCAAAGGCAACTCACAAGTCAAAGACGCCACCGCACTTCTTGAGACCAGTGGACTCAACTTCATCGGCAACGTGGAAGCCAACGACATCCCTCACGGCCGTGCAGAGGTTGTGGTGTGTGACGGCTTCGTCGGCAACGTCGTAATGAAACTCACGGAAGGAATCGGCGAAACGCTCTCCGCCGACATCCGCGATCTGATGAAGGGCAAACTCCCGGAATCGGACATCGAAGAGATCAGTAACCGCATCTATGAGACAACCAACCTCCCTGAAGCACACGGCGGTGGACCGCTGTTCGGGGTAAAGGGGGTGGCGGTAGTTGGCCACGGTAAGGCGATCGCACCTGCGGTAAGTCGCGCAATACAAACAGCGCGACAGACTGTAGCCTTAAATTACGTAGAGCAGGCCGAGGCGGAGTTGAACAGGCTCCGTGGTGCGGTCGGCACATAGCATCAGAACAGGACACCCCGTTGACCGAAGAGTCACGCAGCACCCTGGTAACCGGAGCTTCAAGGGGAATCGGGCGGGCAATCGCCATCCGGCTCGCTGCGATGGGGCACCGGGTCGCGGTCAATTACAACTCGCATCCGGAAGACGCCGAAGAGGTTGTCGAGACGATCAAGTCGGCCGGAGGCGAAGCGATCTCCGTCCAGGGCAGCGTTGCAGAGCGTGAGCAGGTGGACGCCATGTTCGCCGCTACCGAAGAAGCTTTCGGCCCCGTCCAGATACTCGTCAACAACGCCGGCATCATCGACGACGCTTTGATCCTTCGGATGAAGGATGATGCGTGGGACCGGGTAATCCAGACCAACCTGAATGGCACCTACTACTGCTGCCACCGCGCCGTGCCCGGCATGGTTCGGGCACGCTGGGGCCGGATCATCAACATCTCGTCGGTCGTTGGCATTAGCGGCAACATCGGGCAGACCAACTACTCCGCCTCCAAGGGCGCTATCCACTCGCTCACCTACTCACTGGCCAAAGAACTTGCGTCCCGAAACATTACCGTCAACGCGATCGCACCCGGGTACATAGAGACGGCGACGGTAGACGGCCTTCCGCAGAAGACCAAAGATACGATCATGACCTGGATCCCGATGAGTCGTTTCGGCGTCCCGGACGAGGTCGCAGTGGCCGCCGAGTTCCTGGCGAAGGAAGCGGCCCGATACACGACCGGCATCATCCTCCGCACAGACGGCGGGATGGCCATCTCCGGGTCTAACTAACGCCCTCTTGAGGTGCACGGTCACGCGGTTGTATGGCAAAGCACGGAGCATTGAATAGATGGCGTCTGGTTCCGGTGACCTCACAGGTAAGGTAGCCCTTATTACAGGCGGATCGCGCGGTATCGGCCGCGCCATCGCACTCGAGCTCGCCGCCCGAGGCGCGGACATCGCCTTCAACTACTTCCGCAATCACAAGGCCGCACACGAAGCAGAAGAAGCTATCTCTGCGCTGGGCGTCCGCTGCCTCCGCGTTCGTGCCCATATCGGCGACGACTCGGCGATTGAAGGCTTGTTCGAAAAGGTTGCTGCCGAGTACGGACGCCTGGACGTCCTGGTGAACAACGC
>JABIGL010000034.1 GCA_018650185.1 Chloroflexota bacterium
AAACTGGACAGTGGGATAAGTGGAATCGCTGCCTTGAGATGGCACTATGACGCCATCTGATACAGGAGCGAGAGATGAGCAGACGACCACGCCGAAACCATTCGGCCCAGTTCAAGGCGAGGGTGGCCCTTGTGGCGATCCAGGGCGAGAAGACGCTTGCGGAGTTGGCCAGCCAGTTTGATCTGCCCCCGAACCAGATCACGCAGTGGAAGACGCAGCTTCTGGAGCGTGCGGCGGAGGTGTTCGGCTCAGCCTCCGGCCCGGTCGAGAAGCCGGTGGACCTGAAGGTCCTCCACGCCAATATCGGGGAGCTGGCCCTTGAGAACGATTTTTTAGAAGCTGCGCTCAAAGGGGCCGGCCTGCCGAGCGAAAGGCGATGATCGACCCCGGCCACGAATTGCCGGTTGCCCGTCAGGCGAGGGCGCTCGGGATCAGCCGCTCCAGTGTTTACTACCGTCCCATGCCGGTGAGCGAAGGGGACCTCCGCCTGATGCGCCGCATCGACGAGATCCACCTTGAGTACCCCTTCGCGGGCAGCCGGATGTTACGAGACATTCTGCGGCGAGAGGGTTTCATAAGCGGGCGGAGACACGTCGCCACGCTGATACGCAGGATGAACATAGAGGCGCTCTACCGCAGACCCAACACCAGCAGGCGCCATCCCACTCACCCGGTCTATCCATACCTGCTTCGTGGAATGACGGTGACACGGCCCGGCCAGGTGTGGGCGATGGATATCACATACATCCCGATGTCGAGAGGCTTTGTTTACCTGGCGGTCGTCATTGACTGGTTCAGCAGGAAGGTCCTGGCATGGCGGCTCTCGATCACGATGGATACAGCGTTCTGCATCGAGACCGTCGAGGAGGCTCTGGAGCGCTACAGCACCCCGGAGATCTTCAACACTGACCAGGGGAGCCAGTTCACTAGTATGGCCTTTACCAGCCTGCTGGAACGTAACGAGATCGCTATCAGCATGGACGGCAAGGGCAGCTGGAGGGACAACGTGTTCGTCGAGCGCCTCTGGAGAAGCGTCAAGTACGAGGAGGTGTATCTGAAGGCATACGAATCGGTGTCAGAAGCAAGGACCAGCATCGGCCGGTACATTGTTTTCTACAATTCCCGGCGGCCCCATTCCAGCCTCGGCGGAATGACCCCGGACGAGTTCTACGCGAGACTACTGCCAGAAGACCGGGCAGCGCAATTCACCACAGCGTGATTCCACTTATCAAACCGGTCTAAGCTGTCCAAACAACCGGGACCACCTCTATCTATTGCTCGGATGGACATTCATCGGTTGGATAGTTGCTCTTGTGTTGGCTGTATCCCATCGTGGCGATTGATCGGAATGTACCGATGTCCTCTAGTGCCGCCACTCACCGAGCGCATCCTGGCGCGGCGCGAGATACTGCGAGCGTAGATTGGATCGCGTAACACACTGGCGCGTGAGCCAAAAAAGTCCACGAGGCCCGTCTTGCAACCGTGACCCGTTCCCTGCGTATACTGCCGACCATTATGCGATTCGTTCTATTTGTGGTCTTGTTGATGGCCGGGCTTTTCACCGTCGTTGGCTGTGACCAACCCGATCCCGGAACGGTGGAATGGTTCGCCACTTCCGAGGCGGAAACGTACGAACGCGATGCCCGGAACGCGGAGCGAACGGCTGAGAGTGAAGCCGCTGATGCGACCATCCCGCTCGCCCAAACGACAGTCACAGCTCGGAAATCTGTGGATGCCGCCGCTCCAGCTCCCCTCATTACGACCGTCACGCCGCCGACGTCCGCATCCGGCTCCGATGACTCGGATCTGGTTCAGGTTCGGTTTGCGAACGAAATGCCAGATAGCATTGCGATCAAGATCGTTGGAACGATGCCAGCCCCTGAGAGCGAACATACGGAGGTTGATTTCGGAACATTGGCTCCAGGTGAATTTTCGGATTACAAGTTACCGCCAGGTCTTTTCAATGAGGATTCATGGACGTTCCTCGTGTACGTTGACGGCAATTTGCGACCCAAAGAAGATCCTTCAGGTTGCCAAGGTTGTGAATCTTTTGGCGTGGGGGAGCCTTACAAGCGTTGGACGATATCGTTCTATACACCTGATCCTGATGCGCAGTACTTTCTACACCCGCCTGGCGTCAGGATCATTACCGACTTCTAAGGTCGGGTCATCGCGACGCCCGGCTCCCAGCGTCATCAACGCCGGAGTTGGCCGTTCGCCTCGCGCGCGAGGTCACCGTTGCCGGGGCGCGTTTCGGGGCCTTCGAATTGGGGGGAGTAGTACCTTCCTCTGCCGCTTTGCACTTCCGTAACCTCTACCCCGTACCCCCTCGTTCCTGCTGACTGCTAAACGACCGCGTTATCCGACACCGTTACGACCCGTCGCCCAGACTCTTCGCCGGTGCTG
>JABIGL010000016.1 GCA_018650185.1 Chloroflexota bacterium
GAGCCGTAGATAGCGTAAATACCTTCACCAGCTGCCGGATCTCGGATTACCGCACCGCCGTAGAAGAACTTGAAATCGCCCGGTAGATCGCCTTCCGGGCCATTGCCGAGCTGCCCGTGGTAGGTATCGCCAAAGCGCCAGTACACGCCGCTGACGTCATCGCCCTGGATAATCTCCCGTACCCTGACGCCCGGTCGCTGAGCGCTACCGTATGTGTACGACCACAGCGACAACTCATCGGGATGTGAGCCCGGAGCTGATCGATTCTCAGCCCCGAGAACCAGAGGCATCTGATCGGCACGTATCGCAACATCAAGCGGTAATGATTCCGAGACGCCGTACTCTTCCGCGACCGCAACGGCACGACTCACCAGCGGATGTTCATCGTCCAGGGACTGGACGGACAGATGAGTGACCACGGCCTGCCCGGGACCGGGTTCCGTGTCACCCCAGAGGACATCTCCGCTGAAATATGGGAATTGCCAGTGGGCCGAGTCCTCGCTGATGAACGACTCCTCAAAGGCCCACACTGGTGCGAGTTCCGTTTGACCATCAGGACCACGGCGACCGTGAACGACGATTGGCGCGTCCGGCGTCGCAACTACACCGCCAAAGCGCATACGTCCGACCCAGAGTCGGCCATCACCTGATGCGTAGCGCGTATCGATATCAACCCGATACTCGCCATCACGTTTGAACTGGTAAATTTCGCCATTCCCGTCCCACCAGCCGTACCGATTGGCGGTGCCCCGGAACGTCTGCTGATCCACGACACCATCGGACGCCACGTGGGTCACTGTGTAGGCGATGTCTGCCGGAACGCCCGGGAGGATGGACACGGTAGGCGCAATGCTGTTGCCGATCTCGAACGGCGTCGTCGGGAGCAACGATGTCTCGATCTCAAGATGGCTCGCGACCGTGAGATCGTAGGTCCCACAGATTCCGTGGACGTTGCCCTGCGTATCGTTGACGCGGCCGTTCAGCGTGATGATGTAGTCGCCATCCGACGGGAACTCGTAAGCAAAGGTATCGCCGTCGCCCATGAGCTGTGGTATCTCCCGAAGATCGCCGCCGCCCGGATTGAGCGTGTCATTCCAGGCCGTCCTTGGAGACTTGACCCCGTAACGGGTCAATGGTGCGGGACCGATAACGTCTACGCCGCCGTCTGGTCGCTGGACGGTAACTTTGAGGGAGCTTTCCGATCCAACTCCGAGGCTGGGATTCAGCGCCGGTGCACCGGGAAGTGCACGGTCAACTACGTCCAGCATCGGAGCGTACGGATCGAATCTGTAGGTCCAGTTGTCGCCGTACGGGTCCAATCGTTGCACCACCGGTTCGTGTCGTGAAGAAGATCTTCCGGCGATATCAAACAGCCCGAAATCTTCCCGAGCTATTAGCCCGCCTCGGGCCCCGTCATCCACCTGGTCCGCGAGGAGTGTCGTGGTGAGACGCATCGGATTGGGGTCGCCGACCATGATGGTTGCCAGCGTGGGCCGGTACTGGTTGTCGTCACGTGTGACGATGTCAAAAGCGCGCAGATCGGAATCCGGAACAAGCTGTTGATCACTGAGCCCCCAGAGATTTTCTGCAAGCAGTCCGTATGTGCCGGTGCGCGCACCATCCGGGATTTCTAAATCGAAATCGAAGTCGGCTGTCCAGTGACGGCCGTCGAAATCGAATCTGAGCTGCTGCTGTCCCAGGTCGATACGGCCCACGGGAGAGCCTCCCAGGGTGCGTTCGATTGGCAATCCGGTAGATGTTAAGAAAGGCGATATGAATTTACCGGCGCGCCCAACCTGTCTGCCACCGGCGTCGCCAAGAAGTGTCATTTGCAGTTCAAAGCTCTGGTCACTTGGCCTTGATTCGATCTCAGCGAAAACGGTGACGGTACCGGACACATGGACACGATCACCCTCGTTCACATGATCTCTTTCAAGTACCCCTGATACTGCGAACGGTGCGATGCCTTCGGAGCCGCAACAGGGGCGTGCTCCACCCGCGATCGCTACGCCTTCAGCAGCCGGAGTCACGGGGATCTGGATCATCACACCCGGTGCGATCATGTTTTCCGAAAACGTTCCACGGTCTTCCCGTATGAAGGTGTTGGTCGTGTCCTGCTTGATGAGAACATGGGTGCCCTCAACCGCGGCGACATCGGCCTGAAAGGCGCCATTGATGTCAGCACCGAGCATGATGAAATCGTTCAGCTCAAGATTTCCGACGAGTACCTGAGTGTTAGGCGGCACCGCGCCTGCGAGCCCGGTCACCATCGCCCTCTCTCCGGCGGCATCGTATTCGACGTCGATAGTCCGGGTATCGGGAGTGGCGAGCATCAGGCTTGCCTCCGATGCCCCGCCAATCCGCGTGAGACGCCATTCTGGGTCAACTTCTACTACAGACGGGATGGGCTTATCGATCTCAAACAGTTCCACCGCACGCCATGTATCGCCGCAACATTCACCGCCCATGATCTGCGTCTTGTTGATGGTGAGTGATTCAGGAGAACCGATATCACGGAGATCGATCCGGGCTTCGAAAGCGCTGCCCAGGGCGAAGTTAGAGCGCTTGAGCGATCCAATGTCGATCCATTCGTCGGTTACATCGGCCGCCCAGCCGTACTCACTTTCCGGAGACCACCCGAAGAACAGGTTCCGTGATTCGTCGTTTCCGTAGATCTCGAATGAATCAAACTTGGCCGATGACTCACTGACTTCCGCAGTGAGGTAGAGGGCGTTCTCGTTTACGAACGCCCTGACCTCTCCGAAGTCCGGAAATGTCATTTCTGCGTCGCCGGGCGGGTCTACCGCGACCGTGGGCCTGCCGACCCAGTCTGAGAGATCGCCGTCGATGGAAATGACGGTCTGGTTCTCCGGGACTACCGGAGCCAGGGTAGATTGAATCAGCCCCAGCGTGTCGTGCTCGCCATCAATGGAACAGGAATAGACGCGCTCGTCAGTTACGACAGAACCGGAAATTGCTGTAGAGCTCGGCGTGACAAAGGCATCGGGATTTGCCGGGGAACCCGGATCAGTGCCTGGAGGAGGAGTTGCCGTTGGGTTGCCAAGCGTTGGTGGTGCCGAAATGGGCGGAATGTTGCCGTCAGGTGCGCGCTGGAAGTCGCCCTGATCGTCGCCAGATCTGTTTTCGTCACCCGGCCGATCATCGCGCTGGCCGTCATCCGGTCCTCGATCATCCGATCCGCCGGAGCACGCCACAACCAGCGCAAGGCTCAGCATCATGGCGACGCGCAACGCGACACGTTGACCACCGGAGCGGTTCGAACGATTGCTTCCCACAATATGGCTAATGCGCGTGAGCATGTAGCTGAGGATACAAACGTGGCTCTTACGGGGAAACGTTGAATCTGCCAATCGTATTGCGCAATCTACCCGCCTGATTGTGCCAATCGGCCCACTCTGGGTCGTCCAGCGTGGCGCTGCTCTGGACGTTAACCTGTGTCCGAGACGCCCACGGAGCGGCGTCGACATCGTTCAGGGATAGGCAGGATCACTTGGCAGCAAAAGCACGTATGGAATTTGGCTACAACCCGCCGGCGGGAGATCGCGGACTGGAGCACATCATTCCCCGTGACTACCTTGGCGACCTCCACAGGTCGCTGGACGTTGCGTCGCAGGGCTTTTCTTCACTCTGGGTCTCTGACCACCTCAACTACGCTGATGAGTGGCGCGTTGAATGTTGGACCCTGCTCACATGGATCGCTGCCCGGTATCCCGGACCGGAGCTCGGCACTATCGTGATGAGCAACTCATTCCGGCAACCGTCAATCCTGGCAAAAATGGCGGCGAGCCTGAACGAGATGTCGAGCGGGAGATTCATCCTTGGCTACGGCGCCGGATGGCACGAAGGGGAACACAAGGCGTACGGCCTTCAGTACCCCTCACCTCGGGAACGGGTTGAGATGTTTGAAGAAGGCGTGCAGATAATTAAGACGATGTGGACCGATTCCCCGGCATCGTTTTCAGGCGAGCACTACACGATAGAAAACGCGTATAGCGAGCCACGCCCGGACCCTCTACCCCCGTTGATGCTCGGCGGTGGTGGAGAGAAGCTGACACTTGGGGTAGTGGCGCGCCATGCGGACTGGTGGAACGACGTTTCGCGAACGGTAGAGGTGCACCAGCGCAAGTTGGACGCGTTGCGAGCGCATTGCGAAACGGCAGGGCGTGATTACGACTCCATTCGCAAGACGCTGACGCATCGCATCTTCATCGATCGCGATAACGCAAAGGCAAAACGTCGTGGCGAAGAGTGGGCTGCTGGCGGAGATCAGCGCGCGATTGCCGGAGATCCGAGTGCCGTCATCGACCAGTTTGAAGAGCTGGCGGAGATGGGCTTTGATCTGTGCATCGCCACCTTCCCGGAGTTTCAGTCGCTTGAGGACATGAAGTTATTTGTGGACAAGGTGGTACCAGCGCTGGCGTAATGCCACTTTCAGAACTAACGCCGTGGCGATTCTGATCGCAATTTAGCTGACTGGTACGGAGTGGGATCATTTTGCCCGTTCCTTCATCAGCGCGTCCGCCACCTCGACCGCCGTCGCTGAATCGGGCGCGTATCCGTCCGCTCCGACCCGGTCGGCGTAAGTCTGATCCACCGGCGCTCCACCGACCATCACGCCAACATTGCCCCGAACTTCAGCCTGGACCAGCGCCTGGATTGTCTCGTTCATCATCGGCATCGTTGTCGTGAGTAGCGCAGACAGGGCTATTAGATCGGCATTTCCGTTCTCGACTGCGTCCACAAACGCTTCCGGCGAGACATTGGCTCCCAGGTCGTTGACCTCATATCCGGCACCTTCAAGCATCATGCCGACCAAATTTTTGCCGATGTCGTGAAGATCACCACGGACCGTACCGATCGCCACTCGACCTTTTGGTTCGATTCCTGAGCTAGTTACGAGCGGCCTGACCAGCGCAAGACTGGCCTTCATGGCGCGAGCCGAGATCAATACCTCCGGCATGTGATACTCCGCCGCCTTGAAACGTCGGCCGACCTCTTCCATCCCGGGGATCAACCCGGAATCGATGATGTCTGCCGGGGACACGCCGGATTCGAGTGCTTCCTGTGTCCATGACTCGGTGCCCTTGTGATCGCCGGTAATCACCATCTGGGCCAGGTCGTTGAAGTCCATTCGTCTGTCCTCACTAACTTGTGGGAGTTCGGGGTCGTTTTTCTGGCGCTACGCAGCTGTTGGGTAATCGCCGAATTGCTCGACCATCTCCCCGACACGCCTCATTCGGGAAATCATCGAGGTGGGCATTGCGTTGTCTGCGATGCCGAGGATGAACGCGTCACCGGGTGAGATGGTGCGGAAAAGGTCTTCCATGTACTTCTCGAACTCTGCTTCCGGGGTGCTCTCCTCAAGCAGGACTGAGGGCAGGCCTCCCCAGATGATCATCGAGTCGCCCCAGCGCTCCCTCGCCTCACTCAGGCTTACAGGGACCATGGGAGAGGTGACGAAGCATTCCTGCATGTCGTACCCGGATTCCTGTAACTGGTCGAGAATCTCAAGGCTGTCGTTGTCCGCGTGTTGGGCGACAGATTTGCCGTGCTTGTGCACATAATTTGTGAACTCTCGCACGTACGGAGTGATGTACTTGTCGAAGTAGGGTGCCGGAGTGGTCTGTGATGCAAAGTGCGCCCCGTGGAGAAACAACCTCGCCGGTGATTCGGCCACCACCGGCCACATGCGTTCCCGGTACACCTGCGAGATGGTGTCCAGAAGACTCTCGACCTTCCCGGGATTGTCGAAAAGATCCAGGTACGCTGTTTCGTACCCGGACAGGTCACCGAGGTAGTGGTGGAAAGGAACGTCGCCGATGCTGACCATAGGAAGGCCGTCGTCGCCCACATCTCGGTCGTAGGCCTCGTACTCGTCGTAACACGGATACCATTCCATGTTCCCGAAGATGTGCATCACGGCGTCGTAGTCATCAGGCCCCTTGAGCATCTTGTCCACGACCAGCGGTTGTATTCCTACCCGGTCCAACTCGTCGGTCCGTTCAGCTGTCTGACTGACCGTGCCGTAGGGTGTGATGTACTCGGTCGTTGTGCGTAATCCGTCCCGGCGGACGATGGTGTCGATACCCCTGATCCTGCTCGTGAAAACCCGACCGGTTCGTGCCGGATTGCCCATGTGTAGATCGGCCCGTATTTCACCCAACCGCATGTCCTGGTACTCGGCAGGCAGTGTTCCGGCCAGGCGTTGAGCCAGGTACCAGATCTCCATCCGTGGAATCCACGGAATCCGGTCTGGACTCTTGCCATCCAGGATCGCCATCAAGCGCTCCCTGTTCGTCATCATGCCGGGGCCTCCTGAAGCCAACTCTCAGGCTGATTCCCGAACCGTGTCGTACATTGCCACGACGTTTTCGGGCGGCACTTCGGACTGGATGTTGTGAACGGAAGCCACAACGTATCCACCTCCACGGCCTAGGTCTTCAATGCGGTCACGAACTTCCTGAGCAACATCTTGGGGTGATCCGAAGGGGAGAACTTTCTGCGTGTCTATACCGCCCCAGAAGCAAACATCTTTGCCAAACTCCAGTTTGAGTTCACCGGGGTCCATCCCTTCTGCGTTCGTCTGGACCGGGTTGATGACATCGACACCGCAATCGATGATGTCGCCAAGCAACTCCCGGATAGACCCGTCGCTGTGCATGATCACGGGGGCGTCCGTCAGACTGTGAAGCGTCCCCACAAACCGGGCGTGGTGTGGTTTGATCATCTTTCGATACAAATCTCGACTCAGGAACGATTGGGTCTGGATACCCATGTCGTCGCCGAATGCCACCCCATCGATGAGGTCTCCGACCTCGTTCAGCGCGGTCGTTGCTATCCCGCAAATTACGTCTGTCACCCGTTCTTGAAGCGCCTCTGCGAAGGCCTCGTTGAGCAGCAGGTCTTCGAGGAGTTCCGTGAACCCGCGGAGACGCTGAGAGAGGGCAAATGTACTGTTTGGCAGGTTCAGCACAATCGCGTAATCGGTGGAACTCCTCAGCTTCTCTACCCGATCTCGCAGTCCCCTGACACGGCCCGGGTCGTCAGGGACTGGCCATTTGATCGAGTCGATTACGGAGATGTCTGGATCCACGAGTGCCTGTAATGGGCCTTCTATGTTGATGT
This sequence comes from Chloroflexota bacterium, assembly GCA_018650185.1. Classification (GTDB taxonomy): domain Bacteria; phylum Chloroflexota; class Dehalococcoidia; order Lucifugimonadales; family Lucifugimonadaceae. The sequence goes on from JABIGL010000016.1 coordinate 7,147, forward strand.
CTGGCGCGGTGAAGTACGCTTTTTCCCACCGGACGCCCCAATCATCGAAGTAACTCAGCTCGTCGATACGTTGCCGGGGGCGAACGTCCGGCTGAGAGAGATGTGCGGGACGGACATCGATGTCGAAGCGACGCAACACCTCTTCACTGGGGACGACGACCTGACCTTCCCCGCGAGTGCCTTCTACAAGGTCCTCGGATTCGAGTCCCAGATGCGCCAGCAGGGCGAGATAAGCGTCCGGGTGGATCTGGGTCGCTGGACCTCCACCGAAATCCATCGGAGTGCGGTCCGTTTCCTCATGATTCAGGGCTTTGACGACGCGTTCCCTGTGGCTCATCGACATTGGGCTGCCCCTTTCAGGCGGAAACCTCCGCCAGACGCTGTAGTATTCGAGTTGTCGCGGGCATCCGCGCCGCTGGCTGCAGAAAGACGTATTCCATGACTTCGGATGGCGAGTCGTCCGGGATGGTCAAGCGCGTCGAAATTGATCTGGTGCCGGACGATGTATGGCGTTGCCTCGGTCCGGCCGGTGGGGCGAGAGATCAGCTGGCCGACGACATTGAATGGGCGATTGCCGAGGCCGCAACCCTGGCGGAACCTGCGGCCGTGACCCGGGCGCTTTCTATTAAAGCTATCGGGCGTGGAGTCGTTGAATTCGACGGTGGCCTGTCCGTAAGCGGACGTATGCTTCCCCACCTGATGGAAGGTGCCGAAGGTGCCGTCTTTCTTGTAGCCACGGCGGGGGATGCAGTGGGTAGTCGAGTGTCTGAACTTTTCGCCGGGGATCGGCCCGTTGAGGCGATAGTTCTCGACGCCGCCGGATCGGCCATCGCCATGAACGTGCAGTCCAAGGCCGTGACCGAGATTGCAGATGAGCGGAAAGGGGCGGGCTTCCTGGTGGGGCCGTGCCTGGTCCCGGGCAACGAGTACTGGGATCTGGAAGGCCAACGCACGATATTCGACGTCCTGCCTGCTGGCGAGATTGGCGTCCGGTTGTTGGATTCTTTGCAAATGGATCCCCAGAAATCACAGAGCGCTATGGTGCCATTCGGAGCCAAGCTCCAAATACTCGATGATCCAACGTCCTCACCATGCAGTAGGTGCAAGGCGACGCGCTGCCCGATGCGACTTGAGCCTTACGAAGCTGTGTGGAACACCGACGACCTGTCCTGAGCGAACTCAGACAGGCAATGCGGAGACCCGCATTGCGCCGCCGGGCGCCTGCACGGCGAGACTCCGGTCATGGTGCGAACCTAAAGGAACCAGCGTGAGGATTCCGTGAGGGTGTTGGACAGGCTTGTGAGGGGCCTATGACACCGCCCTTCCTGTGCCTGTCACGACGAAAATTCAACGACGGTTCTCGCCGTAATCCCGACACTCTCCAGATTCAGGAACGCTTTTTCTCACGTCTCCTACACGGCTATGTCCATGTCCTCACGTCTCCCTCAGGGCTGGTGATGAACACTGTGGCAAGCCGATGTCGCGTGCTCAACACGACGTGGGTAAAAAGCTGTGTTCGACGTGCACCGTTGCTACCGGTGTTTGCCAGCCCCCTGGAGGATGAGATGAGCCCGAAGATACTTGTACCTGTTGACGGAACTGAACTGGCGGAACAGGTCATATACCGCGTGGAGGCAGATGTCCTGGTGAAGCCCGGAGAGGCCGAGATTATCATCGGCCACGTACGTCTTCCGGGAGAAGATGAGCGGGATCGGGCCAGGATGACCGGCCGACTTGTTCAACAAACCATGGTCGCGAACTCTCGAGGACTTCGCTGCAGGTTTGAGGAGTCGGATGCGACGACGATCCCTGAGGGCATCTGTGCCCTCGCCGAGAGTGAGCATGTAGACATGATCGCTATGTATACGGACTCCGCCCGTCCGCTGGGTGAGAGGCCGCAGGGTTCGTACTCACGTGCAGTCTCCGAAAATACGGACTGCGAGGTGCGCGTGCTCGAGGCAAGTCTGAGGTCAGTCCAGGACTAACCAGTGGCACGCGTCAATCTATGCAGCGGCCGGTTAGTTCCGCCACAGGCGGCACGACCAGGGTCGGCACAGAGGTTCCACGTACAACCTGATCGGTAACGCTCCCTCGTACTGTGCGTTTCAATCCGGACGCGCCTCGCGTCGTCATGACTACGAGGGCGTTGGCGAGGCCTGTACCTGCAGAGATCAAGGAATCACCGGGTTCGCCGATCGGGACGCGCAGTTTTACCTTCAATTCTTCGGTCACGAGCGATGAGCTTATGCCTTCAAGGTAATGTTGCGCCAATGAGCGTTCCATAACGCTTGAACTAGTGTTGGCGACCCGCAGGAATGTGAGTTCAGCGTCGTGCAACTTTGCCAGCGCTTCTCCGTGTTCGATAGCCGATTCTGCAAGCTCTGAGCCGTCGAGCGGGACGATTACGTGATTGACGTCGACGCCGACGTCACTGATGAGGCTCTTGCCGCCATTGACGACGAGAACCGGAACCGGAGAGTTGAGGATGACTTTGTCGGTCACGCTGCCAAGCAAGCCCCGTACGAATCCGGTTCGTCCGTGAGTTGCCATGGCGATCAGGCTAAAGCCCTGGTTTCGTGCGAAATCGACGATTACCGATGGAGCGTCGCCGTCTAGAACATGACATCGGATCGGGCGCGATTTCGACCCGAATGGTTTCGCCACCGATTCCAGGTAAGGCTGTACCAGGAACTGATCTGGTGAAACGCCGTCTACCGCTCCGCCCGAGACGACCGTGAGCAGCTCAAGGTCGGCTCCCGAGCGATCCGCGAGCGCACACGCCGCCGGCAGGGCCCTCTCGGCAAGCACAGAACCGTCGAGCGGAACCAGGATCTTGAAGTACATGTTCCCCTCGCTGCTTTACTTACAAGAGTCAGTCTGGAAGGAACGGCACGGTGTACGCGGCGGACGGCATCACGTAGTAGGTCGGTGTACCTGCGCCGTCGTGACCCACCTCATCGAATGCGGTATCGATCGCACCCTGGAGCGTCGAAACCTTCCGCGCCCCCAACATGGCCACATCATCCTCCACGAGATCAGTCACCATCAGCGTGATCGGAGCCTTCTGGACGGTAGACAGTGCGGTCTGTCCGTTTATCTCACTTTGCTCACGGAGGCCGGCGATTATCGCAGACGTGTTTCCAAGCCGGAGCCACTTCGCAAATTGTTCGCCTCCAAGACCCTCGGCGCACGGCGTAATCAGGACGATCCTTCCGTCCGGTTTCACGGCCTGGTAGCTGTTGAACAAAGCTTTGTGTGTCTGAACAAAGTTCTGGGTGGATGCCGAGGCCGCGATAACTACATCAGCCTGTTCCAGGATGTCGACGGCGAACAATTCGTGTGCGAAAAGCCGTGCTGCTTCAAACGCCGCATCCAGGTCGCCTGCGAAGATTCCGGCGATCTCCCCGTTGCGATTCATCACAGTGTTGATGACGTAATCGACATGTGTGAGCTTCGTCGCCTCAAGCAGGTCCTCCGCCACCGGATTACCGTCGAGCCCGCCGATGCGAACCGCCGGGTTGATTCTGTCGCTGTCCGGGTCCAGATTCATGGCGTGGTTGTTGGCGATTGTGTCCACCGACGCGACTCCGGGAACTACGGACTTTCGACCGCCTCCGTAACCGCCAAAGTAGTGAAGTACGGCCGCGCCGGTAGCGATGATTCGGTCGGCTTCGTGGACCTTGCTGTTGATTTCAACCCTTGTGCCCCGGGACGTGGTCCCGATGTAGGTGTGGCTTGAAGGGTCATGGGCGTCATGGTTGAACAGTTGGGCCTTGAATCGCTCGTACACATCTCTCCCGAGGACCGCGGCCTGCTCATCGTCTGTCACGGCCCGATGGGTCCCGGTGGCGAAGACGAAGCTGACGTCCTCGTCCCTGACGCCCGATCCGGTGAGTCCGTCCAGCAGGCAGGGAAGGATGTCATCGACATGCGTTTTCCGGGTGGCGTCTGACACGATGATCGCCACGGTCTCGCCGGGCTGAGCAATCTTAAAGATATTCTGCTCAAGCCCGATCGGATTCTCGATGGCACTCTTCATCGCACCGGGCAGGTTGGGAATGGCAGGGACGTCGCGAACCTCAAGGGTTCCCAGTTCCCGTCCATCGGGAATGTCCGCCTCTGCGAACGTGTTTCCATAAGGCAGGATCACCTGCCTGGTGGATTCGGTGACCAATTTCAGCCTCATTTCACTGGCACGTTTCCGTGCCAGGATTACGCGCTCAGGCGGCTTCGACGTTTCTCGTCGCGACAAGATGTATGCCCGTGCCGAGGACGTCCTCTACGATCACGTCTCCGATGTGTACCGGGGCAGTGACGTGAATCCCCGAGAGCGACTGCATGGCACTCAGGACATCGTCCTTGGGTAGACCCTGTGCCGTTTTGACGCTCACGAGCGGCGCCTTTCCGCCGTCCACAGGAAGACTTGTGGTCAGCGTGCGGCGCGGATCGAACAGTTCATCCGTTACGTAATCGAGGGCGAGCTTGCACTGGTTATGGTCAGTCTTGATGATTCCGTCGCCCTCGAACTCAACGAGTACCGCGCAACTGACGGGACAGACCACACACACGATCGTCGCTTGTTCAATCAATCTGCTACCTCCACGTGGATCTCACGGGTATTCGAGAATCTCGCCTTGCCAAGTCGGACCCTTGCCATCGATGCAGGGGACAGGGCCTGTTGTTTAAGTTTTCGGATTACCTTGCCCCCACTTGAGAACACGATTGCTCGATCCTGGTCGGGCTTCGTGACTCGCATCGTGAAGTTAACGGCGTCCAGCCCGGAAACCTGGGACGGCAAAACGTAGCGAAGACCGTCCCCGGCGGTGATCTTTATATCGGCGTCGGGCAGCGTTCCCTCTGCGATGTACGCAGCGGCGCTGGTTCCGGCGATTTCAGCTTCCATAGTTGCGTAGTCCACGATGTCGTGAACCTGCAGGACGTTGCCGCAGGCGAACACGCCGGGGCTGTGGGTCTGGAAGGCGTCGTCCACGATTGGACCGGCCGTTACCGGGTCAATCTCGACGCCCGCCTGCCGGGAAAGCTCGTTCTCAGGGATGAGACC
>JABIGL010000047.1 GCA_018650185.1 Chloroflexota bacterium
GAGAACGGCCTGACCACTATCCTCGCGACCACAGATACCGGCGTGGGAGAGAACCGATTCGCCTTTGTACTGACGCAGCCGGGTGGTCTGGTGAAGTTCCCGGTGGTGTCTGTGAAATCGTTCTACTACCCGGACGGTTATGAGGGCGAACGTGAAGGCCCGGCCGAGCAAAAGTTCGCCACTTTCCAGGAGTTCCCATTCGGGACGCGAGGCGTGTATTCGGCCGACTACATATTTGATCGTTCGGGCGACTGGGGCGTCGAAGTGTCGCTGCCGGATTCCGACGGAACTTTCCTGACGACTGAGCACCGGTTCGAGGTTACTGAAGAAACGATAGCGCCCGATATCGGTGCGCGCCCACCAGAGACCCGGAACAGGACTCTGGCGGATGTGGGATCGATTGCTGAACTCACATCTGGTTCGCTACGTGATCCGGAGCTTTATGACCTGGCTATCCCCGATGCGCTTGTGTCGGGTCGACCGTTTGCGGTGGTGTTTGCCAGCCCGGCCTTCTGCACCACTGCGGTCTGCGGTCCGCAGGTAGATGTGGTGAGTGAGTTGAACGCGACTTACGGCGATCGCATGGACTTCATCCATGTAGACCTGTTCAGCAACCCGCATGAAATTAAGGGCGATCTCGATCTTGCGGTGCATACTCCGCTGCTGGAGTCGTGGGGACTGTACACGGACGAATGGACCTTTGTGATGGACGCTTCAGGGACGGTAGCCGGTCGTTTTGAGGGGTTCTCACCGTATTCGGAGCTTGAAGAGACGATTCTGGAGACACTAGACGCCGGTTAGGCGTGGGCGGGGCAAGCACCGCCCCTACGTCAGATCACATGTGTTGCGCACAATGTCCCCTCTCCCTTGCGCGGGAGAGGGTTGGCATGAGGGGAATCGCCGTCAGGTGATCAATTCGCAACCACACCCGCATTCAGGTCCGCGCTTATCCTGTCCGTCGAACCCTCACCACTTGAAAGAGATTCGTGTGCCCGAACCCCTGCGCCTTACGCCTGAGCAATCGACCGCCATGTTTGATCTGATGCGGGAGATGACGCTAATCGAATCCCCTACATCGGACAAGGCTTCGAACGACCGTTTGATAGCGCTGGTCCGGGCGCGATTCGAAGCGCTTGGTGCAACTGTGGATATCGATCCCCAGAGCGATTTCGGTGACCACATGGTCGCGCGTTGGCCTGGAGTCGGTAAGCCGGGACTGATCATCGGGCATGTCGACACCGTGTGGCCCTTCGGGACACTGGAAGACATGCCGTACAGGGAAGAAGACGGGAACATCTACGGACCGGGTGTCCTGGATATGAAGGCAGGAATCGCCGCCACCATTGCGGCCCTTGAAATGCTTCGTAACACCGGTGACTGGCCGGAACGGGCGCTGGCAGTGCTGGTGAATTCGGACGAGGAGGTCGGGAGCCCCAGTTCTCGTCCGCTGGTCGAGGCGGAAGCCGTCAACGCTGCATATTCCATCGTTATGGAACCAAGCATGGGATTTTCTCTGAAGACCGCACGCAAAGGACTTGGCGAGTTCCGGTTGCACATCGAGGGCCGTGCCTCACACGCAGGAGCCTTTCCGGAGGACGGCATTTCGGCGATCGAGGAGATGGCGCACCAGATACTGCGTATACAGGCGCTCAAGGACTGGGACGCCGGTACGACCATCAACGTCGGATTGATCGATGGCGGATCGGCCCGCAACACGATCCCCGCGGAGGCCAACGCCGTGATAGATGTGCGAGTTACTTCCGCCGACGAGGGTGAGCGGGTTACCAGTGCGCTCTACTCGCTTTATCCAGTCAACACCGACACCACGTTAGAAATGACCGGGCACCTTCACCGACCGCCGATGGAGCGCGAAGGCCCGGTCGCTGAGTTATTCGCTCGTGTGCAGTCGCTTGGGGCGGAACTGGGCATGGAGTTAAGCGAATCGTCAACCGGCGGCGGCAGTGACGCCAATCTGACGGCAGCGCTGGGAATCCCGACCATCGACGGCATGGGTGCAGTCGGCGAACACCCGCATGCCGATGGCGAGTACCTGGTGGCAGCTGAGCTACCAAAACGGGCGGAGCTACTCGCTCACTGCCTCAGGATGCTGTAGATCCGTTAGTTGCCGATGTTGGCTCGGCATCTTCAGCCTCATCGGAATCCGTCGGGCCAGGCCTTCTTCCTGCCGGGATAAGTAACAGGGGTCGTCCAGACGTGCGTACGACCTCATCCGCCGTACAACCCAGCATCGCCCGTTGCCATCCGCTACGTACTACCGATCCCATCACAAGCAGGTGCTCGGGCTCAGCATCCTGGATATCGACCATGGTTTGAGCGGCCGGTCCCACCGCAACCTTTGTCCGCACGTCGAACCCCTCTTCGGCCAGCTGCGTGGCCTGCTCTTCGAGGTACTCTTCAGCGACCTGTACGGCCCCCTGCACGAATCTGGGAGCGGTGCTACTGAGCACAGCGGCGTGGTTGAATCCATCGATCTCTGGAACGATCCGAAGAAGTGTTATCGGCAGATTTCCGGCGCGGGCCACGCGCCTCACGTAAGGAAGGGCAAACTCCGAAACGCGGGTCCCGTTTAGCGCTACCAGCAGGCGTGAAAGTGGCACATCAGTCCGATCTTTCTTCCCGGCCATACGCCCGTTCAAAATCAGCATCGGGATCGGCGATCTGACCCTGATCTTTTCGCTTGGTGACTCGGTCAGATGTCGGACAACCGGGTGTGGTTCCCCTACCGCCAGCGCCATCAAATCAAACCCGCCGGCGGACGCACGCGCCACTACCGTGTCCACCAGTTCCCCGGTTGCCGTCGTCGGTCGCGCCGTCACACCAACGCCATCGAGCTGCTCGATCAACTCGGAGAAGTATTCCCGCGCCAATCCCTGGGCGCGGTCTGTCAGTACGTTCGGGTACTCGATCTGCAGGTCCCCGACCGAGCGATCCCTGGTTGGACGCAGGACGTGCAGCAAGGTCAGCTCGGAATCGCACCAGTTCGTTAGTTGGACGAGGTGGGGCAGAATCCGCTCCGTGCTCTGGGACCCGTTCATCGGGACGAGAACGCGTTTGAACATGGATCGAGTTGGCAGCCGACGTTATAAACAAGCCCCGTGGACTCTCGACAGATCGCCGATACGGTCCCGGGGCTGGAGCCTTAATTCTATTCCCCCACGTTCCTGAAGGCATCGTGACAGCAGATCGTAGCTGGAGCCTGTGCGCGGCCCACAGTGGGGGCTAGACTAAAACCTTCGTGATTCTCCAATGTCCGTGACATGCCGAAATTGCCCGGGGAATTACGGTTGCAAACCCAGGCCGGGCATCCGCCCGAATCATGTGAGATCTTCCTTCCACCGTGCCGATTACCCAGTCTGAACTCGACGAAGTAGCCCTTTCCAGAGCCGAATACGAGGCGATAGCCGACCGGCTCGGACGTGATCCAAGTGATCTGGAGCTGGGCCTTTTCGGGTCGCTCTGGAGCGAACACTGCGGCTACAAACATTCAAAACCGCTCCTCCGTACTTTGCCGGGGGAGAGCGAGCGTTTGCTGGTGTCGCTCGGTACGGAGAACGCCGGGGTCGTTGATATCGGTGACGGGCTGGCGATCGCTATGAAGATCGAATCCCACAACCACCCGTCGGCAATAGAGCCCCATGAAGGTGCTGCGACCGGAGTTGGTGGCATAGTTCGTGACATATTTGCGATGGGGGCGAGACCCATCGCGCTGCTTAACTCACTGCGATTTGGCAAGCCTGATACCGCACGTAACCGGTACCTGCTCAGCGGCGTTGTTGGTGGAATCTCCTTTTATGGGAACTGCCTGGGAATTCCAAACGTCGGCGGAGAGGTGGTGTTCGCCTCCTGCTACGACGGTAATCCGCTGGTGAACGCCATGTGCGTCGGGCTTGTCGAGGACGGCCGCATCATGTCTGCCCGTGCCGAAGAGCCGGGCGACGTACTACTGCTGGTCGGTTCTGATACCGGACGCGACGGCATCCACGGCGCATCCGGCCTGGCGTCACGCACATTTGAAGAACAGAACGAGCTTCGTTCCGCTGTGCAGGTCGGCAACCCCTTCCTTGAGAAAGTCCTCATCGAGGCTTGTATGGAGGTCATCCAGCTAGACAGCGTAGTTGGACTTCAGGACTGTGGCGCTGCCGGTATAACGAGCGGCGCTATCGAGATGGCGGAGCGGAGCGACATGGGGCTTCGGCTTGATGTCGCAGAGGTCCCGAGGCGAGAGGAGGGCATGACTCCGTACGAGGTCATGCTTTCCGAGTCACAGGAACGCATGCTGCTGGCCGTGAAACCCGGGCGGGAGCACGAAGTCCAGGCCATTTTCAGTAAATGGGATCTGCACGCCACGGCCATCGGAGAGTTCTTCGAGGGCGACTCCGTTGTGATTCAGGATGGTGAAGATGTGCTGTCCGAAACGCGGATCAAGGTGCTCACAGACCCGCCGGAATATGAGTTTGACCCGCCGAAACCGGGTTGGATAGCGGACCTGCAAAATACCGATCTGTCCTCGACTCCGCCGCCATCGGAATCTCCTGCCGATCTTCTTTTGAAGCTGCTGGCGTCGCCAAACATTGCTTCCAAGCTGCCTGTATTCAGGCAGTACGACCACCAGGTGCAAACCAACACGGTGATCGCTCCGGGTGGCGACGCAGCGGTGCTTCGCCTCAAGGGGAGTCAGCGCGGCATTGCGCTATCTACAGACGGCAACGGGCGCATCTGCTACCTCGACCCGTATATCGGGGGCCAGATCGCAGTTGCTGAAGCCTGCCGCAACGTCTCGGCCACAGGGGGGTTGCCCGTCGCAATTACCGACTGCCTCAACTTCGGCAGTCCCGAGACCGAAGACGGCCAGTACCAGCTTGTTCAGGCGGTTGCGGGCATCAAGAGCGCCTGCGAGGCGTTCGACATTCCGGTCATCAGCGGAAATGTGAGTCTGTACAACGAAGCTCCGGGCGGTGCGATCTACCCGACCCCGGTTATCGGGGCGATGGGCCTGCTGGACGATGTCACGAAGCACGCCGCCGCCGGGTTTGCCGGGGAAGGTGATGCTGTTTATTTGCTGGGTGCCGCCGGGCTTACGGGCGACTCTTCGTCACTTGCCGGAAGTGAATTTCAAGATCTTGTCATGGGTGTCGTTACCGGACAGCCATCTATCGATCTGGATATTGAGGTCAGGGTCCAGCAGGCGTGTCGCGACGGGATCGTCGCAGGGCTTGTCCGGTCTGCCCACGACGTGTCAGACGGTGGCCTGGCGGTCGCACTGGTCGAGTCCGCCGTCATCGGTGGAATGGGCGTAAGGGTAGATGCAATTGCCAGTGGGCGCTGGGACGCAGTGCTCTTCGGCGAGGCACAATCTCGGATAGTCGTGACCGTGTCATCAGATCACGCACAAGAGTTTGAATCGGTGGCTACAAAGGCCGGTGCGCCGGTGTTCAGGTTGGGCACGACGGGCGGCGACAGGATCGTGATCAGCGATCTGCTTGATGTGTCCCTGTCGGAGGCCTCCGATAGCTGGCAGAATGGATTTGAAGCTGCCACAAGGGGCTAGGCGCTTGCAAGGCCCCAAAGACCTGCGTGGTTACGATTGGCGTCCTGCCGATTACGTTTGACACCGTTTAACCGCGATGCTAAATTTTCAGTAGCAGTACATGAACGCGAGTGCCAGTAGGCGCTCGCTTTTCGCGATCCCCTGACGGCGAACTCGAGGGATCGGCGACTCCCGGAGGCTCCATTGCCCAGGTACGACTACAGGTGCGTTGACGACGCATGCAATAACGACACTTTCGAAGTGTCCAAGAGTTACAGCGACGAATCTGCGACCCTGTGCCCGGTCTGCAGCAACGAGGCGAAGAAGCTTCTGTCCCCTATCGCCGTCCATTTCAAGGGCAGTGGTTTCTACGTTACCGATAACCGGGCGTCCAACGGCGCGTCCGGAAGCACCTCAGACGCCTCTGATTCGAGTGACTCAGGGGATTCCTCTGATTCGGAATCGAAATCTACGGACAAAAAGTCCGAGTCGTCCAAGTCTAAGAGTGAGACCAAGTCTGACTCCGGCTCGAATTCCGAGACCAAGCCCTCGTCCACCGATTCCAAGAGCAAGTCGGCCGCGGCTTCGTCCTCTTCCTCCGATTAGGGCCTGACGGGCGGGGCAAGCACCGCCCCTACCGAATCGGACGATCGTTTAGCTCTGCAGTCGTAGGGGTCGATTCGTATCGACCCTTGGGCGGATACTAATCCGCCCCTACGGTGTCCATCCAGACGCAGCTTTCAGCCCTCTGCTTCGGGATACTATGCGTACGTATCAAACCACGCCCAATCAACGCAGGGAGTTGCAGAGTGCGAGCTGTTGTCCAACGTGTCCGAAACGCCTCCGTAACGGTAGACGGTGCCGTCACCGGTAGCGCAGGCACCGGGCTGGCGATCCTCGTTGGTGTGACACATGACGATGGGCCGGAGGAAGTGAAGTACCTCCGGGATAAGATCACCAACCTGCGAATCTTCCACGGCGATGAAGATGACATCGGGTTCGAGCGTTCAGCGCTAGAGGTGGAGGCTGACATCCTGTTAGTCAGCCAGTTCACGCTGTACGCGTCTACCCGCAAAGGACGTCGCCCGGGGTTCACAGAGGCGGCACCGGGTCCTGTATCGGAACCGCTGTTTGAGCAGGTTGTGGCGGCTTTCAAGGAGACAGGACTTCGGGTTGAGACCGGCGTTTTCGGGGCGAAGATGATGGTGGAACTGGCGAACGACGGGCCTGCGACTTTCATCCTGGATACGGCAGACCGCAATACTCCTAGACGGGGGTAGACTACCGCCACTTGTCCCAGCAGCAATCCGGAGTAATCAGATATGCAGCTCGATCCCCAGATAGAACAGTTCATTCACGACAATCCCCAGGGCGTGATGACGACGTTCCGCAAGAACGGAATGCCTCAGCTCAGCATCGTGACGGTATACCCGCGGGACGGTGGCGTGGGTATCTCGATTACGGAAGGAAGAATCAAGTTCAACAACCTGCTTCGTGATCCCCGGAGTTCGGTGCTTATTTCGCACGAAGACTGGTGGTCCGGCTTCCTGGTATTTGAGGGCAACATGGAGATGCAGCACTCCGGCAACACGGACCCGGAAGAGTTACGCATGGCTCGCCGAGACATCTTCAGCGCAACGACCCGACGCCGGTCCGCCAATTGGGACGATTACGACAAGAAGGTGGACGCCGACAAACGGGTCGCCATGATTCTCCGGCCCGACCACGTCTACGGGTCGGCGATTGAGCGGATGAAAGCGGCGCTGGGTTAACCGTGTTCTGAGGCTCTCGAAGGACCGAGACACGTAAGGATGTGAACATGTCAGAAGCAAATAAGGAGTTGGTCCGCAGGTTTTTCGAGGACGCGTACACCGGCGGCAATCCCGAGCTGGTAGACGAGATCATGTCCCCGGGCTATCTCGCACACGGGCCCGGGGCCGAAGTACTAACGCTAGAGTCCGATGGAGCACGCGCTCAAGGGCTTGAAGCTGTTAAAAATTCGATTGAAAACAAACCATCCGATATCGAAGTATTGATCGACCAACAGGTCGCGGAAGGAGACACCGTAGTCTCCCGCATCACGATGTCAGCTGGTGGAAACTCTTGGGTGGCAGTGGCGTTCCAGCGCATAGAGAACTCGAAGATTGTCGAGACGTGGCGGATCGCAAACAACCGTAGGGCATGATCCTGCGCCCTGACCACGTGTGCGGCGCGGCGATTGACCGTATGAAGTCAGCACTGGGTTAGGTGTTGCCGCCCGCGTCTCTAACTCATTAGTAGAGGGCAGTAATAAAGCCTCCCCCTGGGAGGGAGGAGGGTCGCGTCGTGCGACCAGACCAGCCCGCTGACGCGAGGGCACCAGTTACGCCGATGTTCCATCCCTCAGCCAAGTTGTCATGCTGAGTCCGAGACGAAGGAGCTCCCGGTTTTTGTACGTCTGAGGGCCGTCGGAGCACAGCGCCCATCCACATTAGACCGCTTGGACCTCCCTCACCCCAGCCCTCTCCCACCGGGAGACGGGGACAAGCGCAAGGACGCCGTGCTCGGCATCATCCCGCGACACCGGCACAGCGTCCGGTGGGTAGTACGAATCGGGATTCGGGACGAACTTACGTGTTCTCGTAGTCCAGCGCTATGTTCAGCGCCTTCACGGAATGCGTGAGCGCCCCGACGGAGATCAGGTCCACGCCGGATTCTGCCGCCGCCCGTACTGTCGCCATGCTGATATCGCCTGACGCCTCGGTAAGCGCCCGGCCGTCGACCAGTTTGACCGCGGCCGCCATGTCATCTGGCGACATGTTGTCCAGCAGGATGATGTCTGCTCCGCCTTCAAGCGCCTCACCGGCCTGCGCAACGGTCTCGACCTCGACCTCAATCCGAAGGTTGTGGCGAGCGTTCTGTCGGGCACGCCGGACAACGTCGGCAATGCCAAGCCCCTCGGCAGCCAGCGTCTCAAGGTGGTTGTCCTTGATAAGGACCAGATCGCCCAGGTTGAAGCGGTGGTTTGCGCCGCCACCGGCAGTAACGGAGTACTTGTCCAGTGCCCGAAGACCGGGGGCCGTTTTCCGGGTATCGATGATTCGTGCGTCGGTGCCCTTAACGGCATCGACCAGCTCTGCGGTCATAGATGCGATTCCGCTCATGCGTTGCAGCAGATTGAGTGCGGTTCGTTCAGCTTTCAGAATCTCGCCCATCGGGCCTGAGATACGGGCGATTGTTTGGCCCGGTTCAAGCCGAAGACCGTCCTGAACCAGCGGGACAGCTTCGATCTCTGAATCAACCGTCCTGAATACCAAGCAGGCAGCCTCAACGCCGGCCAGAACTCCCGTGGTCCGGGCGACTAGGTTGGCCGAACCGACAAGATCATCAGGAATAAGGGCATCCGTTGTCGCATCACCAAGACTGAGATCTTCACGCAGGGCGCGATCAATCACGTCGTCCAGTGCGGCGTACGGAAGATCCCCCAAGTGCTCGGAAATGGCTTTGAAAACCCGGCGCTAACCGGCCACGTCCAGCATGCGCTGGAGTGCGACACGCCCATCGGCGGCGGTCTTTTCAGGAACCTTGATCGGGTTGATAACCAGTCCGGCCATCAATCCATCTAACACCCACAGCAGATATGCCGGGTGAATCCGGTACATCGTGGCACATGGGCAGACGATCGGGTCCAGGCAAAACACCGTCTTGTCGGGATTTTCCGAAGCCAGTCTGTTTACAAGATTGATCTCGGTTCCGATGCCCCATACCGATCCAGCGGGCGCCTCCGAGACCATCTTGACGATGTACTCGGTAGAGCCGACGTAGTCAGCTACGTCCACGGTCTCACGCGTGCACTCAGGGTGAACGACTACGTTCACCTCCGGGTACTTGTCGCGGGATTCCTGGATCTGCTTCGGTGTGAATCGGGTGTGGACCGAGCAGTGGCCCTGCCAGAGTATGACCCTGGAGCGACGTAGCACTTCCGGGGTGTGACCGCCCATCGGCGCATACGGGTTCCAGACGATGATCTCGTCTTCCGGGATCCCCATCGCCAGGGCCGTGTTACGGCCGAGGTGCTGGTCAGGGAGGAAGAGCACACGCTTACTTCGCTCAAAGGCCCAGTCAAATGTCAGATCAGCATTGCTGGAGGTGCAGACGATCCCGCCGTTGCGGCCGCACAGCGCTTTGATATCCGCCGTGGAGTTCATGTAGGTGATCGGGACGATCTCATCCTGCCCACCAAGGACCGATGTCAGGTCCTCCCATGCGTCCTCAACGTCTTCAGTCTGCGCCATATCCGCCATCGAGCATCCGGCGGCCATGTTGGGGAGAATCACTGTCTGTTCCGGGCCGCTCAGGATGTCAGCGGTCTCGGCCATAAAGTGAACGCCACAGAAGACGATGTATTCGGCATCTTTACGTTCAGAAGCCAGCCGGGAGAGCTTGTACGAGTCTCCCGAGAGGTCGGCGTATCGGAATACGTCCTCACGCTGGTAGTGGTGTCCAAGCAAAAGTACCTGGTCACCCAGCGTTTCACGGGCGGACGCAATCCCGGCGTCTACCTCTTCAGGCGTCATCTTGAGGTACCTAATCGGCACCTTCTGCCATCTGACGCCCGCCTGGAATTCCTCTTCCAGGGTCAGTGTCCGAAGGTTGCCATCTGTTCGGCAAAAAGCGGACTGCTCAAGTTCGGTGATCGGTATTACGGTCTGTCGTGAACCGATGGTCATATGGGATATACCCTCAGTCGATCTCCCGCAGCCGGCATTTCAGCCGCCGTTACCGTCCCCTGTAGCGACCAGGGGGTGGTCCCGGTGATGCGCACCTTTGCGAATCCGCCTATACGAGTCTCGAGCGTCTCAGAGTTGTCTAGGTAAACTAGTTTATCTGTTCTTGTGCGTCCTTGTAACTTCCCTTTCGAATGTCCATCTATAAGGACATCGAATTCCTCACCCGCAAGGCCGGTGTTGATCTCGCTGCAAATACGCTCTTGTAGCTCGTTCAACTCAGCCAGTCGCCGCTTCTTCTCCTCCACCGGAACCGTGTCAGGATGCTGACGCGCCGCAATAGTACCCGGTCTTACCGAGTATGCGGCAGAGTGAACTTTGTCGAATCGGACTTCTTTGAGGATATCCAACGTCTGCCGGAACTGTTCTTCGGACTCGCCTGAGAATCCGACGATCACGTCTGTGACCATCGCGACGTCCGGAATAATGGAGCGAACCTGGTCGATCTTCCTCAGGTATTCGTCGCGTGTGTAACCACGACGCATCCGGTCAAGAACCTCATCGTCGCCCGCCTGGAACGGCAGATTGATGTTTTCGCACACCTTCGGAAGCTCACCCACAGCCCGGATGATCTTCTCGGACATGTCACTTGGGTGCGATGTGAGGAAGCGGATGCGGTCTAGCCCATCAACCTCGTTAATGGCATACATCAGGTCTGCGAGATCGTGGGCCGGTTCGAGGTCGTGTCCGTACGAGTCGACGTTCTGGCCCAGAAGTGTGACTTCTCTCACGCCTCGGCTGACCAGTAACTCCGTTTCACGAACGAGTTCTTCCACCGGACGACTGACCTCCCGACCACGTCGGTAAGGAATGATGCAGAAGCTGCAGAACTTGTCACAACCGTGGATGATCGGCATGAATGTTGCGACCTTGGGGTCGCCCGGCAGCAACTCCCGGATACAACCGTCAGGATCCACTCCGACAACCTCTCCAGCCATCTGGAGGACGGGTTCGAACTCCTGGGGCCGTGCCCAGGCATCCACCTGCGGGAAGCGTCGGCTCAGTTCGTCGCTTTGCGGTCCGACCATGCAACCCATCACGGCGATTCGCCGGGACGGATCCAGGTCTTTGGCCTTTTTGAGAGCGCCGAGAAGCCCCGTCGCCTTGTCCTCAGAACCTTGTCGAACGACGCATGTGTTGAGGACGACGACATCGGCAGACCGCGGATTATCGGTCTCGGACAGGCCAAGCTGCTCGAACCCGCTAGCGAGCCGTTCTGAGTCAGCTTTGTTCATCTGACAGCCGACTGTCCAGATGTGATACGTCGTCATTTTGGGTGGGCCGTTAGTAGGTTTAGAAGAGTGGCGGAGGGAGAGGGATTCGAACCCTCGAAGGGACTTAACATCCCTTACCGGTTTAGCAAACCGGCGCACTAGGCCTCTATGCGACCCCTCCGCGGTTTAAGCCCTACCTAAATGATATCGAGGCAGGGTATGCCACGCAATTGTATTGGAAGGGCAGGACAGGGTGTTTGGGTTGCGTTCTTCCAAACGTTGGTGCGGTACTCGCCCTCGTGCTCGACACGACCGTGTCCTGAGGTTTCCAGGGATCGGCGCCCGGCAGATAGTCATTCGCCCCTACTATGCCGTTGCAACTTGATGGTCTCCCTATCCCAAGTCCGCCAGTGCCCTCCACTCCTCCCTAACGTCCACTCCGTCATATACCCTGCTTCCTCACGCTGCCAAATTCTCTGGGGGGACTATTAGTGACGATAAAGACTGTTGCGATCATGGGTATCGGGGACATGGGCCATGCCGTCGGGCAGGCGCTTCGTGAGAGCGGTTTCTCCGTTATCACCTGCCTGAACGGACGGAGCGAGCACTCCCGCAACCTCGCCAAGCTGGCAGGTATTCCCGACGTCGCGAATCTCGATTTAATGGTCGCCGACGCCGACATCGTCCTGTCGATCATGCCTCCATCGGCGGCCGAGGACTTCGGCCACGATATCGCTGCCGCGGTTAAGTCGACCGGTTCGTCGCCGATGTTCGTGGAATGCAACGCCATCGCCCCGGTCACGACTCGTCGCATCGAGTCCGTTATCACCGCTGCAGGTGCTTCTTATACAGATGCCGGGATAATCGGAAGCGCCCCCGGGAGGCCGGGATCGCCGCCACGCTTCTACGCGAGTGGGCCGGACCTCGGACCGATTTCAGAGTTGGATGGCAAGGGAATCAAGGTCATGCCTATGGGTGACGAGGTCGGTCGGGCCTCGTCCATCAAGATGTGCTACGCAGGACTGACCAAGGGAACCACCACCCTGCTCACGGCTGTCGCTACCGCTGCGGAATCGCTAGGAATCACGGACGAGCTCGGCGCAGAACTGGCGTCCAGCCAATCAGCCGCGTACGAGGGAATGAAGCGAGCGGTTCCACGACTTCCGTTGGATGCCGGGCGTTGGATCGGCGAGATGGAGGAGATTGCCGCCACGTTTGCTTCGGCGGGAGTGACCGATAAATTCCACCAGGCGGCACGAGACATCTTCCTGCTGCTGGACGACACGCCCTTCGCCAACGAGACACGCCAGACTTTTGACTCCACTCGAACACTGGAAGAATCGGTCAAGGTGTACGTTGAGCACCTCGGCTCCGGACGCAACGCCGCCGACTGATGGCTCGTCCGATATTCGGGAGGGTGGGTAAATGACACCCGAAGAACGCCGGGCGTCTCAGACTTGATCCTCCAGTCGGGGTCCGCCCCGCGTTCTGGCAGTCGGGGTCCGCCCCGCGTTCTGGCAGTCGGGGCCCGACACGCGTTTTGAACCATTCCAGTTGATATGATCTCGGCCTGGTTCAATATTCAGATCTCTGGACGGAGCGGAGGATCACATGGCAGGTAACGATTTCCTGGTATTCATCGGCGCATACACACAGCGTGATGGCCGCGGCATCGGGCTCGCTCGATTTGACGCCAACACCGGCGCGCTGAGTACGCCGGAGCTGGCTGCGGAGATCGCGAACCCGTCATTCGTAGCGTTGGACCCATCTTTGTCCCACCTGTACGCCGTGACCGAGATCGACGACTACGATGGCAACGTCAGCGGCGCGCTCAGTTCGTTCGATGTGGACCGCTCGTCAGGCGCACTCACATTCCTGAACCGACAGCCGACTAACGGCCCCGGCCCGTGTCATGTAGGCGTAGACGCTTCGGGCCAGAACGCCGTCGTGGCCAACTACGCAGGTGGCAGCGTCGCCGTACTGCCAATCGGCACAGACGGAAGCCTCAGCGCTCCATCAGATTTCGTCCAGCACGAGGGCGGTACTCGCGTGTTCCCGGAACGGCAGGACGGGCCGCACGCCCACTCGGCTAACCTGGACCTTGAGACCGGCCGGGTCTACATCAATGACCTCGGATTGGACCGCATCAAGTCGTACGAACTGGACTCCGGCACGGGCAAGCTGACCCCGGTCGGACTGGACGTGGAGTTGCATCCCGGGGCGGGCCCTCGTCACTTCGACTTCCACCCGGACGGCAAGCACGCTTACGCCATCAACGAGCTGGATTCCACGATCACGGCGATGGATTACGATCGCGCTGCCGGTCGATTGACGCCTACCCAGAGCGTCCCCGCCCTGCCTGCCGGTTGGGAGGGGCCGAACACCACGGCCGATCTTCACATCTCGCCTGACGGCCGCTTCATCTACGGCTCCAACCGTGGGCATGACAGCCTTGTTATCTACGCAATCGACGCCGGAACCGGGCAGCTTGAGTTCGTCGGGCATGAGTCTACCCGCGGCAATAACCCTCGGAACTTCGCTATAGACCCATCGGGCCGCTACCTGCTGGCGGCGAACCAGGACTCGGACAACATCGTGGTTTTTGAGCGGGACTCTGATACCGGGAAGTTGAGGGCGACGGGTGTAGAGGTCTCGGTTTCGATGCCGGTCTGTCTCAAGCTGGTCCCGACCAACTGATCTGGGGCGGGCTAAGACAGTCGACTTCCGGGCTCTATGAACCGTGGGGGTAGGAGCTCGACCGGGGCCTCGACCGGGTAGCTGTCTTTCCACGCGGCGATCCCACCCTCAAGCGCGCTCGCATCCCAGCCGAACCGTTGTAACTCCAGCGCCACACGGGCGCTCGTAGCTTCATCCTGTCAGGCGCAGTACGCGATCACAGGTCGGTCTGGCGGTCTGTCAGTCGCCCAGTCCGCGGCTTGATCCGGCAAAACCCGGATTTCGCCGGGAATTCGTTCCGGGTCGCTCTCAAAGTTCGATCGCGCCCTGACGTCCAGGATGTACATGCTCTCGCCCGACTCCATACGCTGATGGAGTTCTTCAACGCTCACCCGTTTTAGCTCCTCGCCGTGTGTACCCAGTACGGAAGCGGCGTCTGATTCACGCTCTTCCTCGTGGACGGACATCGTGATCCGCCGCCCGTACCAGGCGGCCAGCGGCGTCGCGCTCGCACCGTGAAGGACGCTGGAAGCCAGGACGATGGTGCCCACAACGGCCAGCAGCAGCTCAGAGCCTTCGACACCGGCCTCCACCACGAGCAGCGCGAGCAACAGGGAGTTCAGCCCGCGCGGACCGAACCAGCTTGTGAAAAGCCGTCCCTCCCAGCTCATATGCGCCCGGGACAGCACTGCGGCCAGCGACACAGGGCGTATGACGAAGATGACCAGCGCCGCCAGTATCAAGGTTTCGACCACGTCCACCTCGGACAGGATCCCGGAGAGAACGATTCCGAAGAGCAGGAAGGACAACAACATCGCCATCTCTGACGCCACTTCGCCGAAATCAAGGAAGCAATCACAGAGCGATTGGTTGAGCGTCACGACCGCCAGCCCGGCGAAGAACGCGGCCAGGAATCCATCGCCTCCCATCTCTGCAGCAGCCGCATAAGAACCAATAACCAGCCCGATTCCGTACAGCGCCTGCAACTCTCGCCTGATGGTTACCTGTCGGTCGAGTCGGAACATCGACCACGATCCGACTCCCCCAATGGCGAAGCCGAGCACCGGCCCCACAATGGCCAGGTCAAACCCGAAGCGAATCCAACCGGAACCGCTGTTGCTGGCGTCGGTGGCGACGGCGATCATGACGAGGACCACCGGCAAAACGACGAGGTCATTCATCCCGGCTTCTATACGGAGCACTTGCCGTATGGAACGCGGAACCCGGCCGTCGCGCAGCACCTCCCGGAGTATCACCGGGTCTGTGGACGCAAGTATTGCGCCTGCGAGGACCGCCAGCGTGGCGGAGAAGCCGAGTAGCCATGCGGATGCGAGAGCGCCAAAGGTGATGACAAGCGCCGTACCCGGTCCAAGGATGAGCACCGGAGCGAGCCAGCGTGCTCGTAGTTCGTCCACCTGTAGTTTCACGGCGTCGAGGAAGAGCACAAGCGCCAGAGTTACGGTGGCAAGGATCTCAAGCAGTGGGCTGTGTGTGCCGAGAGAGAGCAGATCAGTTCCGCCCTCTCCGATTAGCAGTCCGAGTCCCAGGAACAGGAAGGCGAACGACAACGGGGACCTGTCGACAAGCCCCGAAGCGAGTGGGGCAACGATCAGAACGGCGGCTACCAGCCAGAACCCGGATGAAACGTCGATCATTGGGAGGCCAACTAGCGTCCTGAGACGTGATCGATAGAGACGGTCGAGACGACGCGAACTTCCCCCGCGGGGTCTCCGTCATATTTGTCCCGACCCCAGTGTCGGTTCGCTATGGAGTTCACGAAGGCATTGTCGATGTCGTCCTCAAATGAAATCGTGCCACGGACTTCCAGATAGCGTGAGCTGTCGTCAGGATCTGTGATCGAGATTGCACAGCGCGGGTCGGCTATCAGGTTGCGGTACTTCTTGCGTGTCTTGGTGAGGCTGATCTTCAGTTTTCCGTCTACCAGCATCACGATAACCGGGTTGTTTTGCAGGGCGCCGTCGGGACGGGTGGTTGCCAGGTGTCCAACGACTTTCTTGTCAAAAATGTCCAGGAACTTATCGGGGATCAATGCTCATCCTCACATGGTCTAATTCGGCAGCGTAATTTTTGTGACCGTGGTTTCCGATGTGTTGACCACCCACAGGGATGCCGGTTCACCCTGAGACGAAGTTACAGGCACCATGCTGACCGGTCCTTTGCCGACCGGCAACGTGATGATCTCCTCACCGTCAAGTGCGAGCCGGGTGACCGTATTGTCGACGAAGTTGCTGACCCAGACAGACTCACCGTCGAATACCAGTCCGGAAGGCCAGGCACCCACCGTTATCTCTTTCAAAACCTCGCCGTCGGTGTTCACGATGGCGACGAGATCGATCCAGTTGGACGCCACCCAGACGTTCATCCCGTCGAAGGCCAGTGCGGTCGGACCCTGACCGCCGGTGTCGGTGCCGATGCCTTCGTAGTCGACGTTGCGCTTACCGACCGGAAACGTCCCGAGAACCTCACCATCGAGGCTGATCTTGTCGATGGTGTGGAGGTTGAGGCTTGCCAGCCATACAGACTCCCCATCAAATGTAACGGCCCAGGGCGATGGGTGGTTCCCGGGAACGGCGACCGAGAGCAGGTCCTCGCCATCGGGTGCCAATTTGTGGAGCGAATTGCCCCAGGATGCAACGACCCACATGTTCGTGCCGTCGGTAACCATAGCGGCCGGTGATGTGTAGCCGCCGCCGACCGGAAACTCGCCAATAAATTCGCCGTCTACCGTCAACTTTGTAACTGAACTGACGGCGTTGTTTCCGACCCACATAAACTCGCCATCGAACGCTATCGGCCTCGGCGCGGTTCCGACCGGGTAGGTGGCGATGATCCTCCCATCGTCGTCCAGCTTGGAGACTGCGTCGTCCCCCACGATTGCAACCCAGACGTTCTCGCCGTCAAACGCAAGGTCGCCTGGAGTACTGATGCCGCCGAAATGTTCGATGAAGTAGCCGTCGATGGTCACCGACGGTGGCAACGGAGGCGGAGTGGACGTGGGGCGCGGCACCCGCGTTGGCCTGGGCGTTGGGGTGGCCGGGATGGGCGTGTCCGGCGGTAGATCAGGTGGCAGGGCGTCGCTTCCGCAGGCGATGGCGGCGATCATCAACGCGCTCATCACGCCGACGATTACCGTGCGCCAGCGATGACGGACAGGCGGCGTGGACGCGTCGACATGTGGCATAGCTTGAGTTAAACGGAGCGCCGACTGCGGGTCAACCGGTCTGGTAAACCCGCTAACCACCGCTAGGCTTCGGGATCCAGCTCTACGAGACGCTTCCGCACGCCATCCGCAATGCCGTGGAACTCGTCGGCGACTTCGTCAGAATTGAACACCGTTGGCTTCGTCTCGGACTGCTGGTAGTCGGCACGCATCTCGATACGACCCAGGAACGGCAACTCCGTCTCTTCGGCGAGCTGTTCGCCTGCACCGCGACCAAAAATGTCGCCTGACATATT
The DNA here is from genome assembly GCA_018650185.1 of Chloroflexota bacterium. Taxonomy (GTDB): domain Bacteria; phylum Chloroflexota; class Dehalococcoidia; order Lucifugimonadales; family Lucifugimonadaceae. The sequence goes on from JABIGL010000047.1 coordinate 17,682, forward strand.
CTCGACCACGCCGAGGATTTCCAGGTTTAGTTTGCGAACCATGTTGATCGACCGCTTGGCGTCCAGCGCAGCCAGTTCCTGCGGCGTCGTCACTACGACAAAGCCATCCAGGTTCAGGGTCTGCATGACGGTCAACGGGGCGTCTGACGTGCCCGGAGGGAGATCCACAACCATGTAGTCCAGCTCGCCCCAGTCCGTGTTAGTGAGGAACTGGTTGATGGCGTTGTGGATCATGGGGCCACGCCAGATGGTGGCCTCCTCTTCGTTCTCCTGGAACATGGCCATCGACATGACCTTGACGCCGAACCGTGACGGCGGGGTCATCACCTGTCCATCTTCTGAAGTGGGGCCGTCGCTGATCCGCATCACACGGGTCACGTTGGGGCAGTCGATATCGCAGTCGAACAGCCCGACCCGTGCACCCTCCTGCGCCAGCATCACGGCGAGGTTGACGGCGACGGTGGTCTTACCCACGCCACCCTTACCGGAGTAGACGCCGATGCGCTTGCCGATCTGCTGGAGTCGGTCGTTGACGAGGCGCTTCTGTTCCCAGTTGCGCTTCATACCCTCTACACGGGCGCGTTCTTCGGGAGTTAGTTCTCTCTGCTGTTGCGTCATGTGACTTCAGATGCGTCCTGCGTGCGATGGGTTACGCGACGGGGGCGGCCCTGTTGTGGACCGCCCCGTCAATTCAAATCGTTGGCCGGTGAGTTCTCGGCTAGTCGAGTCCGAGAAGACGTTTGCCGTCTTCGGTAATTCGCTCCGGGCTCCACGGCGGGTCCCAGACGAGTTCAACCTCGACGTCTTCGACGCCGGGGATCTCTGCAATGCGCCACTCAGCTTGCTGGGCGATGTAAGGACCCATCCCGCAGCCCTGTGCGGTGAGTGTCATCTCGATAGCGACCTCGCCGTCCGAGACCTCAATATCGTAGATAAGCCCGAGGTCCACGATGTTGACGGGGATCTCGGGGTCGTAGACCTCTTTCAGGGCCTCAATGACTTCGTCTTTAGAGAGGACTGCATCGGTGGTCATTTGAATATCCTGTTGTTAGCGCTGTTGCGCACGTAATGATGCGGTCAGTTTAGCAAGCCCGGGACCGTCGGGCAATTTACGCGAACTTATCCGCGCTTATTCCCCACATTAGTCCGCAGTCGCCATGGCGGGTTCCACCTCAGGGGCGAGCTGTCGGTACCGGGGAAGTCCAATCAATACCGATGCCGTAATACCAACCGCCATCGCCGCCCACAGCGCCATGTCGTAGTTGCCCTGGGTGTCATACATACGTCCAGCGATCCATACCCCGGACGCTGCGCCGAGCGGCATGATTCCGAAGATAGCGCCGTAGACGGTCCCGAGGCGTCGAAGTCCGAACTGGTCCGCCGAAACTGCTCCGGTCAGTGAGATTACGGATGTCCAGGACGCCCCGATGATCATCACGCCGAGCGTGGCGACCCACAACGACGGCGCAAGCAGAAGCACGCCATATCCGATACCACGAAAGCTGTAGGCGACGGCCAGAACGTAACGCGGGTTACGTCGGTCCGCCATGTTCCCGAAGGTCAACGCACCGATCACACCGGTAATGCCGACGGTGGCAAGCGCCGCCGCCGCGGTCACGGTGCTCGCGCCCAGGTCTTGAGCGTATGCAACGAAGTGGGCATTCACGAAGCCCATTGTGTAGCCTCAGGTGAAGAACCCGAAGGTTAAAGCCCAGAAAATCGGCGTCTTCACGGCCTGCTTCAGCGACATCCCGTCGTCCGGCATCCACATACATGCGGAGCCTGTGGAGTCGGTTTTCGCCGCCACCATTTCCGCCGGGTCTCTATCGTCGACCTCCGCCTCGGCCTTCGTTTTAAGAAGCCGGTACGAAATGGGGATGATCACCACAACCAGGATGATCGCCAGCACAAAGTAAGCAGGTCGCCAGCCACTCAAGGTCACGATCACTGCCGCAGTGGGGACCAGCATCGTTTCGCCGACGGCTGATCCACTTCCGGCGAGTGAGAGCGCCAGTCCACGGCGTTTGGTAAATACCGAGCTGATCAGCTTGGTCATCGTCGCCGGAGAGGCCAGCGTGAAGCCCGAGCCCATCAACAAGAACAGGGCGTAGAGCTGCCAGAGTTCTTGAATCTGTGAGAGTCCAAAGAGGGCAGCACCGGCCATCAACATACCGAGCAGGGCCATCTTGACGGGGTCGTATCGGTCGGAGAGGTATCCAGCAAGCGGCCTCAGGAAAGCAGTCGCCAGACCGGCGATGGCAAGAGCGCCGGAGAGTGAACTACGGGACCAGCCGAACTCGTCCGTCATCGGCTTCAGGAATACGCCGAAGGAGAATCGACTACCGGCAGCGCCGAACATGACGAGTGCAGCGCCGAAGATGATCCACCAGCCCGGGTAGATCCCCAAAACGCGTCGCCGGAATAAATTCGTCAAGACTGGTGGTCAATCCTTGGACTCGTCGGGGGATTCATCGGTGTCCCATGATCAAATGGCATAGCCCGGCATGATACAGGCTACGAGGGGTAATTGGGGGTGGACACTACGATGAAATTGTGCGGACGAGGTCAGCCCGATTCGAAGGCCGCGTTTCTGCCAAAAAGGACGAAACGGGGTCAGGTGCCAGGAGATTCTTCGCTTCCGGCTCAGAATGACAGAACTGGCCTGATTAACTGACCCTCTCGAAAATGGTCGAGACCCCCTGCCCGCCTCCAACGCACATCGTCGCCAATCCAAACTGCTGGTCCCGCCTCGTCATCTCTTCCATCAGCTTGACCGTCATGATGGCACCCGTCGCCCCGATCGGGTGGCCCAGCGAAATTCCGCTGCCGTTCACGTTCGTCTTATCTTCGTCAAGGCCCAACTCACGGATCACGTAAACGGCTTGAGCGGCGAACGCCTCGTTTAGCTCAATCTGATCGATGTCCTCGATCGCCATACCGGTCTTCTCGAGCACCTTACGGGTGGAAGGCACCGGGCCGATGCCCATCACGGACGGGTCTACACCGGAAATCCCGCGACCCACCCATTTCATACGCGGGGTGATGCCCTCAGCTGCGGCCCGCTCGGCAGACATCACGACCACTGCGGCGGCGGCATCGTTAATGCCGGAGGAGTTGCCCGCCGTCACCGAGCCGTCTTTCTTAAATACCGGCCTCAACCCGGAGAGCGATTCCACCGTCGTTCCTGCCCGCGGGTGTTCGTCGGTCATCACGCTGACCGGGTCGCCCCTCCGTTGCGGAACGTCGTACGCCAGGATCTGCCCATCGAAGTACCCATTTTCCTGTGCGGTAATCGCACGCTGGTGGCTGGCAGCGGCGAGTTCATCCTGCGCATCCCTGCTGACCTCAAACCGCTCCGCGACGTTCTCCGCGGTCACACCCATGTGGTAGTCGTAGATCGGGCAGGCGAGTCCCATCGTTACGCTGTCGGTCATGTCGAAGTCGCCCATTCGTGGGCCATCCCAGCGGATGCCGCGTGCCAGATAAGGCGCAGTGCTCATACTTTCGGTCCCGCCTGCGACGATCACTTCCGCTTCTCCAGACATGATCGCCATGGCTGCGAAATTGATCGCTTCCAGCCCGGACGAGCAGGCCCGGTTGACCGTCATCGCCGGAATCGTCTCCGGGAGGCCAGCTTTGATCATGGCTCGACGCGCCGCATATCCGGTCTCAGCGGCCTGAAGCACATTACCGAGGATCGCTCCGTCCACATGTCCCGGTTCCAGCCCGGAACGTTCAACAGCTTCTTGTATAGCGGCAGCACCAAGGTCAGAGGCCTGCACGTCCTTGAAGGCGCCGCCAAACCGGCCTACTGCTGTGCGCGCTCCGCTAACGATCACTACTTCCGTCATGGTGGTACTCCGAGATGTGTGTGGCCGGTCGCGTACCGGTATCTGAATGGCCTGGATTGTAGCCCGAGCGCACCATCCTCGTATCAACGGTTGATGTAGCAAGGCGAATGACTATCCGCCGGTCGGTCGACACCAGTAGACCGCTAGTTCAGGCCCCGCCAGAAGTCGAAGAATACCGTTTCGTCGAATGCCAGATTGGCCCGGTGACCCTGATCGGCAAACTCGACATATACGGAGCCAATTCCTGCGGCCTCAAGCATGGCGTGTGTCAGCTTTACCGTAGGCTTCCAAAATGCGACGTCGTTTTCGCCGACGCCGTTGAACACAGGTTTGTCGCGGAGCGATTCTGACACGAACGCGGGGGCGTTGTTCGGAAACGCACCCGGAGCGCCCAAAAGCGATGCGAAACGATCCGGGGCCGCCATCATTATTGCGAACGCGGCGAGTCCGCCATTTGAAGTCCCCGCAATATGGATCTGTGAGGCATCGCCGCCATAGCAGGCGAGCACCTCGTCATAGATGCGAAACACACGGCTTGTGTCGTCAACCAGGTCAGCATCCTCGAAGTAGGGGATCACCAGGCGGAACTTTTCGGCGCCGTCCCCTTCGGATAAAAGATTCGCCCACACTCGCACCGCGGAGGCTTTGCTCCCGACGCCGCCCGGAAGGAAGATCACCGTCGGGGTGGAAGTCGCTTCCACCTCCGGGTGTTGCACGAAATACGGGCTTGCGGGAGTGGTCACAATATCCTGGAGTGTACTGTGCTCGGCCGGAGGGCAAAAAGTCGGAACACCGCCGCCAACCGGCAACGTGATCGTGGCCTCCGGGGTCGTCAACATCGCCGCCCGGTTGGCCGGAGAAGCGAGCCCATCGCCGAACCCTCCGCAGGCGATCGCGATCACCCCGATCGCACCGGTCACGAGTCCGAGGATCAAGTTTGAGTTCCCTTGTCGCGTCAATCGCCAGCCGGCGGGGTTGCGACCTCCGCGTCGACCATCACCTTGCGAAGGTCCACTACCTGATCCCGTAGCAGGGCCGCTTTTTCGAACTCCAGGTCCTTGGCGGCTGTGCGCATCTGCGCTTCGAGGTCTCTAACCAGACGTGCCAGGTCATCCTTGGGCAGACCCTCGGCCGCCACGTACGGCGCTTTGGTCTCTGCGACCTGACGGACGTTCTCCGTTATGTCGCGGACTTCCTTGATAATCGACGCCGGTTCGATGCCGTTCGCCTTGTTGTGGGCGTCCTGCACCACCCGGCGACGCGCCGTCTCGTCGATCGCTGTGCGCATCGAATCCGTCATGTTGTCGGCGTACATGATGACGTGGCCTTCTTCATGACGAGCCGCACGTCCCACCGTCTGCACCAGCGAGGTGTTCGAGCGCAGATAACCCTCTTTGTCGGCATCGATAATCGCAACCAGCGACACCTCTGGAAGGTCCAGTCCTTCTCGGAGCAGGTTGATCCCGACCACCACGTCATACACGCCCAACCGGAGGTCGCGCAGGATTGCGGTGCGCTCAAAGGTGTCGATGTCCGAGTGGAGGTAATGCGTACGGACGCCCATCTCCAGCAGATACTGCGATAGCTCTTCAGCCATCCGCTTGGTCAGCGTCGTGACAAGCACACGCTGATGTTGCCCCACCCGCTCACGAATGTTGTCCAAGAGGTCGTCGATCTGCCCGGCGGTTGGCTTCACCTCGATGGTCGGGTCGAGCAACCCGGTTGGCCGGATGAGCTGCTCTATGCGCTGCTCTTCGTGCTGATCCTCGTACGGACCCGGTGTGGCCGAGACGTACACGATCTGGTTGACCCGGTCCTCAAACTCGTCAAAGGAGAGCGGCCTGTTGTCGATGGCGGAGGGAAGACGGAACCCGTAATCGACCAGTGTAGATTTCCGAGCGAGGTCGCCATGGAACATGCCGCGGATTTGCGGCAGCGTCATGTGGGACTCGTCGATGAATATCAGGAAGTCCTTCGGGAAGTAGTCCAGCAGGGTCCATGGGGCGGAACCGGGGGCGCGTCGGCCCAGCGGGCGTGAGTAGTTCTCGACGCCGGGGCATGTGCCGGTCTCGCGCAGCATCTCCAGGTCGTACCGGGTGCGTTGCTCAAGGCGCTGCGCCTCCAGCAATTTACCGCCGTCGTTCAGTTCCTTCAGGCGTTCATCAAGCTCTACCTCGATGTCATCCAGCGCGTCTAACATTTTCTGCTCGGATGTCACAAAGTGCTTGGCCGGGTAGATATCTATCTCATCCCGGTCGCCCAGGATCTCGCCCGTCAGCGGATCCAGCACCGTGATTCGCTCCACCTCGTCGCCCCAGAACTGCACCCTAACTGCGAGCTCGTCGTAAGCAGGCATCACCTCAAGGGTGTCACCCCGGACACGGAACCGACCCCGACTGGTGTCGATGTCGTTACGGTCGTAGTGCATGTCTACCAGACGGCGCACGACCTTGTTACGGCCCGTCTGCTCGCCCTTGGTCAGATTCAGAACAAAGCTCTCGTACTCCTCCGGGGAGCCGAGGCCGTATATGCAGGAGACGGATGCCACGATCAGTGAGTCACGTCGTGTCAGTAACGCTCGTGTCGCGGCGTGCCTGAGACGGTCGATCTCCTCGTTAATGTCCGACTCTTTTTCGATGTAAGTGTCAGACCGAGGAATATAGGCCTCTGGCTGGTAGTAATCGTAGTAGGAGACGAAGTACTGGACCGAGTTCTCCGGGAAGAATTCTTGGAACTCAGAGGCGAGCTGGGCTGCAAGCGTCTTGTTGTGGACGATGACCAACGAAGGCCGCTGCTGCTGCTCGACGATCTGGGCCATGGTGAAGGTCTTGCCGCTTCCGGTGACGCCCAGAAGGGTCTGGTGCTTCTTGCCATCGTTCAGCCCTTTGGAGAGCGCGGCAATAGCGGACGGCTGGTCGCCGGTAGGCTGGAAGTCGGAGACGATCTTGAAGTCAGGCATGGCGTTTGGGTGCGTTCGGTACGGGCGCAGGTTCAGCGGGTGTGCTGTTGATTCTATTCGAGATGCGGGAACACGGCTTGAGTGGCGTCACTTTTTGTGGCCGTGACGACCGCCTGAGACTCGATTCAGATTGGCCTGTCCGTGAGTGGGGAGGGGGCGGATCGCACGAACGCACCGGTTTTAGATTCCACGTCATTCCCGAGCAATCGGGAATCCAGACGCGGTTTCCGGGGTGAACGCACGGGGGATAACGACTCGGGTTACTGGATTCCCACCTTCGTGGGAATGACGCGGGAAGAGGAGGCGTCGTTGCCTCCCTCATCCGCGCCGGGATGGGCAATTTATTTTCGCACTGTCATCCTGAGTCGGTGCGAAGGATCTCCCGGCATTCCATCGCCCACGATCATCTTCTCCCTGAACCAGCGAACCCGCTCGCGTCTCTCTCCCAATGCACCATGGGCGCAATTGGCCCTCCGGTGTTAGCGTTCAACCTTCTGAACCCAGCGACAAAACATTTCAGGAGACGTGGATGCAACTCGGCATGATCGGGCTAGGCCGCATGGGCGGGAACATGGCCCAGCGACTTCTTGAGGCCGGACACAATGTGGTCGCCTACGACCAGGACGAAGGCGCGGTGCAGTCGGCCATCGGACACGGGGCTGAAGGTTCGACGGGCCCGTCCGATCTCGTGTCACGTCTCTCCGCTCCTCGCGCGGTTTGGATCATGCTGCCTTCTGGCGAGATCACCGAGAACGTCATAGACGAGCTGCTGAGCCTGCTCTCGCCGGGCGACACGATCATCGACGGCGGCAACTCCAACTACAAAGACTCGATCCGCCGATCTGAAAAGGCCTCGGACCACGGCGTTGATTTCCTTGATGCCGGGACCAGCGGCGGTATCTGGGGCTTGCAGGAAGGTTACGCGCTGATGGTCGGCGGCGATAAAGCCGCGTACGAGCGGTTAGAGCCGATCTTCCAATCGCTTGCCCCAGCTGCGGACCGTGGCGTCGGGCGGGTCGGGCCGAGCGGTGCAGGGCACTTCACCAAGATGATCCACAACGGCATCGAGTACGGGATGATGCAGGCATACGCGGAGGGTTTCGAGATCCTGGCCGCCAAGTCGGAACTGGCCGAGGATCTGGAGCAGATTTCCAAGATATGGCAACACGGGTCGGTGGTGCGTTCATGGCTGTTAGATCTCGCCGTGGCGGCGCTTGAAGAGGACGGCGATCTGTCGGCCCTGACCTCTTACGTGGACGATTCCGGCGAGGGTCGCTGGACGGTGCAGGAGTCGGTCGATCTCGGCGTCCCAGCTCCGGTGATCACGGCGTCGTTACAGGCCCGATTCCGTTCACGACAGGCCAATCCCTTCGGTGGTCGGATGCTGGCTGCATTGCGCAACCAGTTCGGTGGGCACGCGGTCCAGAAGTCGGAATGAGCGACACACCCGGCACCGACACTACGACCTTCGTAATTTTCGGGATTACGGGTGACCTGGCGGCACGGAAGTTGCTACCGGCGCTGTTCAACCTGGCCTGTCTGGGCCGGCTGCCAGAAGACACGAAAATAGTTGGATTTGCCCGACGTGATCGGACGGATGACGAGGTCCGTGAGCTTCTGCGGGAGGGCGTGAGCTCGGTCGGTGGGATGGAGGGACACGTCGCTGAGTGGGATGAATTTGTCCGCGGGATCACCTATATTTCAGGCGACCTGACCAACACCGGCGACTACCTAAAACTGGACTCCCACTTGAGGGACCTCGAAGGCCCCGGTTCGTCGGGTCGTGCCTACTACCTCTCGGTCGCTCCCAACCTTTACGACGACTGCGTCCGAGAGCTCGGTGCGGCCGGTATGTGCGCGGAAGACGGCGATAACTGGCGACGTGTGGTGATCGAAAAGCCGTTTGGGCGGGATGGCGCTTCGGCAGCTGCGCTGGATCAAGAAATACAGGCCGTTTTCGCCGAGAGTCAGGTGTATCGGATCGATCACTATGTCGGCAAAGAGACGGTCCAGAACCTGATGTATTTCCGGTTTTTGAATTCGATATTCGAACCGCTGTGGAATCGGAACTACATAGAGTCGGTACAGATCTCTGCACTGGAAGAAGTTGGCGTCGAGGGCCGGGTGGACTTCTATGACCAGACCGGTGTGGTGCGAGACATGTTCCAGAACCACCTGTTGCAGGTGCTGGCGATGGTAGCGATGGAGCCGCCGAACTCGGTGGACGCCGACGCGCTTCGCAACGAGAAGGCGAAGGTACTTCAGGCAGTCCGCTGCCCTGAGCCCGAGCATGCGGTGAGCGCGCAGTACGAGGGTTACACATCACTACCGGGGGTCGCACCGGGGTCCACAACACCGACCTATGCCGCCATGACGTTACGGATCGATAACTGGCGCTGGCAGGGTGTGCCCTTCTTCCTCCGAAGTGGCAAGGCGTTATCCGGCAAATCCACGGAGGTGGTCATCCAGTTCCGTGAGCCTCCCCACCTGCTGATGGGTTCGGGGCCGAACGCAGAGTCGGCCAAGATCGAGCCAAACACGTTGGCACTCCGACTTCAGCCGAATGAGGGGATGCACCTCCGGTTTATGTCCAAGGTCCCCGGTGGTGGCACGGCAACGCGGCCGGTGGACATGCGTTTCAATTACGACGATACGTTTGAGGGACAGTCGATTCCGGATGCCTACGTGCAGTTGCTGGATGACGTGGTGCGGGGCGACCAGTCTCTATTCACCCGATCGGACAATATTCATGCAGCGTGGGCGATTGTTGATCCCCTGTTAGAAGCATGGAGCGCTTCGGACGCGCCACCACCGGCCCTGTACCGGGTGGGGTCGGACGGACCAGCGCAGGCGGACACGATGCTTGAGGCTGAAGGACAGATGTGGCGGGCGGGTTAGCTAATCTCCCCACGTAGATCGATGCAGTTGGTCGAAAGCCAGGCTCCACGGTGGCCGGAGAAACCCAAGCGCTCGCACATCCTGTGCCCACTGGCCGTAGGGCATCTGACGGGAGAAGGAACTTCCTCCTATTGCACGGGACAGTCGCGTGAGCAGGGTTTCAGCGATATCCGAGATCGACGTCTTGCCTAGAAGGGTTTGGCGCGCCCGCGTGGTTTCGTCGGCAATAGACCGGAGCATCCCTTCGTGGAGTTGCTGGACCTGCCAGGCCTCCATCTCCACACGGCTCCACTCCACCTGCTCGTACGAGGACAGCCTGTCTTTCTTCGATGAAAGTTGCTGCCGAGCCGTTTCCACGGCAACCTCGACCACCCCAACGATCACGGACGCGAACATGCAGGCGATCGATGGGGACGCGACCGGACGCAACTCCCCTCCTGCGTTATGCCAGGCCCGTCGTTTTGCCGGGAAGTCGGTGAACTTTACGGCGTGACTCTGGGTGGCGGTCATGCCGTGGCCGTCCCAAGGCGCGATGACCTCCACGCCAGCGGTTCCGTCGAGTGGCACGTCCCGCAGGTCCAGGAAGAACTCGTCGAAAACGTCTTCGCCTTCGGGAACGGCTGTCGTAATGACGAAGGACGTGATCCCGGTCCCGCTCCCGAAATGTTTCGACCCGGTCAGTACGTAACCGTCCTCCACCGCACGGGCCGATGACCTGGTTCGAGAGACATCACCGCCGCTCCCGGCCTCCGAAGTGATCGTCCCCCAGAAATTACCATCGCGGGCACACTGGTATGCCCAATCACGTTGAGCGTCCCACTCGGTCCCGAACTGATTACCCGGTGCTGGTGGGGTCTGCCCACCAAATCCAAGCAGCAACACGCCCGGATGCATTGCGGCGACCAGCGCTACCGACGGGTCGCCGTGAGCCAGGATTCGCAGGATTTCGCACACATGACGTGTCGACTCCGTCGCCTCGCCCCAGATCCCGCCGTGTGAGACCGGAACGCCCGTCAGCGTGAATCCAGCGTCGGCCAGTTGGTCGAAGTCATCACGCGATAATTCCCGGCGCATTTGCCGTTCTTTCCGCTGACTTTCCCACTCATCCGAAATCGCTCGGACGCGAGAGGTTATGGAATCGAATTCTGCCGCGTGCATGTGCTCTCCCGGTAACTTCGGTACGAATCAGCGGCGATAGCTTGCCACATCCCTCGGTGCCACTGGTCTCCGGTGGCACCGAGGCACCGGTGGGTCGCACAGACCTATGAACGGCTTTGTGAGGCAAGAGCAGACGCACGTTTCGATATTCCTCTAGGATGCGCACGCGGGCCACGGCGACCCGCATGATTCATTGGAGGATGTAGAGATGGCACGGTATTTGATTCAGGCTTCGTACACATCGGATTCTTTGGCGACCCAGGTCAAAAACCCGACGAACCGACTGGAAGCGGTGGCGGTCATGATGGCGTCTGTCGGATCACATCTGTTGACGCGTACTACTCTTTCGGAGATTTCGACATCGTGATCATTGCCGACGCACCGGACAATGTGAGCGCTGCGTCCGGCGCTATAGCGGCCGCCGCCGGTGGGTCACTCTCGAAGGTCCAGACGACACCTTTGCTCACGGCAGAAGAAGGTCTCGCCGCGATAACGAGGGCGGGATCGGTCGGATACAAACCTGCGGGTTGACAAGCGCTTCAGACTGAACCAGCGATCCAGCGAACAGGGTGCCTGACTAACATCGGTGCACCCTGTTTTTTCACTCAACGGTCTGGACTGTGACTCAGGTTATGTCCCTCACCGTTAAATTACGTCAGAGCTAACCAACTGGAGGATCGAACATGGCAGGACTCGTGGAGGGCAAAGTCGCCCTGATTACGGGAGCTGGCGGCGGCATTGGACGTGCCACTGCGCTTGAATATGCACGAGAAGGAGCCAATGTTGTTGCCGCCGACATAAACGGGGACGCCGCAGAGGAAACAACGCGGCTAGTACGAGATGCCGGAGGCGAGGCGGCGTCTGTGGTCGTCGATGTGACGGATGAATCAGCGGTTACCGTGATGGTCGACTTCACCGTCTCCCGGTACGGTCGGCTTGACTGCGCCCACAACAATGCCGGGATCCTGGGCCCGCTGTCGGATATCGCCAACTACCCGCGCGAAGAATACGACCGCGTACTGGCGGTGAATGTCACGGGTGTGTGGTTGTCACTACAGGCCGAAGTGCGCCAGATGCTGAAGCAGGACACCCCTGAGGGCGGTCACACTATCGTCAACACATCGTCGGTTGCGGGCCTGGTGAGCAATCACGCCATTCCGGCGTACACCGTCAGCAAACACGCCGTGATTGGTCTCACGACTGCCGCAGCACAATCTTATGGTAGTGAGGGGATCAGGGTTAACGCCGTCTGCCCTGCCCTGATCGAGACGGCTATGTCGATGCCGTTCCAGGTCGACCCGGACAAGCCGAGCACGACCCGTGTCCGACAGGCGATCAACCGCAACGGGCAGCCAGAAGAGGTCGCAGCCCTCGTTGTGTGGCTGTCCTCGTCCGCGTCATCGTTTATCACGGGAACGCCGGTACGCGTGGACGGTGGAGCGCTGGCTTAGCGATTACCCGATCACCTCGAATGCCCAGATCTGCATCAGCGCGTCGGGGATTCCTATGGGCATGGTGTGAACTGGATCAGTGACCTCGGCCAATTTCCACAACCCGGCGTCTGTCAGTTCGGCTTCTTTCTCCACGAAGCCGGCCGTCTCCCGGTAGTCCGGGCGCATCGAGTAGATGACGTGGCCTCCGGGTTTCGTGACTCTGACCATCTCGTCCAGCGAGGACGCCGGCGCGTGCCCCAGAGTCAGGACACCTACACAGGTCACCGCGTCGAAGATGTTCGTCGCGAAATCCAGAGGCTTGCCGAGTTCCATCTGCCTGAGCACCTGGTAAACGTTCTTTAGTCGCGCCTGGGCGAGCATCTCTGACGAGAAGTCGATGCCGGTCAAGTCTGTGTAACCGACCTCAGACAAGAATTGACCAACCAGCCCGGTTCCGACACCCGCATCCAGAATCCGACCGGTCACTGGCACATGTTTCTGTACCACCGGCACGGTCATCTGCGGAGCGGACCAGCCGTAGCGCTGGCCCATTTCCTCATCGTAGGTCGCCGACCAGGTGTCGTAGCGCGCTTCCAGTTGCTCCGGGTTCGTAGACGAGTACACCCACTCCACACCGCCCTGGTTTGGCGCCGGGCCGTCCGATTTTGTGCTCATCGATCTCACAACTCCTCAAAACAAAAGGGGCGTCCCGGCCAAAGCCAGAACGCCCCTTTCAATGTTCCTGAATACCAGTCCGCCTGGGCTTACTTCAGCAGCTCCGGGTACATGGAGAAGTCCATCTGCTGCACCGTGATCGTCTCGATCAGTGCGGTCTTGCCCTCGCTGTTGAGCTGCTGCGCCTTCTTGATCGCCGGGCCAACTTCTTCAGGCTTCTCGACACGGATGCCGGTTGCGCCTAGGCCTTCTGCGATCTTGGCGTAGTCACCACCCTGGTTACCGGCGCCAAACTCTTCCATAGCTGTCGGTTGGTGGTGGTTGTAGCCGCCCATCGTGCTGTTGTTCAGCACAACGGTCGTGATCGGATAGCCGGACCGCACTGCGGTCTCGAGGTCCAGTCCAGACATGCCGAACGCCGCGTCGCCCATGATGTTCATGCAGAACTTGGACGGATCAGCGATCTTGGCACCGATCATCAAGGGGAGACCGTACCCGAGGTGGGTGGTCTTGCCCCAGCCGATGTATCCGAACGGCACGGTCGCACTGTAGAACGGCATTACCTCGTCACGTGGGTGACCGGCGTCGTGGGTGGCCACGGTATTCTTGTGATCGACCGCTGCATTGATCTCTGCGACGACCCGGTACGGGTTCATCGGGGATCCGGCGGTCGCCAGTTTCGGTGCCCACTCTGCTTGCCATTCCGCCCATGAGGTGGCAACACGGTCTGCAGTGGCGGTGTCGCCCCTGCGGCCGTTTTCGCCGATGGCAGCCTTGACCTCTTCGACCATTGCCTCCAACACCAGCTTGGCGTCGCCGACGATTCCGAGGTCGATCGGGTAGTCCTTGTTGATGTCCTCGTCCGAGATGGTCGAGTGGATCATGAACTTGCCGTCAGGAATCTCAAGACCAAAGTTGGTCCGGGTTAGGCCCGTGCCGACGCAGAACATCGTGTCTGAGTCACCGAGCCACTGCCACACGGGCTTCGGCGCGGTCCGGTTGGACGAACCCAGGGCCAGGGGATGGCTGTCCGGGAATGCGCTCTTCGCTTGCATGGTGGTCATGACCGGGATCTGGGTGAGCTCTGCGAGCTCCATCAGCTCATCGGTCGCGCCGGCGTAGAGAACACCTTGCCCCGCCCAGATGGCCGGGGTGCTGGCCGAAAGAAGTTGCTTGACGGCGTCCTTGATATCAGACCGGTTCGGTGCGGTCTTGATGGCCTTGGTTGGCTGGTAGTCGGTGAAGCCCTCTGGGACTTCCTGACCGAGTACGTCGCCGTTCAACTGGAGAAGCGTCGGTCCTGGCCTACCGTTACGGGCTACGTGGAAGACACGTCGGACCTGCTGCGAGACACGCTCGATGCGGTTAACGTCGAGGGCGAGCTTGGTGACGTGCTCGAAATTTTCTGGAGCGGAGAAACCCGGAAAGACGTCCTCACGGAATGTGCCGTGGCCGCCGGGCATGTAGACCAGCGGGACTGCCTCGCCAAAGGCCTGGGCGATTCCGCCGAATGAGTTCTCAACACCGGGACCACCCTGGGATGCGAATACGCCGATCTTGCCTTTGGAGGCGAGCTGTCGGCTGTAGGCGTCAGCCGCCTGGATTCCGCCGCGTTCCTGTCGGAAAACGATCGGCCGGATGCCTGCCTTGGCTACCGCTTCGATAAGCGGGTTTGCCGGGAAGCACGCCATCCACTCGACGCCTTCTTTTTTCATGCACTGGGCTACAAAGTCGAAGCCGTTCATCTCTGGAAGACCTCCGTCCTCAGACGTAATATCGATTTATCTTGTGCCGTGCCGTGATGAGACGAGTTCGTCGATGCTCGCCCCGAGCAACCGGCAATACCGGGCTACATTGGCTGGCGCATTGTACCGCCGCCGGGTTGTTCGCGCCGGTCCAAATTGCCCTTGTACAGACCATCTACGCCAGACACGCGTTACGATGGCGTGATAATTCAATCTTTCTCACAAGTCATGCCCGCCTCGCAAAGGTAAGAACAATCAAGTCCACGCTCACCCTGGACGACGGCGCCACTCTTGATTTCAAGACAATAGGCGACCCGGCAAACCGGCCTATTGTCTTGCTAGGCCCGGGCAACGCTCCACCGGACCTGCTACACAGTCTGGCAGAACGGCTTTCGAGCGATTTCCTGGTAGAGCTTGTTCCGCTTCCGGGAGATGGACGTGGCGGGGACTGGACCTCCGCTGCCCTGGACGCGGTCGGCGCTCCGGCCCTGGTAGTCGGGTACGGCCAGTCGTGCCGGGCGGCATTCGTGTCTACAAGACTGCGAGAAGTGAAGGCATTGATGGTGGTGGACGCCAGCCTTCCTCATCCGGATACGGACGATCCCGGGGTGTCCACGCTGATTCTCCGAGGACGACAGGCTGAACGGCTCACACATGCAGATGCGGTCGCTCTCATGAATCGCCTTCCGGGCTCGCGTTTGTATGAACTGGAGGACTGCGCCGACGACCCGGCTGTAGAAGCCCCGGATGCGCTTGAGACGGCAATACGTTGGTTTATCGACCACCTGCCGGAAGACGGGCCCGCTGAGTATTCGGGCGAGAATTCGGGCCAATCAGGGGCCTGATCTCCTTGCTACACGGTTATCGGCGGCCTATCGCTGTTGCCGCATTTGTCTCGCTACGATAACTTTTCGATCAACACATCCCGTATCACACGAGCACCATGGAGTACCGGTATGGTCACCTCTGCGGCCCTCATCGAACTTGACTCAGCGATCGAGATGCGTGACGGGGTAACCCTTTACGCAGACGTGTATCGCCCAAACGTTGATGGCGAATGCCCGGTGATTCTCCAACGGACCCCGTACGACAAGCGAAGTGCGCCCGCCGTCAATGCATTACAGGCCGTTGAGAACGGTTATGCGGTGGTGCTGCAAGACGTCCGTGGACGCTATCGTTCAGGCGGAACATTCGACACTTTTGTGAACGAAGCAAATGACGGATATGACACCGTTGAGTGGATCGCCGAGCAAGACTGGTGCAACGGTAAGGTCGGGATGGTCGGCGGGTCTTACGTCGGCGCTACCCAGTGGCTTGCTGCTTCAGAAAAACCGCCACATCTGACAGCGATCTTCCCGAGGGTCACCGCGTCCGACTATCACGAAGGCTGGACCTACCAGGGTGGAGTCTTCCAACTGGGCTTCAACGTTTCGTGGGGCATCCGGCTGGCAGCAGCAAACGCCAAACATCTTGGAGAAGACCTCGGTCTATCCGACGAGCGCGTCGCAGAACTTGGGCGAACTGTGGACGATATCGGCGAGGCATTATGGACGCTTCCGCTGGACCAGCAGCCATTTATGAGCGCACAGACGTCGCCATACTTCTTTGACTGGTTGAACCACCCGACAGATGACGGTTTCTGGTCTAACGTAAGGGTTGAAGACAAGCACGACGACATACAGACACCGGCGTACAACCTTGGCGGCTGGTACGACATCTTCCTGATGGGCACGCTGCGCAACTACGTGAACATGCGCGAGAACGGCGGGTCTGATGAGGCGAAGAACGGCCAGAAATTGATCATCGGTCCGTGGAGTCACAGCACCATCGGCCAGAACGTGGTCGGTGATGAGGATTTCTCCCACCAGGCGACGGCAACCGGCGTTAACCTGGATGAATTGACGCTTCGCTGGTATGACCACTGGCTCAAGGGCGAGGACAACGGCATCATCGATGAGCCGCCGGTCAAGATCTTTGTCATGGGTGAGAACATCTGGCGGGATGAGAATGAGTGGCCGCTTGCCAGGGCAGAACGCACCCGTTTCTACCTGCACAGTGATGGCCGCGCTCACTCCCCAAGCGAGCACGGTGTACTGTCTACGACGCCGCCGGAAGACGAGCGACCGGACGTTTTCCTTTACGACCCGCAGGCACCGGTCCAGACGCAGGGTGGCCCCTTGTGCTGCGGTGGGGTACCGCTTCCCGACGGTCCAAAGAACCATGCAGAAAAAGAGGAACGGGCCGACATCCTCGTCTACTCCACGGAGGTGTTGGAAGAGGACGTCGAGGTCACGGGACCGGTGAAGGTTTCGCTCTGGGCTTCAACCTCGGCCGAAGATACCGACTTTACGGGCATGCTTCTGGATGTAAGACCATGCGGTTGTGCGGTGAACCTCACGGACGGAATTGTCCGCGCCCGGTACCAGGAATCTCGGAAGCGTTCGCACCACGTTGACCCGAATCTACCCAAGCGATTTGATATCGATCTCGTGGCTACAAGTAATGTATTTAAAAAGGGACACAGGATCCGGTTAGAGATCTCGTCGTCCAACTTCCCGCGCTTCGCCAGGAACCTGAACACGGGGCTATGGGCGGACAGCAACGAGATTGCGGTGGCGACGAACACAGTGTTCCACGACACGCAGCACGATAGTTACGTAGAGTTGGACATCATCCCGCGCTAGCCGGGGCTCTATGGGCGAGTCAACACCTCAACACACGGAACCCGCTGCAAATTTACGCGCCTCGGTTGAAACCGGTTCCGGCGTCCCGGTTGCGCCACGCAGACGCGGCGGAATTCTGGACGCATTCCAGAATCGCAGTTTCCGATTCCAGTGGCCGTCCGATGGACTAACTATCTGGGCGTTCGAGATGGAGACCCTGGTCCTCGGCTGGTACATCTTGACCGCCACAGACTCCCCGGCGCTCGTTGGTTTGATCGGCACGCTTCGATTTGGCGGAACATTGTTCGGCCCGATCTACGGAGCGCTAACCGACAAGTTCAATCGACGCCGTCTACTGATCGCCGACCGCGCCACGCTGGCGGTCATCGCAATGGGCTTCGCGACGCTTGCACTCTCCGGTGCCCTGGAGCCGTGGCACGCTTTTGTACTGGCCTTCCTGACCGGCATCGTCCGCAACCTCGACAACGTCGTGCGGCAGGCGTTACTGGCAGATGTAATGCCGGCGCGCTCCCTGTCCAATGCCCTGGCTCTGAGCCGTGGTGTGATGGATATTTCTCGGATTACGGGCGCTCTCATGGGCGGCAGTTTGCTAAGTGCTCTGGGCATCGGTGAGGCTTACGTGGCCGTCGTGATGCTGTACGCAGGGAGCAGCCTCATTTCCCTCGGCATAGTCCTGAAATCACAGACCGCACGGGCAAACGATTCCGGATGGCTGGCGAATCTCAAAGATGGCGTCGGTTACATGCGCCGCGACCAGTCCATTCTCGGACCGTTGGTGTTGGCATTTCTCGTAAATCTGACCCTGTTTCCAACGGTCAACGGGCTCATGCCGGTGGTGGCGCGTGAGATCTATGACAAGGGCCCCAACGGACTTGCCGTGATGCAGATGGCGCCGGGAATCGGCGCGCTTATTGGCTCGATATGGCTCGCCGCATACGCCCAGACGGCGGCACCCATGCGTCGGATGATGATCGGCATCGTTCTCTGGCATGTGAGCATGCTGGCGTTTGCGATGATGGGCTGGTGGCTCGCCGCCCTTGCGACCCTTCTCGTTTATGGAACGACGCAGAGTGTTGCGATGATCTCGATGTCCTCCACGCTTTTACACGCGTCGTCGGTCGAGTACCGCGGGCGTGTGATGGGCATACGGTCGTTGGCGGTTTACGGGTTGCCCATGGGTCTGCTCATCAGCGGTGTAATTGCCGAGTGGCTGGGTATCCGGACGGCACTTGCTATCAATTCAGTCGTAGGGCTTGTTGGGACCGCGCTGGCTGCGATGGTATGGCGAGGGCTGTGGGCGAAGGGCACGGAGTAATCAGCCGCGGTAACTTGGCATAGTCGGTCTTGATTCGCTACGCGCCCTCGCGTGGCCAGCGAGGCTCCCGGCGTCCACGTCGGCCGAGTCGCTCTTCTATCTGGTTGCGATCACCAATCTCGCCCCGCATAACGGCGAGTCGAGCGCCGCGTGAACCGAGCATGATCCGGTGCACTAGAAATCCGCCTACGGTCGCCACCAGACTGATGAGCGAAGCTGGCTCCTGGTTTGCGATGTACTCGGCGTTGAACGCGCCCTCCGCGATGCCGTTTCCGATTTCGTTCCCGGCGGTGATGAGGATCAAAGCGCCGAGCCACCACTCCTCAAAAGTGGTCTTGTTACCGGACCACTTCCAGTACCAGCGGATGTACAGGTACAGCATCGCTCCACCCGCCACCAATCCTCCGGAGTAGTGAAACAGGCTCAGTCGCCAACCATCCAGCGGGTCGTTGATCTCCACTCCCGGGTAGACCCCGACGAAACCGATGTCCATTGCCGAGGGAGAGACCCCCGTCGTGAAGGCGACGAACACGTGTATGGCCTCATGCAAGGCGATTGGTGCGACAAGCAGGACACCCGACGCAACGACAATCAACAGAACGCGGGTGGGCCAGGCGCGCCCCGTTGCTTCCGCGGCTACTCCTGTCAAATCCTGCATGGCGGACAGGCTAACGCTTGCCGGTGATGTTGAGGCGTCGTTCATGTGACGATTTACGACCGGCTCGCCGATTTTGTTTTACCGGGGCGAGCCCGTCGTCGTTTTGAAAGGGCCGATTCGTATCCGCCCCTGCGGTTCTTGAATCACATGCGTCGGGCGTATGGCAATACGCCAGTACACCCTTAGTCGTCTTCCAGCGTTGAAGTGTCGCCTTCGGGCAGACCCAGTTCTCGCGCCTTCAACAGCCTGCGCATGATCTTACCGGAGCGCGTCTTTGGCAGTGAGTCGGTGAACTCCAACTGACGTGGCGCAACGGCCGCCGACAGCTTGGTGCGAACGAAGCGCATGATGTCCCGTCGCAGGGCGTCATCTTGTTCAACGCCCGGCCGAGTCGCCACGAAAGCTTTCACGACCTCCATCGCGATATCGTCCGGCACACCGATC
>JABIGL010000157.1 GCA_018650185.1 Chloroflexota bacterium
ATAGCAAACGACTTCGGATATGACTCGGTGTTTAGCCGACAGGTCGAGGCTCTTGGTAATCCCGGCGATGTGGCGATCGGCATCACGACCAGCGGCAACTCACCGAGCATCGTTAAGGGGCTTGAGGCGGCGCACTGGAACGGTCTGACCACGATAGGAATGACGGGACAGGGCGGCGGAGCCGTGGGAGCAATGGCCGACATCTGCCTGATGATTGACACCGACGACACGCCGCGGTGCCAGGAAGCTCACATCTCGGCCATCCACATCATCTGCGAGTGGGTGGAGAAGGAACTGGCGGGGTCTTGAGTCCCGCGACCTTCCCCGGGGCGTTCCTGGACCGTGATGGCACGATAAACATGGACGCGGGGTACGTCGCGAAACCGGAAGATCTGGAATTCACTCCCGGTGCGGTAGAAGCGATTCTGACGTTGAATTCCCACGGCTACAAAGTCACTGTGGTCACAAATCAGTCAGGCATCGCAAGAGGCTTCCACACAGAGGCCGACGTCCACGCGTTTCATACGGAAATGTCTCGCCAACTGGCCGATAGCGGTGCACACATTGATCGTTACTACCACTGCCCGCACCACACCGAAGGCACGGTCCCGCCCTACAACATTGAGTGTGATTGTCGGAAACCGGGCGACGCTATGTATCGACGGGCGATAGCGGATCTGGCGATTGATCCTTCAAAAAGCATCGCCATCGGGGACAAGGTCACAGACCTCATTCCGGCTATAGCCCTCGGAGCAACCGCGACGCTGATAGTTCCGAAAGATCGTCTTGAAAATCCTCTGCCTGAAGAAGAACCATTCCAACGTGTCGAGACGCTTCAATTAGCGGTCAAGCGTTTTCTGGCATAACTGTAGGTTTCACCCTCGTGCCAAATAAAGTTGTTGTGGCATGCTGAAACCCGGTACCGGATAAGTCAGGCGCGTTTTCCCGATGGGAAGTGACCCGGCCTGCCTGGCTACGCGGTGGGCCCACATGAACCGTAACGGAGATGTATTAGTGAACGACCGACTCGTATTCCTGGGCGACCTGACGCACACGTCTCAGGGCTACGCGGCCGAACTTACCCCGTATCCGGTCGCCTGCATCAAGGCATGGATCCACGAGTATTCGCGGCACGCCGACACGCTGGAAGTCGACCTGTTCAAAGATCCCCAGCAGTTCATCGACGCGTTCATCGAGCGACAGCCTGCCGTCGTCGGGTTCTCCAACTACATGTGGAACCTGGATCTTTCGTATTCGATAGCCACCGAAATCAAGCGTGACTACCCGGAGACGGTGATCGTTTTCGGAGGACCCAACTACCCTCTGGAAGATCACAAGCGTAAAGAGTGGCTCGAGCAGCACCCGAATGTGGACGTCTACATAATCGGGGAGGGTGAAGAGCCCTTCACCAACTTCGTCGACGACTGGTACGAGACCCGGGACATCGAGCACGGCGTCCTGTCGGGCGGAAGCGGCGTTCATGCCCTGGTAGATGGGCGTTTCATCAAGTCAGACGATATCAGTCCGCGCGTATCCGACCTCGACAAGGTTCCCTCGCCATATTTAGAGGGCTACCTGGACGAATTCCTGAAGGAAGTCCCGCTAACGCCTCTGCTTGAGACCAACCGTGGATGCCCTTTCACCTGCACCTTTTGCGTCGACGGCATATCGGACCGAACCAAGGTCTACCGGAAGTCCATCGACCGATTTGAAGCAGAGCTTGAGTACGTGGCCCAGAGGTATGAGGGCAAAGTCCTGACGCTGGCCGACCTCAACTTCGGAATGTACAAACAGGACCTGGACGCATCTCACGCCATAGCCAAAGTTAAACGGGAGTACGACTACCCCTACCACCTTCAGGTGTCGACCGGGAAGAATCAGAAGGAGCGCGTCCTGGATTGCGCCGAGATCCTCGAAGGCAGCCTTCGACTGGCGGCTTCCGTCCAAACGCTGGACGCCGATGTACTGAAGAACATCAAGCGGCAGAACATCTCCGCAGAAAAGCTGATCGAGGTCACAAAGGTGGCCAATCGGCTCAACGCCAACAGTTATTCCGAGGTGATCCTCGGGCTGCCGGGCGACACGAAAGAGAAGCACTTCGGTACTGTATTTCAGCTCGCTGACGCCGGCCTCAAGTTCATCCCGCTCTACACGCTGATGCTCCTGGAAGGCACCGTTCTTGCGACCGATGAAGAGCGAGGCCGATGGGAGATCGGGACCGAGTATCGGGTCGTTCCACGTTGCTTCGGTGCGTACCAGTTTAAGGACCGACAGATCCTCTCAGCGGAGTTCGAAGAGGTCTGCGTCTACACGAACACGCTGCCGCATGAGGACTACCTGGAGTGCCGCTCGTTAGCCCTGACGATGGGATTGTTCTACCAGGACCGCATCCTGTTCGAGTTGTACGGCTTCCTCGGGACGCTGGGAATACAGCCTTCCTCTTTGTTGTCTATCCTCCACGAGCGACGCAAGTCCCTCAGTCCGGCGCTCACAGACCTGTTTGCGTCGTTTGACGAAGCTACAGAGTCGGAGCTGTGGGAGAACCCTTCCGAACTGGAAGCGTTTACCAAGAGCAGCCCTGAGACGATTGAGCGATACGTCAAAGGAGAACTCGGAAATAACGTGCTGTTCCGACACCGCGCTATAGCGTTGCTTGATCTCGTCGATGACATACATGACGCTGCATTCGGTGTCGCACGTGAAGTGGTCAAAGAGACGGCACCGGAATCTTACGAAGAGCACAGCGCGTACCTGGATCAACTCCAGCGCTACAGCGCCAACCGCAAACGAAACATGTTTGAGCTGGGTACCGAGATCGACGACCAGTTCACCTATGACTTCCGCGTGCTCCTGACAGAGGATTTCGCCTCGCAGCCGCTCCAACTGGATCAGCCGCTCCGGGTACGGTTCTCCCAGAGCCAGGAGCAGGTGGACATGATCAACGACCAGATTGCCGTACAGGGAGAAGACCTGAACGGTATCGCCAAGGTTGTGTCACGAATCCCCGTCGCCAAGCTGCAGCGACTCATTACATACGGTGAGTCCTCGGAATCGACCGGGAGTGACGATGGCATGCAGTTCGCATCGCCAACGGCGATCTCACCCGGCGAGTTCACCTAACCCATCACCAAACTTCGGTCGCTATTTCGTCTCCGCCCGGCTCGTTTACGCCCATACAGAAGACGGCTCCCTGAATGACGCAAACCTTCCCCGGAAAAGTTGGCCTTCAGCAGAGGGTTCTTCCGCGGTACCGTGCTCCATTCTTCGAAAGACTATCGACGTACTGCGACGACGGGTTGGATGTATTTGCCGGGACTCCGAGATCGGAAGAGGGGATCGTGGTCACGGATGATATGATCGGCCCCAGACATGTCCCCGCCAATAATTTCCACTTCGGCAATGGCGGGCTCTACCTTTGCTGGCAGCGGGGGTACAAACGCTGGCTAAAAGAATCTGACCCCGACGCTTTGATTGTGTCAGCAGACCCCCGCATTCCGTCGTCTTACCGCGCTACCCGGTACATGCACTCGCTCGGCAAACCCGTACTCGGGTGGGGACTCGGAACTCTCAGCAAGCCAACC
>JABIGL010000029.1 GCA_018650185.1 Chloroflexota bacterium
CCTCAAACCTGATTCCGGCCCGGTTACCCGACCCGACCCCCGCAGGCCCAGACAACGCCCCTACGCCCGGCTAACGGCCAGCCTGCACTCGCCGGGGCTGCTACCGGACTCCGAGATCCTTGGCCCTCGTGTAGAAGTCGAACCCTTCCGGCATCCCGGCGTTGAGGGCGGCGTATGCGGCCTTGCTTGCCTCGAACGCTGGTCCTTGGTACCACTCGCTCGGCTCGACTGTCCGGGTGTAAGCCTTCTGGGCGGCTTCGGCTTCGATGAAGGCGACGACTAGGGCGTCGAGTTCCGGGGTGATCGCTGCCTCGTACCGGGCCTGCGCCTCGGCGATGTTGCGCTCCCTGCGGGCTGCGAGGGCTTCCTGCACCGGGTCGGCGATCTTGACGCTCTTGTTGGTGTCGCTGACCGGTGCGTTCGGGAAGCAGACCGAGCAGAGGGCGTGGCCGTGGGCGGCGATTGCGTCGGCGGCGGTGAGGCCGGAGAGTGCCGGGAGCCATGCGAAGGCGGTGAAGGTCTGGCCTGACTGGTTGGTTACCCGGTTGCAGGTCGAGCAGTTCATCGACGAGTGGATGTGTCCGCCGGGGACTGCGAAGAAGCGGCTCCAGCCGTCGTACTCGTTCTCGGCGCTCTCCCAGATTGCGTACTCGTCGAGCGTGCGAGGGTCGGTGCTCTTGGGTGCGTCGTAGGTGGCTGCGAGGAACTCGCCGTAGGTCTGGGCGATCCGCTCGTCGGTCTGGACTTCGTGGGTCTTGGTGGTTGTTTCCATGTCTTTATTATTACACATAGACCTAGCCGGGGCAAGGGTATTCGGGGACATTTCTCAGATTTCTCAAACAGGCGATCTAACGGCCTCAAACCCGATTCCGGCCCGATTACCCGACACGACTCCCGCATCCCAAGACGACGCCTGTACGCCCGTCTGACGGCCAGCCTGCACACCCCGAAGCCAGATACAGGACAAACGAATCACAACCATGTAACCTGCGCCGTGTCCCACCGGAGGTGACATGCCGAACACGAAGAAACTCGTCGATCTTGAGATCGAAGAAACGTCAGGTGTTGACCACCCGGCGCATCTGTACGAGGGGTGGCTGGTCCGCAAGGACTCGGCTGCCGTCTTGGACGAGGTACTCACCGAAGTACGGGACGAATCACAGACCACCGATCAAGGAGAACAAACCGTGGACCTCACAACCACGACAGACGCTCCGGCAGAAGATGTTGTCATCGACGAGCCTGAGGTGGTCATCGAACCAGCCCCGCTGCTCAAGAGCGACGACAGCCCCTCGGAATCCGTGACGAAGGAACTGGCTGATCTCCGCAAGGCTTTCGACGACGTAACCGCTGAGGCGGCTTCGTTGCGCGAAGAGCGCGAGATGGAGAAGGCCACCGAGCGAGTATCAGCGTGGCGCATCCTTCCGGGTGTCGTCGCCGCCGATTTCGCTCCGGTTCTTCGTTCACTCCGAGGCGCGGACGCAGAAGCCACGGCAGTTGTTGAGGAAATCCTCGACGGCTGTGCAGCGGCTCTGTCCGAAGCCGGAGTCCTGAAGGAACTGGGCAACGACCTCGACTCGTCCACGGACGCGTACGAGCAGATCGAAGCCCTCGCCAAGTCTGCTGTCGAAGCAGGCCGGGCGAGCAACCAGCCCGAGGCCATCGGCCTTGTGGCTCTCGAAAACCCGGACCTGTACAACAGGTACCGGTCAGAAGCGGGGGTGTAGGACATGGCTGCATACGAAGGCCAACAGTCTACTTTCGGTGAACTCACCGCCTCGGCTGACCTGTCAACCAAGCAGTACTACTTCGTGAAGTTGTCGTCGGCGACTCAGGTCACCGTCTGTGCAGCAATCACGGACGTACCGATTGGGGTGTTGCAGAACAAGCCGACAAGCGGTCAGGCTGCAATCGTGACCACTCACGGTCTTTCCAAGATGAGCGCCGACGGCACAATCGCCGCTGGCAACATCCTCGGGACTTCCGCTGACGGTCAGGCTGACGCCATTGTCGCAGGAACCGACACCACCGTTTATGTCTGCGGGCAGGCGATTGGTGCGGCTTCGGCTGGTGAGACGTTCACGGCTTTCATCAACATCACGAACAGCCGAGCGGCGTAGGGGGACTGAACCATGCCACAGCCAACATCAACCGACGTTCATGTAGACGCAATCCTGACGAATATGTCAGTGGCGTACATGCAGGAGGCTTACGCCTTCGTCGCGAGCCGAGCGTTCCCGACCGTCAACGTGAACAAGCAGACCGACAAGTATTTCACATACTCGCAGGCTGACTTCTTCCGTGATCAGGTACAGAAGCGAGCAGACGGCACCGAGTCCGCTGGAACCGGGTACTCACTCAGCACGGCGACTTACGCCTGCGATGTGTACGCGCTTCACAAGGACATCGGTGACCAGACCCGAGCGAACGCTGATTCGCCACTCAACATGGACATGGATGCCACCCGGTTCCTGACTCAGCAGATGCTGATTCGTCAGGAAGTCCAGTGGGCAGCCGATTCGTTCGTGACTGGCGTATGGGGCACCGATTCAACACCCGGAACTCTTTGGGATGCTGCTTCGTCGACTCCGATTGCCAACATTGAGACGGCGAAGAACACCGTGCTCACCAACACCGGCTATGTCCCGAACACAGTCATCATGTCTTACAAGGTGTTCAGCGCCTTGGTCGACAACAGTGACATCGTGGACCGGATCAAGTACACGTCGCAGGAGTCAGTCACCGAGGATCTCCTCGCCCGACTGTTCGGCGTCGACCGAGTACTGGTCATGGCTGGCACATACAACACCGCTGCGGAGGGTGCTTCGGCCTCCTATTCGCAGATCGGTGACAAGGATGTGCTGGTCTGCTACACGCCTGCCAATCCCGGACTGATGGTGCCCTCCGCTGGGTACAACATGGTCTGGACTGGCGTGTCGGCGGGACTTGGTGCAGGGGCGGCGATTAGCCGTTACCGCATCGAGGAGCGCCGGGCCGACCGGATCGAGATTGAAGCCGCTTTCGACTTCAAGATCGTGTCCTCGGCTCTGGGCTACTTCCTGTCCAACGTGACCTCATAGTGAAGCACTAGCCTCACTTCCAGAACACGGCATCGAGCCGGGGGTCGGGTTCGCCCCGGCCTCCGGCTCGACGCACGTTAGGAGCGAAACATGGCTTGGACCTACGGCGGTGACCCGGCAGCGAACGCGAGGGATGCGATCCGGTTCCTGTGCGGCGACACGGACACTAACGATCAACTCCTCAACGACGCCGAGGTCGCGTGGGTCAACAACCAACTCACCGGGTCGGACACGGCAACGACGGCGCTCTACAACGCGGCGTACCGGTGCTGCCTACTGATCGCGTCGAAGTTCTCGCGGCTCGCTGACCAGTCCGTCGGCGACCTCAAGGTGTCGATGAGCCAGAAGGCGAAGGCGTACCGGGATCAGGCCACGGAACTACTCGAACTCGCCGGGCGTGAGGGCAGCGTCCCGACCCCGTATGCGGGCGGCGTCACGATTTCCGATAAGGAACTCGACTGGGCGAACACGAACATGGTGCGGCCCGGTTTCTACAAGGGCCAGTTCAACGACACTCGGGACGGCAACACCGAGCAGGATCTCAAACCGTTGTGGGCGGGGGCTGAGTAATGGCGCAGCCGTCGGCACAGTTTATGACGGACCTGAAGGTCAACATGACGCCGGACACGACCGATATTCGCACGACGTCGACGGTCAACAACTACGGCGAGCGGGCGTTCAGCGGTGCAGTAACGACCTACGACTGCTATATCCGGCGCGCCAACGAGGCTGAGCGTGACATGGATGACCTCGTGAAGATCGCGTGGGTGGTTTACATCCCTGATTCGTCGTTGACGTTGAACGTCGAGGATCAGATCACGTTGGGTGCCCCGGTGAGTGCGACCCGTCCGCTTGTCAAGGTTGAGACTCGGAAAGACCCGTTGGGTCAGGTCGGTGTCGTTGCGTATGTGGGGAACAAGTAATGCCGGTCAAGGTCACGGGCATCAACGAACTGAAGCGTCTGCTGAAAACCGCTGACGTCAAGATCGTCGGTGCGGTCGCTCAGGAGATGAGCCAGATAACTGATGCGATCGCTCAGGAGTCTCGGGGACTGGTTCCGTTCGACGAGGGCATCCTGTCCGGGTCGCAGGTCGTCACGAAGAAGCCGACCCCAGTCGGGTTCAACGGCAGCGTCGAGTACGGAGGCCCGGCTGCGCCCTACGCACTCATCCAGCATGAGAACGAGGACTACTTTCACCCGGCGAAGTCAGCCAAGCCACCCGGCACCGGACCGGGCATCCCCGGTCAGACACGGGCAGCGAAGTATCTGGAGATGCCAGCGAAGCGACATCAGGCAACGGTCGTCCCCCGGCTCATCGCCGCGATCAAGCGGGTTACCTGATGGGGATGCTCGACGACGTAGGCACGTTCATGGCAGCGAACGTCACCGCTGTGACGCTGACGCTCGGCACCAACCTGTTCCTCGGGCGGCTCCCCGAAGATCCCGACACCTGCGTCGCTATCTACGAGACAGCAGGAACCGCCCCGGACGATGTGTTCGGAGCGAACTCGGCCCCGCCGATCGAGAACGCCGGGCTGATGTGCCACACACGAGCGGCGTCGTACTCGACCTGCCAGTCGCTGGCTGTCGACATTATGAAAACGCTGTCGAAGGTCATCAACGAGACATTGACCTCGACCGCGTACTACAAGATCGAAGCCACCCAGTCGCCGTTCGCTTTGATGCGAGACGATCAGGAACGGATGTTGTTCTCGTGCAACTTCACGGCGGTCAAGGCGCTGTGAGATGGGCGACATCTACGGTGAGGGTGCCGCCCCGCTAGTTCGGGAGACGCTGTTCCGGGTTCGGTGCGTCGGCTGCGAGAAACTGTTAGCCGAGATGGTGTCGACCCCGTACCGGTTGCGGTGCCCTCGGTGTAAGAGGTTGAACCACGCCGGGGTTCCCGGTCAGGCGAACGGGTCGGAGTCGTTGTCCTTGGCTGAGGAGAACGTCTCAGGGAACTCCAACACCTCGACCTGAGCGGCGAGGGGGACGGGCACCTCGATCTCGGACAGGGACAGCGGCGTCTCGTCGACGTCGATGAGCATGATCCCGGTCCCGCCGATGAACGGTGTCTCGACGGCCCCCATCGTTGTGAGGACGGCAGGCAGTAGTTCAGCGTCCTCGCCGACGTTCATATCGGCGACGACGAACGTCAGCCGTCGGTAGATCGTCACAGCCAGTTCTCCTCGTCGAGTGGTGGGCGTCCCAGTGTGTGCCGGATCGCGTCGGCGATGTTGTGAATCATTTCCCGGTCGTCGAGTCCGTGGCAGAACTTCTCTTGGACGTATCGGTCGGTGAGCGTCCCGTGCTTCTGCATGACGTAGGTCCGTCCGATACCCCGGTCGAACGGTCGCCAGACGGTGACGACCACATAGTCGCTGGGGCTGCCGCCTCCCATGAAACCGTGATGGGGGAGTTCGGAGATCAGCACCGAGTAGGACCAGCCGTCACCGGGTTGGTGGTCGTAGGTGTGGGGCATCTGCCCGTTGAGGGCGCTCACCGCATCGCTCCCATGACAGCAGCCATAACGATCAGCGAGTTCTGTTCCACGAGGCGGTCGGCTTCGGCCCGGCTCAGGAGTTCGGCCTGCCGGTGGTCGAGTCCCTTGCGGAGTTCGCAGACGCACTCCAGTCGGCCTTCGTCGTCGTGGCAGATCGCCCGGTGCTTCAATGGTTCGCTCATCCGTGGTCCTCCTCGTTGTTCCAATCATAGGGTCCGGGTGTGACAGGGCTGCGGCTGTCCCATCGGTCGAGTGCGCCTCGCAGCCAGTAGCCGATGCCGATGAGGGTGAACGGGCCGATGATGAACTGCCACATCGGGTTCGTCATGTATAGGACGGCGATCATGCTGTGACCTCCTTGACGTCGGCCCACGGGATCTCCCGAGGCTGGCCGGTGGCCGGGTCGGTGCCCCAGCAGGTTCGGATCGTGTGAGGGCTGAGGTATCGAGTCCGACGGTATGCGTCCCACTTGGCGACGCACTCTCGGGTATCCAACTGGAACGGCTCGCCGTTCAGCGGGACGACGGTCAGCAGCCCATCGTCAGCGTCGACCTGTCGCATGGTCTTGACCATGATGAGCATTACGCGACCTCCTCAAAGAGTTCCCGGTAGCCGACGGAGCCTTCGTGGCCGTTGTATCCGGCGGTGATCTTGCGGATGCCGCACCGGTCGGTTGTTGATCCCCAGCCGGGGTTGACCGGGGTGACGATGCCGCCTCGGGTGACGTCGATCAGGTGCGTGCTGAAATGGTAGACGGACACGATGCCGTCGGTGTAGGACGCCTGCCATTTGCGGCCTGAGGCTGAAGCGTCGCCGTGCCGGATGGCGTCGATGACGAGGTTGGTGAGGTTCGACTGCTTCATGCCGACACCGCCTGAGTGGCAAGGAGGGTGTCCAAGGAGATCGTGATGCTTCGATCCCCGTGGCCGGTGATAGTGCCGTTAGCGTTGAGAACCTGATCGCCGTCGCCTTGGCCGTTGTCGACCTCGTGGTAGCAGGCTTTGCAGGAGAGTTCCTGACCGCCAGCGCCGTCGTCCATGTAGGTGGAGACGGCGGCGCAGCAGTCCGTGAGCCGCATACCGCCCATGAAGTTTCGTCCGTGCTGCGTGCGCCGGATGTAGTAGCGAACTGACCCGTCGGCTTGGGTTACCGACTGGGCCTCAGCCTTGTATCCGGCGATCTGTTCTGGTGTTGCTTCCATGATGGCTGTCTCCTCTGTTGTTGTTGTTACTCACGCCGACACCGCCTGAGTGGCAAGGAGGGTGTCCAAGGAGATCGTGATGCTTCGATCCCC
>JABIGL010000174.1 GCA_018650185.1 Chloroflexota bacterium
AAGGTGCGTG
The DNA here is from genome assembly GCA_018650185.1 of Chloroflexota bacterium. Taxonomy (GTDB): domain Bacteria; phylum Chloroflexota; class Dehalococcoidia; order Lucifugimonadales; family Lucifugimonadaceae. The sequence goes on from JABIGL010000174.1 coordinate 11, forward strand.
AGATCTGGCGCGCTGGTGCGGATGTGATCAAGTTCGCCACTACCGGCGGCGGCGCGTCTCGGCCGGGGCACGGACCGTTTGATCCGTCGTTCGGACGGGATGAAGTCGCAGCAATAGTCGCAGAAGCGTCAGAAAAAGGGCTTCGCACGATGTGCCACGCGCTTGCGGGCGACGGGCTGCGATACGCGGTGGAGGAGGGCGCTGGCTCTATCGAGCATGGCGGATACCTGGTGGAGCAACCGGACCTGTTGAAGATGATGGCCGACAACGACCAGTTTTACGTTCCAACCTTCGCCGTATACGAATATCACGCCGAGAACTCACCACCTCATATGGCGGAACGGGCGCGTGCGCTGAAGGACGTTCACCAGCGCAGTCTGCACGCGGCGATGGAGGCAGGGGTGAAGGTGGCCGCCGGAACGGATATGGGCGGCTTCGTTCACGGCAAGAATTATCGGGAGATCGAGATCCTGGTGGAGCGGGGAATGACGCCACTGCAGGCGATCAAGGCGGCGACCGGGACGGCAGCGGAGTGCGTCGGGTTGGGCGATCAAATTGGGACGCTCGAGGTGGGCAAGCTGGCAGATGTGGTGATCGTCGACGGAGATATGTCAAAGAACGTGTCGCTGCTGGGTGATCGCGACAACATCAAGATGGTGATGAAGGGCGGTGACCCTTTCGTGGACAAGTTATGAGCGTCATTCCCGTGCAGACGGGAATCCAGTTCCGACATCGACGGGGTGAATATCAGATAGGTATTAGCGACAACATGACACTTGAAGGCAAGACGGCCATTGTCACCGGTGGTGCTCACGGGCTTGGTCGTGCTATTGCGTTGCGGCTGGCTGGCGATGGCGCTGATGTGATGGTGGCGGATCTGTTGGGTTCGGACGCTGGGGTTGTTGCCACGGAGATTCGTGGGACGGGTCGTAAAGCTGCTTCGTTTGAAGTCGATGTCAGCGATCCTGGCGCGGTTGGTGCGATGGTTATGTCTGCGGTGGAGGCATTCGGCCGGATCGACATACTGGTAAACGATGCCGGGGTCAGCGGAGAGTCCGGGATCCTGGAGATGGAAGAGTCGTTCTGGGATCGCGTGATGGCTGTGAACCTCAAAGGCAACTTCCTGTGCAGCCAGGCGGTGGCACGGCAGATGGTCTCTCAGGATGAAGGCGGTCGCATCGTGAACATCACTTCCACCGCCGGGGCGAACGCGCGACCGGGTGCCAGCGCATATGCTTCATCCAAGGCCGGAATCATCCAGTTCACGAAGGTTCTGGCGCTGGAACTGGGGCAGCACGGAATTACGGTTAACGCTGTTGGGCCGGGGATGACGCTCACAGGGTCAGAGGTGAAGCCCACACCCAGTGATGAGTACCAGAAAGCGTTCGTGGGGCAGGTGCCGATGGGGCGTCCGGGAGCGTCGTCAGATATCGCATCGGCTGTTGCGTTCCTGGCGTCATCGGCCGCCGAGTACATCAATGGGCAGGTGATCTTCGTAGACGGCGGCTACTCGGCCGGGAAGTTGTCGGTCAGCGGGTAGCAAAAGGAGTCCATATGACATTTGAAGGCAAGACGGCAATCATCACGGGAGCGGCGCAAGGTATTGGACGAGCGGTTGCGGCGGATCTCGCTGGCAAGGGCGTGACTTTGCTCCTTGCGGATATCCAGGGTGCAAAGGTCGAGAGCGTGGCGGCGGAGATACGGGGCGCCGGTGGCAAGACCACGGCGACCACGGTAGATGTGACGGATTCCGGGTCCGTGGCCGCGATGGTGGAATTGGCGGTAGGTGAGCTGGGAGATATTGACATACTCGTGAACGATGCCGGAGGCAGCGGTAACGAAGGCGTGCTCCGGATTGAGGACGTCACCGAGGACCGTTGGGACGCGCAGGTTGACCTGAATCTGAAGGGCGCGTTCCTGTGCTGCAAGGCCGTCGTCCCTCACATGCGAAAGCGTCGATACGGTCGAATAGTCAACCTGTCATCATCCAACGCCAAGGGGCATTTCGGGCCACTGAACACCTCCGGGATACGGCTTCCGTACGCCGCAGCGAAGGCCGGGATCATCGGTCTGACGGCGCAGCTTGCGCGAGACCTCGGGCGTTCGGGCGTGTACGTGAACGCGGTCCTGCCGGGCTTCATCCTGACAGAAGAGGGAGCACGCGTGCGGGGTCGCTACGAGGAGATGCAACGGGCATCGCAGGAGGCGATGGCGGAGGCGATTCCGCTGGGTCGTCCCGGCACGGCGGACGAGGTGGCAAAGGCGGTGACGTTCCTGGCGTCAGACGATGCGAGCTACATCACGGGGACGGTGATTGAGGTGACCGGCGGGCGCTAAGCCACTGGGTGAGCGGGATTACCAGACCTTCCGATTGTCGGTTTCTTCACATTTCGGTCCTATGATCCGTCCAGGGGAGGCATAAGACGACTACCGGAAGGAACCGGAGTATTGAATTCCGTTACGACGGCAAGGGTTCTTCTTGCCTCCGCTTTTGCAGTACTGACCGTGGTGGCCGCTGCCGCCAGTTACGCCGCCCTGGGTCCACAAGGCTCGAACAATGCTGGGGCGGTGAGTAACACCCCGGTGATTGGCGTCCCGGCAAATGACGGCCCGACCATTGATCCAGTTGGCCAGGCTGCACTCCCCGCCGAGACCGTTGAGCCGATCTATGTCTATCCAGATGGATCGCTCGCCCCGGCACCATCCTCTCAAGCGGCTCCTCGCTCCGTCGAACATTTCGACGACGACGATGACGAGCGCGAGGGGAGGCACGATGATGATGAAGACGGCCGGTACGAGTATCTGTTGTTCGGTGACGATGAGCGAGATCACGACGACGACGATGACCACGACGACGATCGGTACGAGCGCCTGGCCTTCGATCACGACGACGATGACTAACCATTCCGCGTCCGGAACTGGTGATCGTAATCCACGCTCCACGGACTCCCGGAGATGGAGATCAGGGGTGACCGTGGGTGCTACGGCTGTTTTCGTTGCTGTCTTTATGTACGCTGCATGGAGCTATGACGAGCCTGCACCAAAAGTCTCTCCGTCGTCCCCGCTCCCGCAACCTGAATCGCTTGCGCCGGTGTTGACGGAGCCTGCGGCCCGGTCGACCGCCCCGGAACAGACTGCTCAGCCGCCGGTGTGGGTGATCCCGTTCCCGGACGTGGTGACGAGGGCGTCATGACGACCATAAATCTCGCCCGATCTACGCGGTTATTCCGGAGTATGGGGACTGAAATTCAGGTCGTTGTCGATCAGGAACCAGCGCCTTCTGGAGAGGCAAACGGGCGACTGGACGAAGTGGCATGTTTGTTTCGAGCAGCGGAGCAACGATTTAGTCGGTTCGCCGCCGACAGCGAACTGTCGGAATTGAATCGGATGGGATTTCTGGATCGTCCGTCACGGGACTTACTAGACGTAGCCGCCCGGTCGATCAAGTGGTTCGAAATCACAGGCGGCGCGTTTAATCCGTCGATACTCTCGGCGCTCGAATCGGCCGGATATGACGTCGACTTCGACTCGATGACCGGGTGTATTAGGGCTGGTTTGCCAAGGCCAGTCGCCGGTGCCACGTGTGGGCTGAAGATTCACGAGCGCGACACAGGCCATCCGCAAATCGAACTTGCAGAAGGGGTACGAATCGACTCCGGTGGGATCGTAAAGGGCTGGACAGCAGACCGCGCCTGTGACCTCTCAAGTGATGGGACGGGAATGTTCGTGGACGCCGGTGGTGACATTGCCATCCGTGGAGGGAAGAGGGACGGAGGCCCGTGGATGGTGGGCGTTGCACACCCCGATCGGACTTATGAACTTATTGACGTGATCGCAGTGAAATCGGGTGGCGTATCTACTTCAAGCGTGAGGGCGCGTTCGTGGGCGAGCGGCGATGGCCGCGCCCACCACATAATCGATCCGACGACCGGGATTCCCACGAACTCAGGTGTGATTCAGGCAACGGTGGTGGGGCGATCTGCTGAATCAGCCGAGGTTCTTGCGAAGTCGGTCGTTGTCCTCGGCGCTGAAGAGGGGCTGACTCTACTGGACTCGTTTCGAGATACGGAAGGGATCCTGGTGCTCTCTGACGGAGATATCCTGGAATCATCCGGATGGTCTAATTTGAGGCTTGAGGAACCGAGGGCGATGGCGTGGTCAGGATGAGCGGCCAGACCAAGATCCTGTGGATCGTTGGCATCGTGGCGGCCGCTATTTCGCTCCTGCTTGTAGCGCCTGATCCGGTGCCGTGGCATGCGGCGAGGGCATCCGGAGTCGTCACCTATCTGCTTCTCTGGCTGTCGATGGTGGCCGGTCTGTCCAGTTCTTCCCGAATCGGACGGATGCTAATTCCCGCGGGAGAAGTTTTCGATGTCCACAGCTTTTCCGCATACCTGATGACGGCCGCCCTCGGCATACACGTGGTATCGCTCATAGGCGATGGATGGCTTTCGGCCCCGCTCTCGTGGATCTTGATACCCGGAGCCTCGGATTACCGAACCCTTCCCGTCGCTGCAGGTGTAGTTACCGCGTACCTTGGGCTGGCGATTACTTTCTCGACTTACCTGCGTCGTATTGTTGGCAATCGAAACTGGCGTCGGTTCCACTACCTTGCCTTCCCGATGTACGCCCTGGCGCTGGCACACGCTGTTTACGCGGGCACAGATGGAGCATCCGGATGGGCGCAAATCATGTATTTCGCCACCAGCGGTGCGCTGCTATTCCTGGTATTCCTCCGAATCCTTGGAGGGGCCGTTCCCGAACGACCCCTCCGGACTCAGTGAGTATCTGGGTGATGCTATTGACCTAGTCGTCCAGGATCAGGTCAGGATCTATATCTACGCCCAGTCCGGGGCCCTGCGGCATGTCGATGTAGCCGTCTTTGACGACCGGGTGGTTACTCATGATGGAGAAGCCGTTTGTGTAGGCGCCGATCGGCGGGTCGTTTAGCAACTCCATGAACGGTGCGTGCGGCCATGTGGCAATCAGGTGCATGTGCGCGATGACGCCGATGTTGCCGCCGCCGTGGTGCGGGACGATCTGCTTGTTGTAAGCCTGCGCCAGCACGCCGACCTTCTTGAGCGTGGTGATGCCCAGGACCTGGCCTTCAGGTTGGAGGAGGTCGTAGGTGTTCTTCTCGACCATGTCCACGAACTCGTGTAGGCCGACGTTGTTCTCGCCACCTGCTATTGGCATTGAAACGGCGTTATTCATCCGGCTCAGTTCATCGTAAGCGTAGCGCAGCCGTGGCTCTTCAAGCCAGAAACAGCCCATCGCGTCCAGCGCCATCGCTGTGTCCATGGCCCGTTGGAAATCCCACTGGATGCCGGGTTGCCATGTGCCTGCTGACTGCGCCTGGTTGCCGTCGACCATGACGGTCATCCGGTCGCCGACGGCGTCCTGCACCATCTCAAAAGTGCGGAGGTCTTCTTCGATCGTCTGGTGGTGCAGGCGTAGCTTGATCGCCTTCCAGCCTTCGTCGGCGAGCGAGGTCGCCATATCCGCTCGTTCCTCCGGAGTAGAGAGGACGTACATGGAGGCGTATGGGATTATGCGGTCCTTGCCGCCGCCCCAGAGCTTGTATAGCGGCTGTCCAGCGGCCTTGCCGACGATGTCCCAGAGGGCGATATCGACGCCAGCGGTCCCCTGGTATCCGGTGCCGCCCCGGATGTAATAACGCATCTCTGCATCGAGCTGCTCGACATCAAAGGGATCTCTACCTACCAGCAGTTCTTTGATCGAAGGGATCAGGGCGGGATTCACCGCCGACCCGATCCCGGTGATCCCCTGGTCGGTCTGGATCTCTACAAATGATCCGCCACCGATGCGGAACTGGGACATTGTCCCGACGCTCCACGCCGGTTCGAGTTCACCGACCTCCTTGATGACCTTGAGGTTACGGGACCGGACATCGGTGATCTTAATGCGCGGGTTGGTCATGCTGGAAATTTCTCCGGTTGGTGATTGTCACGTTTCAGACTGAGCGGGATCACATTGTATGGGCGTCCCGTGAAAGTACGACTCCCAGATGGCTTCAATGCATGACTTGGCGTCCTGGTTGGCGTATCCCGGATTTGCCGGGACGATTGCCGCTCTTATCTGCGTTTGACGGGTTGTTTTTCTCGTACTACCATATGGTTATGGAACATATCGGTTATATAAGTACAGCACCAAATCTTGATGCCATCTTCGCCGCATTGGCTGATTCAACACGTCGAGCCATTCTGACCCGGCTGTCTCATGGTCAGGCTTCGGTAAATGAAATCGCAGAACCGTTCGAAATCAGCCAGCCTGCGGTGTCCAAGCACTTGAAGGTACTGGAGCGGGCAGGGCTGGTGGAGAGAGAGATCGATGAACAGCGGAGACCGGCGAAATTGAAGGCAGACAACCTGGCAGCGGCTGTCGCATGGCTGACCGATTTCCGAGAACTCTGGAACTCAAGTTTCGATCAACTGGACGTTCTACTCAGTGAGATGAAACAGATCAACCAACAAGGAGAACACGGTGAGTGAGAAGCCCGAATTTGTGATGGAGCGGGAGTTTGACGCTCCCAGGGAACTGGTATGGCGTGCGTGGACCGAGCCGGAGTTTCTGGCCCGGTGGTACGGCCCAAACGTGGAAACGGTTATCCACGAGTTCGATTTGAAACCGGGTGGGCAGTGGCTTCACGAGATGAAAATGGGCGAGAACTCACACTTCGTGAAGATTGAGTTCCAGGAAATTCAGCCGCCGGAACGCATCTCCTGGTTGGAATCGGGAGTGGACTCGAACTGGAACAATGCGCCGAACCCGATGATGCCCGATTGGCCAGGCACCCTGTCGACAACCGTGACATTTGAGGATGCGGGCGAGAAAACCAACATGCGATTTGTCTGGGCTCCCCACGAGGCCACGGACGCGCAGGTTGCCGCGTTTGTGGGTGCGAAGGACAATCTCGGCGGCGGTTGGGGTTCGGGCTTTGGGATCATGGACGAGATACTGGCCGAACTCCAGGCGTAAAGATCAAAAAGTGTGGATACGCGAAACCGCCGCCGGGTAAGCGGCGGCGGTTAACGTTCTGGAGTGAGCGATCGCGTCTTCCCGGAGGAAGAAGGGGCGCATCGGACGATCAGTCCTTTTTGACTTCGACCTTGGCCATCGCCTCGACGTACTTGAGGATTCCGGCGTGGTCGTCGGTCCCGTTGCCTTCGTTGAAAAGCGCCTGAAGCACCTGCTGAAGTTGTGCGCTCATCTGGAGCGGCACACCCATCTGCTGGGCCGTGTCCATCACGTTGTTGATGTCCTTGAGATGCAGTTCGACACGGAAACCGGCCTGGAAATTGCGGTTGAACATCATCGGCGCCTTGGCGTTCATGACGTTGGACCCGGCGAGTCCGCCCTTGATGGCGTTGAACACCGTCTCCGGGTTCAGCCCGGCCTTGCTGGTGAGGACAAGCGCCTCTGCCAGAGCGTTGATATTGGCGGCCACGCAGATCTGGTTGGCGAGCTTGGTGAAACCGCCTGCGCCGACGTCGCCACAGAGAACTGCAGATGCGCCTGTCGCGTCAAAGATCGGGGCTGCACGGTCAAATGCAGCCTGGCTTCCGCCGACCATGATGGCGAGTGTTCCCTCAATTGCGCCGGGTTCGCCGCCGGATACGGGGGCGTCCAGGAAGTCGATTCCTGCCGCCTCGAGCTCCTTACCGATCTGCTGGGAGACCAGAGGCGCGATGGAACTCATGTCCACGACAAGTTGGCCCTTGTCTGCGGCCTCGATGATTCCGTTCTCGCCGAGGGCGACGGTCATCGATTGAGGAGAGTTCTGGACCATGACGACGGTTACGTCTGATTTCGAAGCAACGTCCGCCGGGGATGTTCCGAGGATAGCGCCGTCAGTAACCAGCTCTTCTACCGGCTCCGGGAACAGGTCGTACACGGCGACCTGGTGTCCAGCGCTCATCAAGTTTCGCGCCATAGGCTTGCCCATGATGCCGAGACCGATAACGCCAATTCGTTCCTTGTCAGCCATTTGTTTCTCCAGACGGGGGTCTTAATTCATTCGGTGAACTGGGGGAGACGACCTAGTCGTCGTCCTTCCAGAAACGTTCTTCTTCTACCTGGTATCCGGCTCCGCCGAGGCGTTCCTTTACGTCTTCGATCATCTGCGGGTTGCCGCAGGCGTAGACGATGGTGTCCTCGGGTTTAAGGCCGTACTTGTCGATGTACTTCTCTGTGAGAGTGTTAACCCGGCCCGTCTCGCCCTTCCACCCTGCGTTCTTTTCTTCAGTCGGGCGGCTCACGGTCGGGACGAAGTGGATGTTGTCATGCTCTGCGGCGAGCTTGGTCAGCTCTTCGTCGTATCCAAATTCGTCCGTGTAGCTCGCGCCTTCAAGAACGTAGAAGTTGAAATCACCGGGAGATTGCATTTCTGACTCGTCGTCCTGACCGGCCAGCGTCTCCAGGTGATATCGGAGGATGCTGACATAGGGGACGACGCCGGTGACGGTGGCGATGAACAGGTGATTCTTGACCGTCGGCTTGAGGACAAAGATGCCCTTGGCGCGCGGGCGAAGGGTTACGGTGTCGCCCACCTTGAGCTCGTTCAGAAGCGGTGTCAGCACGCCGTCCGGCGGCGGCACGAGTTCGACAAACAGTTCCAGTTCGTCTTCACGTGGCGATGAGACGATTGAGTAGGCGCGTTCAATCCCGTCTACTCCGATGGTGCAGTACTGACCGGGCTTGAACATGAATCCCTGCTCAGGCTTGAGCCAGAGGCGCCACAGCTCCTCGGTCAGGTTTTCACGACGCGTAACTGTAGCCGTCGTGAAACGGCCTCGCGGGGTGGTGGGTGAGTCGGCTCGCTGGGTCATCGGTCCTCCCGGAGACGTGTGCAGTCGGTGCTTGTTTCAGGTGGTTCGTGAACCACCACGGAAGCTGCTGAACACCGCGGATCGGCATCAGAGCGTGCATATCCTACCGCCTGTCGCAACTTCCGCGCCTGAAAACGTTCACGGAACACGCAGAATCCGTATCAGCAATTCATGCCGTAATAGCATGGGGCGAGTGTAAGATCGGGCCCGTCCAAGTTCATCTAACAGTTTCGCGACGACCTCCAAGGGCCGCCGTATATTGCCCCTTCTACCGGGACAATTTGACCGAGGTAGTCCAGATGGTAAGCACAGGCCCCGCATATAGCGTGACGATCCGAGCCGAGTACGACAACTCGCCGGGCATGCTCGGCAAGATCACGACCTGCATCGGCGAGTGTGGCGGTGACATGGCGGGCATCGATGTGATCTCGGCGGGCGATCAGAGAATGGTCCGCGACCTCACCGTCTACGCGTCGGGTGTGGAACATACCCAGAAGATCATCGACTCGGTCGGCGGAATTGACGGAGTCGATATCCGTAGCGTTTCTGACGCAACGTTTCTTTTCCATCTTGGCGGTAAGATCGAGATGCGGAGCAAGGTCCCGGCCAAGACCCGTGAAGATATGTCCAAGGCGTACACCCCGGGCGTGGCTCGGGTTTGCATGGCCATTCACGAAGACCCGGATGCCGTTTGGGCACTGACCGGCAAAGCGAATACCGTGGCGGTCGTGACGGACGGTAGCGCTGTACTGGGTCTGGGCGACATCGGTCCCGAGGCTTCGATGCCGGTGATGGAGGGCAAGGCCCTTCTATTCAAAGAACTGTCGGGCGTGGACGCCTGGCCCATATGCCTGGACACGCAGGACGTTGACGAGATCGTCAACATCGTAAAGGCCATCGCCCCCGGGTTTGGCGGTATCAATCTTGAGGATATCTCTGCGCCACGCTGCTTCGAGATCGAAGAACGGCTCAAGGCGGAGTTGGACATCCCCGTATTCCACGATGACCAGCACGGAACTGCTGTAGTGATGCTGGCGGGACTGATAAATGCGCTGGCCGTGACGGGTCGGAAACCTGAGAACATCAAGGTAGCGGTGCTGGGCGTGGGTGCGTCCGGTACGGCCTGCGCCAAGATCATGATGAGCCACGGCGTAAAAAACATCATCGGTTTCGACCGCCAGGGTGCGCTGACACATGACCGCGACTACTCGGACAACCGGTTCAAGCAGTGGTTTGCAGATAACACCAACCCGGACAACGAAGGCGGAACGCTGGCGGAAGTGCTCAAAGGCGCTGACGTATTCCTGGGACTTTCAGGTCCGGGACTGGTGAGCAAGGAAGACATCGCCGGGATGGCGGACGACGCCATCGTGTTCGCCCTGGCGAATCCGACACCGGAGATTGCGCCGGAAGAGTTGCCGGACAACGTCTCGGTGATGGCGACCGGTCGTTCTGACTACCCTAACCAGGTCAACAACTCACTTGGCTTCCCCGGACTATTCCGTGGGATCTTCGATGTCCGTGCGTCAGAGATTAACGACGACATGAAACTCGCCGCAGCTCGGGCGCTGGCGTCCGTTATCCCCGAGGACAGTCTCGGGCCGGATTTCGTAATCCCAAGCGTGTTCGACGGCAATGTCGTTAACCGCGTGGCAGCGGCGACGGCACAGGCCGCCATCGACAGCGGTGTCGCGCGGCGGGCAAGTCGATCTTCCGATGACGACGCTGAGAGCTACACAAGTTTCCGGCTTCGATAGCACTTTCAGGACTAATACAGAACCATGCCAGACTCGCCTGATGTAGTAATTGTTGGCGGGGGTGTTGTTGGTTGCGCCACGGCCTACTTCCTGGCGCTTGAAGGCAAGTCCGTGACGCTGATCGAGCGCGACTCGGTCGCAAGCCACGCCTCGGGATTTGCATACGGCGGACTTTCGCCGATAGTCGGCATCATCGAGGACGATCCTGTTCTACCGCTGTCCGAGGCCGCAGACGCTATCCACAAAGAACTCGCGGAACGGCTCCCCGGCGAAAGCGGTGTTGAGTACGAGTACCGTCGCAAAACTTCTCTGACCGTTGCGACGAACCCTGTAGAGGTCGATGCGCTGAAAGAGTCCTATGAGTGGCTTCGGGCGCACTACAAGGGTGGGGTGTCATGGCACGACGAGGCTTCGGTCCATGCGTTGGAGCCGCGTGTCGGACCGTCGGTTATCGCCGGGTTGATGGCTGACCGCTCTGGCGAGGTCGAGCCTTATAAATTCACTCTTGCGTTGTGGCAGGCAGCCGAACGCGCGGGGGCGGTAATGCGGAACGCCGAGGTCGTGGGTGTTTCTCGAAAGGCCGGAAATATTTCTGCCGTGCGGCTGGAGTCGGGCGAAGAGATCGAGGCAGGGGCCTTTGTGCTGGCCGCCGGTCCGTGGATGGGGAAGACGACCGAGTGGCTCGGCATAGACATGCCGATCTCGCCTTTGAAGGGTCAAATATTGCGTCTACAGGCGCCGGGGGACCCGCTAGCGGTATCGCTGTCCTGGGGTCACAACTACGCCACTACCAAGCCGGACGGACTGTTGTGGTGTGGGACTACGGAAGAGCGTGTCGGTTTCGACGAAACACCTTCTGCCCTCGGCCGGGACACCATCATGTCGAGCGTAGTGGAGGTACTTCCGTACCTGGAGGACGCCGAACTGGTTCACCACACGGCGTGTCTTCGACCGGTCGCACCGGACGGACTGCCGGTGGTTGGCCACGCGCCGAATAACGACGGCGTATTTATCGCATCTGGTACCGGACGTAAGGGCATATTCCTGGGGCCGGCCATGGCACGCGTGACCGCGGATATGGTGATCGGTAACACCCCGAGCGTCGATGTGACTGGTCTCTCTGCGGCCCGGTTCTCGGGCGTCCGGTGAGACAATTGCTGCGGCAGTTGCGGCTTTTCCCGAAATCGAGGGGTGAGGTTGCGGACGCCAGCGGTGCGGTTGATCCGTCCCAGAAGGTGGACTCACCGGAGCGTGTCGCAGAGCTAGATGAGTTAGTGGCCGCGACGCTTGAGAAGCATGAGCCGGGGATCGAACCGCTGGGGCCAATCCGGGTGTCGAGGCGTATGACCCGAACGCTGGGGAGTTATCGACCCGACCGGCGCCAGATCGCATTGAGCTCCCGGTTGTTGGCGTTCGGCGAGCCGGCGCATGTAACGACGGTGCTACTTCATGAGGTGGCGCACGCCATTACTCACCGGAGGGACGCGAAAGCCAGCTCGCACGGTCGGCTGTTCAAGACGGTCTGCCGGGAGCTTGGTATCGAGCCGAAGCGCTTTGTAGATGTGCCGATACAGGCCTGGGGCTCACGCCAGCGATACGTCTTTACGTGTGCCGCTTGCGGAGAAGCGCTGGTGCGTAAACGGTTGGTTCGGATTGCACGCTGTAAGTGCGGGACCCGGCTTGAGGTGCAGCGCGCTGCGCGGGTGGCGGTGGACGACGGGGGGCGGGTGACGCGGG
>JABIGL010000124.1 GCA_018650185.1 Chloroflexota bacterium
CAAGAGGAGATTGATTCCGTTCTCGATCACGGCAATTTTGACGCCGTGATCAACCTGGCAGCGCGCGCCGGAGTCAGGGACTCTGTAATGGATCCATGGATCTACTATGAGACAAACGTCAGCGGCACACTGAATCTGCTTGAAGGTAGCCGTCGGAATGGGATCGCAAGATTTGTCCAGGCAAGTACTTCGAGCCTGTATGGGAACAACAAAGTTCCTTTCACAGAAGACGATCCAACTGATAGACCTCTGTCACCTTATGCGGCGTCGAAAAAGGCGGCAGAAGCGCTTTGCCACTCCTACCATTACCTGTACGGGGTCAAGATGACGATATTCAGGTTCTTTACCGTATACGGACCGGCGGGCAGACCGGATCTGAGCATCTTTCGATTTATTCGGTGGATCGTGGAAGGTCAGCCGGTTCAATTATACGGAGACGGCCACCAGAGTAGGGATTTCACCTATGTCGATGATGTCGCTCGTGGGCTTACTCAAAGCCTCAACATTGATCGGGAGTATGAAGTAATAAATCTGGGTAGCGAAAAACCGCATTCATTGATGGAGGTCATTGCGGAAATTGGGTCGATATCAGGCCGCCAGCCGATCCTCGAGTTCCTACCGCCGCAGGTGGCGGATGTCCCGGCCACGTGGGCCGATATCACAAAGGCGGAAGAGATACTGGATTGGAGGCCTGAGACGGATATGAGCACAGGATTGAGACGGACGATTGAGTGGTACATGGCTAACAGAGAAATCGCCAGGAACGTGGCGATTTGAGTGTTATGACGTCGACCCCGGACCGGGTGCATATCGTAGGACTCGGATACGTAGGACTACCGCTTGCAGTAGCGTTTTCCAAGCATCTGACGGTAACTGGGTTCGATCTGGATCCGACACGGGTCGATGAACTCATTCGAGGTCATGATCGCAACGGGGAAGTCCAGCTTGACTCTGTAGGCGGCGACTCTCTGGAGTACGTCACGGATCCGGAATGTCTGAGTGATGCTTCTTTCATCATCGTTGCCGTCCCCACACCTGTGGATGAAAACAATGAACCTGTCCTGGACCATTTGGAGAGCGCTAGCCGAATGGTGGGGCACGCATTTAAATCGCGTTCAGAAGGATTACAGCCACCTGTGGTCGTGTACGAGTCGACCACATTCCCAGGCTGCACAGAGGAAATCTGCGGCCCGGCCATAGGTGAGTCCAGCGGATTAGAACCGGGCGTGGATTTCAAACTTGGATACTCACCCGAGAGGACGAATTTCGGAGACGCCGAACATACTCTGCAGACGGTCATAAAGGTCGTATCCGGGCAGGATGAAGAAACGACTTCCCTGATAGAGACCGTCTACGGGCAAATAGCCATCAGCGGAACTCACAGGGCACCAGACATACGTACGGCTGAGGCGGCAAAGGTAATTGAGAATGTTCAGCGTGATCTGAACATAGCTCTGGTTAACGAATTGGCAATCTTGTTCGACCGGCTAGGGCTAAGTACGTCGGATGTTCTTGATGCGGCCTCTACTAAATGGAACTTCAGTCGTTACAGCCCCGGCCTTGTCGGCGGCCACTGCATTCCGGTCGACCCGTACTACTTGACTTACAAGGCTGAGGAAGCAGGGTTCCATCCTTCACTGATACTAGCCGGACGCAATACCAATGAGCAGATTCCCGGTTTTATAGAGGAAAAGTTGAGGTCGTTGCTCGGGGGCAAGGGCAAACACTTAACCGACTGCCGTGTGTTGATCATGGGAGTCGCGTTCAAGCCGAATGTTTCAGATATCCGAAACTCGAAGGCTATAACCCTGGCGAAGTTACTAGCTGAATCCGGCGCTCGGATCGAAGTCTATGATCCACTCGTTGACGTCAACATCATGGAGCGTATGGACCTCGTCCCTGGTGGAGACCCATCAGAAATGAACGGGCGCTATGACGCCATCATCGTTGCGACAGGACATGACGTCTTCCTTGATGGAAGTGTCGACAACTATTGCGAGTGGTTTGCCGATTCTGGGGTCATGATCGACATACCGGGTGATTTTTCTCCCTCACTGCAGGATTTGATGGAATCACGCGGAGATCTGTACTGGCGTCCGTGACCATGACTCGAAATAACGAGAGGTAGTTGACGGTAAGGGGGCCTTTGGACGGAGCTCATGGTCTGTAGGTCTTGAGGCCGGTAGAGATCTGTTAATTACGCGTGAGGTCTCCCAATAGTGGCTCGATGTCTATCTCATACATCTGCCGGGTTCCGGAATGAGTGGAGTCAATACAGACCTTGAGGCCATCTCTTCTCCACCTTGGATGGAGGTCACATCTGATCTCTCCCCGGTACTTGAGAGGAGAGCGAAAGGCACCAAGCTTGCGCAACTCCGACCCGGATGAGTCCGCCAGGAACAGGGATTGCATCCTGGATCTGTCCGGGTAAGTATCGGTTAGAACGTACCCACCATCGGGCGAATATGAAGGATGGCCGTCTCTGAGCAGCTGTGACGGTGCGAATGTTGTGGATTCGCCGGAGTTGATATCAAACACGTGGTAGTGAATGCCCGTATCTGCTTGCCCAGACCACGAAAGTATCTCTGAATCTGATTTCCAAGCGGAGTGGGATACGATCCCGTCATCTGCCACGATGATTGGTTGTCCTCCATCGGCGTTACACACGATCAATCGTGAGAGTCTTCGGGCTCCATCTGTCCATCTGAGAACGAACATGAATCGATCACCTGAAGGGTTGAATTCAAGGTGATTGACCCAATGGTCCGTTTCGGGAGATGTTGATCCGATCAAGTTCTTGAGGAAGTCGATCGAAACTAGTAGCTGAGATTGTCCCGAAACAAGGTCCAATTGACTTATTCCGGAAAACTTAGGCCCGATGTCATTTTTTGTAGCGTCCGGCAAGTTGATATACCCGTAACCCGGTCGCAACCTGTGGAGACGTGAAAAATCCAGTGTGAGGGCTGATTTACCATCCGGCGCGACACAATAAATCGGCTGGTCAAAAGTCGCCAACCTATCTCCGTTGCTCGACATCAGAACAGAGACGTAACGCCCGTTCTCGAACGCGTTGTGAATAAGGGTGTTATCGAATGTAGGCGGCAGCCACTGCAGCATGCTGCCTTGTTGCAGGTTCCAGGTAGCAGTCTCTGATACCGGGGAGAACTTCCCGGTAACGGCATCGATGATACCTATCTTTGCCATGACTCCCATCGCCGGAGCTCTATCGGTGGATTCGAGCTCGTGGGCGAGTAGCAAGCTTCCGTCCGCGTTCCACGGGCTTTTGTCGTAGTAGCCAAAGTAATGGTGTGACGGACCATGTGTGAGTGGCCGGATATCCAATGTTGAGTCAACACGCGGTCGACGTTTTAGGAGAGACGTACCATACCCGATCCGTTGATAGGTATTTAATATCTGTGCACGAAGTCGCGGTGTCCGCCTTAGGCCTACGGACACCGCCGTCTCCAGAACCGAAATGACACTCATATCCTTGCCTCTGAGATTGTTGACAAGGAGGGTGGCGTGCCCACGGCTGGTTCAACCGGGGATTCTGATCCGAAAGACACCCATCTTATGAACGGTATCATGGCGTAGTCATTGGTGAGAAAAGCCGCTATAAATATGAACTGAAAAGGAAAAAGAATCCCAGAAGTAAATGACGAGGTACCATAGGCAATGATATCGAACAGAACAACGGTTATTGTAAGCATCATTATAATGGCAATTATTTTCCCCTTGTAATTTAAGCGGTACCCTTTGTGAAGCACCAAATAATATACAGCTAACCAAAACATTAGAAAGGCCAAAGCTCCAACCATTCCAGTCTGAAGCATTAACCAGTCAAATCCTGTAAGGACACCATTGAATTGGAACCGTTTCTTAATCTCACTGATGTCGTTATGCAAACTGCTCTCGACCGCGGTACCTGGACCATAGCCGAAAGCAGGAACACTCACGGATCCCTCCGTCCATTGATCAGCCAGGTGGGTGCGAAATATCGACAAACGACCCGAAGGAATGGGCCTGGGTATCCCATCAGTTAAGAGGGAGTCAATATAATCTGTTCTCCACACATACTCCCAGCTGTAATCAAGAACAAAATCTGGAGAAAAAGACCCCCAGACGCGCTGCTCAGGGTTAAGCGACGGTATGAGCCTTACAGATGCATAAGTACTGATGACGAAAACAAATACAACCAGCAGAAGTGAAGAAACAAAGTATCGGTTTACCTGTCGTTTTGGTATGACTAGGACAAGTGACAGGACAATTAATTCTAAAGTGAGTAGGAGGACGAAAAAAGCGATACTTTGTTTTTCGCCGACAATTGCAAATAGGACGGCACCGCCGACGATAAGCCAGCCAACGGGGTTGCGTGGACGAAAAAATAAAAGTGGCAACCCGAAAGCAAGGATCGCTCCAGAATACGTGAGGGACACGGCTCCTGATTGTCGTGAAAGAGTGCCGATGTCACTTTCGGCTATGCCACCATTCATTGCCTTCCACATCGCCAACGACACCTGTGTCACAAAAATTAATTCATATATGCGAGGAATCAAACGTTTATAAGGGCTAGAGAAACTTACGTTAATGAATAGTAAAAAACAACAAAATGAACGAATACCAAGCGTATAAATAAAAATAGTCTAGTAAGGCTATCATAATTCAGCAAAAACGAGATAAACGTTGCGGTGGCGAATGCAAAAAAAAGACCCCAATAAGGCATTCGTATGGATCTACCATGGCGAACAATGAATAAGGCGAAAGCAACAGAGATAAGCAGCATTATGCCTTCGCCAAAGCCGCGTGAGACGATCGTGGGAAACCCGACCCGGTCGAGAGCACCCTGACTGTAAAAAACGAGCATCGCCAGAATCAACAGAACGAGCCCTGGAGTGCCAAGCGAATATGAAGGGTGTTGCTCCTTCATATGTTCGGATGAAATCTGGGTCACGGTCGGCTTTCTACAAAGGGCACCAGGCAATGAAACGAGCATCGGTGCCAATTCTTAGCTTCGTTGTAACATCGGGGACCGATCATATGCTAAGGCCTCCGAGGCGGTCTCTCATTGTGGGCCCATATGATTAAGTGGTCGATCCTTGATGGAGCGATGGGGAATGTTCCTCGTCGGGAATGTCACGGTGATCTGTCGATTGGAAGCAGTCTTCGTGGTCGACTACATCCAGGCGACAATACGACCGAACGCGTTTCCCCCACATGGCCTGACACTGCTGTCCAGATGGTGAGGTCCCTCGTTCGGTTATTACGACCAGAGGGCGCTGCATGATCCCTCTAGGTGAGGGCGAATAACGGTCAGAGGTGGTCCCGGAAAACTGGACAGTGGGGATAAGTGGAATCGCTGCCTTGAGATGGCACCATGACGCCATCTGATACAGGAGCGAGAGATGAGCAGACGACCACGCCGAAAC
>JABIGL010000111.1 GCA_018650185.1 Chloroflexota bacterium
AGAAGTTCGTGGAGGCATGCTGAGAGACAGGAAACGCTGGTGCGAACGCGATGCATCTGGCTACTCGGAACGGTCGGAACGTAACCGGTTCACGTTTCGTTACGCCTATTGGTAGCAGCAACTTGCTACTGAACATCGCCAACCCAGGGGCAAAGCTTGACAGCCCGATGCTACCCGTCCTGCGTCCAGGTGCGGGCGAAGCCGTCCGCTACAAGCGGCAACGTGCCTCCGCCGTGTTCGCCATGAAGGTGGATGGCCATGTTGCCGCTAACCACTAAGGCGACGCTGCCTTAGCGTTCACCACCCACACGAAATCAGTAGCCGGGTAGCACATGGGTGGCAAATACGTGAGTCAGGCACTCGAAAAGAGGTGCTCGTCTTACGTTGGGGATAAGATTAGATGTAAGAAATCCGGCTGATCTCTGTACCGGACCGCTGACCCGGGCCTGGTCCCGACGCCTAGCCGATGGTGCGAAACCTTGACGCTATTTCGGGTAGTCGGGCCAGTTCACGCGAAGTCCATCCTTCATCCACATTTCCGTACCGGCTAATCGCATCGGCGACCTTATCGGCGGAGTTTGTTACAGCGTCGGCGTTCAAAAAGAATGCCCTGGTCCGCCGAGCCATCACGTCCTCCAGGGTCATCGCCATCTCTTTTTGGATCGCGTAGACCGCATGGGAAAGCCGATATGGGAGGCCATCAGACCAGGGTTCTTTCAGTTCAGGGTTCTGGCCCTCAAGCTCCGTAAGATCGGCCAGCTCTGATCCGTATAGAGAGTCTGGCTCAACTATCGACTTTGCCTCGGCAAGACCGGCATCCAAAACATCTTGTGCTCCCACCAGTCTCATATCCTCAGACCTGCTCGGTAAATCCGTAAGTCCTCCAACCCGAGCGGCCCTGGACACTGTTTGCTCTGCCATCAGGCGAGCCGTCGTCCACTTCCCACCTGTGACGGTGACAAGACCAGAATCCGAGACGAATATTCTGTGCGACCGAGCAATTTTGGACGTTGAAGCGACCGATGACTGTGAGACCAGTGGCCTAATGCCCGTAAAAGTGGAAAGTATCTTCGTTTTTCCTGCTTCCGGCAGGTATTTCTTTAATTCCCCTACCAGATACTCGACATCTTGTTCGGGCGCCATTCGATCGGCATCGGGCGATGCCACATCGACGTCCGTAGTCCCGACGAGTGTCCCATTCAGCCAGGGAAGGGCGAATACGACTCTACCGTCTCGCGTTTCCGGGACCAGAAGACCGTGACGGCCGTCGAGCAAGGTCCGGGGCATCACGAGATGTGTGCCTCGGCTCCAACGCATCAATCCGCTGGGAGGATCACTTCCAAGGCCGATCGTGCTGTCGGTGTGCACGCCGGTCGCATTGATCGTGACCTTTGCATTGATCGTCAATGAACTATCGTCGAGGTTGTTCTGCACCTCGACGCCGACAACGCGCCCGGAGTGGACCCGGATCACCCTCACCGTCGCATGGTTCAAGACTGCGGCACCATGAGCGGCGGCCGTCTTTGCGATAGCCAGCGCCAGCCTTGCGTCATCCGTTTGCCCATCGGTAAACACGATGCCACCACGAAGAGCGTCGGCCTCGATACCCGGGATGGCATTGATGAATGACTTCTGATCTAAAGAACGCGCCCTCTGGAACCCTGCCCCACGTGACAGAGCGCTATAGCCCATTATTCCGATGGAGTTTTTGAGTTTTTGCCAACGTGAGTAAGCCGGTACCGCGATCGGCAAGGGCCGCACGAGATGTGGAGCGTTCTGTCGGAGTAATTTCCGTTCCCGGAGAGACTCCCGGACCAGTCCGAGACGTCCTTGCCGCAAATACCGGACTCCGCCGTGTATTAGCTTGGTACTTTCGCTGGACGTGCCGGAAGCAAAGTCGCCCCGCTCCAGCAATACGGTCGAGTAGCCCCTGGATGCCGATTCGAGCGCCGTGTAAAGACCCGTTGCGCCGCCGCCGATGATTAATACGTCAACGGACCGACCATCGGACCCGAGATAGTCGACCATCGAATTTCGTTCAAACGGTAATCGTTGGATGGGAATTGTCCTGCGTGCTATTCGATAAACGGGTTCGGAGTTGGGTGTAATCCGGTCGCCAAGGTCACCGCTATTGGCTACTCCGCCCGGCCGCGCCACTCACCGGCGGGGG
>JABIGL010000108.1 GCA_018650185.1 Chloroflexota bacterium
AGGCGATGAGAGGGCCGCCGCGCGTGATCTCGATGATCGACGTTGCAAATACCTTCAACACCGGCAAGGAGCTTGCACGGGACAACGCCAGCAATATACCAAGCGGTAGTCCGACACCGATGCCGATTGCGGCCAGCAAGACGTTCAGCAACAGTCCGCCCCACAGGGCAGGTTTCACTCCGCCGAATCCGGCGATCAAAACGATGGCGAACGGGATCGCCAGCAACCACCCGACGGTCAAACCAAGGCGAATTCTTGCTCGCAGTCGCGGACGCTCCACCGCCGATCTTCCGACACCATACGCAGCGGCCGTCAAAATAATGCCCGCTCCGAACAGCAGGCCATTCGTAAGCGTCGCCAGGAAGACCAGTAGGAACATTACGGCCGCGCCCAGCCACACAAGGTCCCGCAGGCTTATGCGAGACAGCAGACCGTAAGTAAGCCCACCGAGACCCATTACCAGCCACATCGGTGGCCAGATTCGCCATTGCTCTTCCTTCGGATAGCGACCAAGGAAGATTAGTCTCCGGTTTACGTCCACCACCTCCCAGTCCGCACCGACAAAAATGAACTTAACGATGGTGTAAATCAGGAAAGTGGCCACTACAGCGGTTAGTAGCGTTAAGACGGTACTACCGGTTCCATCAAACAGGTTGGAACGCGCCCACTTACTGGCTCTGTCGATGGCTGAAGATGCGCCTCTTACGTCTTGAGTATTGGTGACGTTCATCTATCGACCCGCCAGTTGGACTGAGCGATTGAAGCTGTTCATAGCCACCGAAATAACCAGGCTCAGCACCAGGTAGGTCCCAAAAATCATCAGGTAGATAGGTGCCGCGTGGCCGATCTTGTTGATCATGGTGTTGCCGACGAAGATGATTTCCGGGTACCCGATCACCACCGCCAGACTTGAGTTTTTGGTCAGGTTCAAGAACTGGTTTGTGAGCGGCGGGATGATTATCCGTAGCGCCTGCGGCAGGATGATTAAAGTCAGGCGCTGGTATGCCGAGAGGCCCAGCGCAGCAGCAGCCTCGTTCTGACCTTTAGGCAGGGCCTGTATGCCGCCGCGTACTATCTCTGCGATAAATGCGCCGGTATAGATCACCAGTCCGAGCAACACGGCGGCAAACTCCGGTTCGACCTGAATGCCACCGTTGACGTTGTAAATATTGGCACCGGTGATGCCCACGGATGGAGTATCTGGCTCCAGCGGGGTCCCGGTTACAAGGTACGTCACCACAGCTACTCCAGCGAACAGCAAGAACGCCCACATCACGGCGTGCCTCGACCCGCCTTCAACTTCCTCCTTGCGATGCAACCACCATTGCAGAGCAAAGGCCACCACTGCGCCCACGATCAGGAATATCACCCAGAGCCCAAAAGAACCGTCGATGGTTAACGACGGCAGTGCGAGGCCCTTCACCGAGAGGTAGAAGATGCCACCAAATTCGATAGCGTTTTCCACCCTCGGGAACTGGAGGAATACGACCGTGTACCAAATGACGATCTGGATCAGGAGTGGAGTGTTACGTATGGTCTCGACGTACACCGTAGCCAGCCGTGACACGAGCCAGTTACTTGAGAGCCTGGCAACCCCGGCAAGAACGCCAAGAACCGTGGCTAAGACGATTCCGATTATCACCAACCGGACCGTATTGAAGATCCCGGCGCCGTAGGCTCCCAGCAGAGAGTCGTTCGCGTCGTAATTGGTCAGCCACTGTGTGGAGAGAGGGAAGTCTCCAGACCCGGACAGGAAGTCGAATCCGAGGTCGTCCAGTTCACGCGCCTTGTTAGCCATGTAGAACACAAACAAACCAACTCCCACCGCAATTGCGAGTTGGATGATGATTCGTCGCGTTCTTCTCCGTCGCCACAACGGGGCTAACTGCGTCAGACCTTCCCCCTTGATCCTTCGTCTACGATGACGATTAATTCCCGGTTGTTTCCATAGCCCAGAAACATGACAGGGCCGGATCGTCTTATGAAGACTGATCCGGCCCTGTACAAAGTACCGGTTTTACTCGGTGGTTACTTGATCGGCGGTGAGTAGATCAATCCACCATCAAGCCAGGAAGCGTTGAGACTACCTTCGCGGGCCAGCCCGATCGGGGCAATGGTTCGCTCGTAAATCTCATCGTAGTTTCCAACCTGACCAATGACTGACTGCATGAAGGTCGGGCTCAAACCGAGGCTGGTTCCGAAGTTAGACGGTTCCGCGCCTCCGAAACTGGCACCGAGGAGGTTGGCGATGTCTTTGGTCGGCGGGTTGGCTGCCATAGCGACAACATTCCCGGAGTTCACACCAAGCTCGTCGGCAGCCATCGTGCCGAACACGACCCACTGAACAACGTCGTACCAGTCTGTGTCGCCATCACGGACCACCGGTCCGAGCGGCTCTTTGGACAGCGTCTCCGGCAGAACTCGTAGCGACTCAGGTCCACCCTCGGCGGCCGGGAAGCTAGACCTCTGTCCGGCAAGGTTGCCCTTGTCACCAGTCCAGGCCTCACACCTTCCGGCGATGAATGCCTCGTTGATCTCGGCGTCTCCGGCCAGGGTAAGAGCCGTGTAGTTCACACCCGCGGCCGCAAGACCGTTTGCCAGATTGACCTCGGTGGTCGTACCCGTGGTCACACAGATAGTCGCACCTTCGAGATCGTTGATGGAGTTGATAGCGGAGTCCGCGTTAACGATGATCCCTTGACCGTCGTAGAACGTGGTCGCCGTGAACGAAGAGCTCAAATCGATATCACGACTTGATGTCCACGTCGTCGTCCGGATCAGGACATCGATCTCTTCAGCGCTGAGCAGTTCAAAGCGAGTGGCTGCGCTAGCGACCACAAACTCTACTTTGCTCTTATCGCCAAATAGAGCCGCCGCAATTGCATGTGCGTACTCCACGTCCTGCCCGGCGAACGTACCGTCCGGGTTCAGGTTTCCGAAGCCCGGCTGGCTGTCCTTCACTCCAACGATGACCTTTCCGCGGTCCAGGACCGTCTTCAAGGTATCGCTGGATGCGACCACTTCTCCGGCATCTCCGGAATCAACCTCTTCATCTTCATCGCTGCTGCACGCGGCTGCGATCATTCCGATCGCCAGCATCGCGAGCATCATCATCATCAATCTTGAGAGTCTCATATACACCCCTGATATTTCATATTGGAGCCAGACGTACTGACCCCATGTTGCCGCGGAGCATATGGCAGAGGGACAGATACGGTCAATGAAAAACGTCGATGTTCACCCAAATATGACCCCTACGGGTTCAGCCGATCCACTCATAGACAACTCCCGGAGACTAATCCGGACAACGGTGGAGAATTATCCCCGCTGCGTATAATCCTTATCTCGTAATCAGAATTGCCGCGGAGTCCTGATTCTTAAATGAACGTCACGCACTCACCAGTCCCGGCAATCGAACGATCTTGAAGGAGACAAACTGAATGGCGGAAACCAGCTTCGATCTTGTGGTCATCGGCGCCGGACCCGGCGGATATCACGCCGCCATTCGTGGCGCACAGCTTGGCCTCAAGGTCGCCGTCATCGAGAAGGATGACGGCACCGGCATCGGTGGGCTCGGCGGCGTTTGCCTCAACTGGGGTTGCATCCCCAGCAAGTCTCTCCTCAAGAACGCTGAACTTCTAAACCAGATGAAAAACGCCGACGAGTGGGGCTTCTCCTTCGACAACTTCAGCGCGGACATGGGCAAAGCTGTAGACCGCAGCAGAAAAGTCTCAAGCACCCTTACACAGGGCGTCGGTTACTTGCTGCGTAAGAACAAGATCGAACTATTCCGCGGGGCAGGCAAGTTCACCTCTTCAACCACCGTTCAGGTAGAAGGCGGGCCAGAACTTACGGCCACCAACATCGTCATCGCCACAGGCGCCCGCCCGCGTTCGTTGCCCGGTCTGGAGATCGATGGTGAGTCCGTAATCACCAGCCGTAACGCCCTTGAAATGCGCGAGACGCCCAGCGCCATCGGCATCGTTGGCGGTGGCGCCATCGGTGTGGAATTCGCTTACTACTTCCGGGCTTACGGCGCTGAAGTCACGATCTTCGAAATGATGGATCACCTTGTCCCGAACGAGGACGAAGAGGTGTCCGTTGAGCTAGAACGCGCCTACAAGAAGCTGGGGATCAACTACGTCACCGGAGCACGGGTCGCCGGGACGGAACGTCGGGACGGCAAGACGATCGTCAACTACGAAGCCGCCGGCGCGGAGTCGGAGTTCGAGTGCGACATGGTGCTACTCGGCATCGGTGTCGCCCCCAACACGGACGACATCGGCCTTGAGGCCGCAGGAGTCGCGCTGGACGAGCGTGGCTTCATACCGATAGACGGCAAAATGCGCACCAACATCCCGAACATCTACTGTGTGGGCGACGTGACCGGCAAGTTGTTACTCGCCCACGTGGCCTTCAAGCAAGGCGTAGTCGCCGCCGAGACCATCAAAGGCATGGAAACCCCGGACATCGTCTACTCAGACATGCCTCGCGCTACCTACTGCCAGCCGCAGGTGGCGAGCATAGGACTAACCGAGGCGCAGGCGAAGGAACAGGGGTTGAACGTCAACTCCGGCAAGTTCATCTTCCGCGGTAACGGGAAGGCCATAGCGCTGAACGAGTACGACGGTTTCATCAAGATCGTCGCGGACGCGGAGTCCGGCGAGATCATCGGCGCACACATGATTGGCCCGGACGTAACGGAGCTACTGGCTGAGATCGGCGTCGTGAAGACACTTGAGGGAACGCCGGACGAGATCGCCTGGACGACGCACGCCCACCCGACCCTCTCAGAAGCGCTGATGGAAGCAGCGCTGTCGGTAGAAGGCGAAGCAATCCACGGAGCGTAGCTGGTGCCCCCTGTCCCGGTGGGAGAGGGTCTGGGTGGGGGAGGTCCAAATGGAGATATCCATCTTGAAGGCTGGTTCTGCGAGTTAACGCGGCCCGTTTCGAGGGCCATCAGTTCTCACACCGTAGCGGCACGGATCCCTCCGCTTCGGTCGGGATGACGGGCCGGGATCGCCTAATCCCGCGTCTTGCGGACCTCTGCGAGCAACTCCTCCAACGCGGCCGGGTCTATCCCCCGCGCTACCGCCTCTTCCGCATCCAGACGTGATGCAGCGTCGTCATTCAACGCAGCATGCACCGCCGCCCGGTTCGCCAACGCTTCGGCGTAGTTGGGCCTGAGGCGTAGTGCCTCTGAGTAGTCCTTCAGTGCGTGTTCGTTGCGTTCTAGCGCGTGATAGGAATTTCCGCGGTCCACGTACATATCCGGGTAATCGGGACGGAGCCTTATTGCTGCATCGTAGTCCGCTATGGCTTCCAGATGCTTCCCCTGTTCAGCGAACGCCGATCCGCGGTGGTGGTACATCCCGGCAATCGGCGGCGAGGTCTGGATGGCCGCAGTGAACTCTCGCTCGGCCGCTGACCAGTTCTCTTGTTCGAACAACTTCACGCCGTGTTCGTACCGCTCCATCGCACGCGTCGGGTCCAGCGCTGGCTGTGGAGTACGTCTGTCTAACAGTTTGCGGAGACGCTGAAGCATAGGTCCAAGGATATGGCAGGAACGCCATGATCTGAACCACCTTAAAACTTAACAAATCGTTAATAAAAATCGGTGGTTCTACATATTGTTGTCGGGGTTGCCGTGGTCGTACCGTTCCAGTATCGAAAAACGCCCACCAGCCGCGCTCTTCCAATACGGAAGGGGGCGGCTGTCTGGTTTTCGCCCGTGAAAATGGGTGCCTTCCCGGAGAACTGAATAAAGATGACTCAGCGCGTAGCGACCGTACCGGTCGTCGCACAACCGATCGACCCGACCCGGTTGTTTGGCAAAATCGCCATGCCCGGAGCGCTCAAAATCGCTCCTTTCCGACATATCTGGGGCGCCCTGCTCCTGATACATCTGTCCCGCTGGGTCGAGATCACCGCCGTGGGCTGGGTGATCGTCGAGGCCACCGGTTCCCCGTTCCTGGTATCACTTGGCGTGTTCGCACGTCTCGCGCCATTCGTCGTCGCCGGGCCGATAGGTGGCGCAATGGCGGATCGCGTCAACCAGGTGTGGTTCATACGAATCACTACCGTTGGCCGCGTCGTAATCGCCGCCCTGCTTGCGCTCGCACTCTTTAGCGTTGGTTCAAACCTGTGGCTGATCTACTCGCTGACAGCGATAGGCGGCCTGTTTGCCAGCGCAGTCATTCCGGCACTTCGGGCGCTGTACGCGGACCTCGTTCCAGAACGTGAGCTGACCAGCGCACTGGGGTTTGAATCACTGGCCTTCACCATCTCCCTGATCATCGGTCCGTTAATCGCCGGAGCGATCCTGCCATTTGTTGACGCGCCGCTGATGTTTGTCGGGACGACAATCGCCTACTTGATCGCAGCGGCGGCTATGTTCCTGGTCCCCGCGAGCGTAGCGAATCTGAAGCACGACGACGAGGAAGACCGGGCAGTACGTCCCGGCCTGTTCAGTTCTATAGCTGAGGGGTTTCAGGTTGCGCGGTCTCGTCCGATCATCATCGCCGTGTTCGCCGTGATAATCACGGCTGAAGGTTTCGCATTCACCTTTCTCCACCTCATCCCGATATTCGCTACAGACATCCTCGGTGGCGGTCCGACAACGTTAGGCGCGTTGTGGTCTGCCCAGGGCGCGGGAGAACTTGTTGGGGCTACGTTGATCGTGGCGTGGGTCGGAAAGCGGATCTCATCACCGGGTCGCGCCCTGTTGATGGCCGTAGGGATCTGCATGCTGATCGGGATACCACTCGGTCTCTCGTCCACACTGCCGCTGACCCTATTCCTGTTGTTTTCGCTTGGAGTGTCCGCGTCGATGTTCGCCGTGATGCAATCGCACGTGATTCTCATGTCGACGCCAACAAAGCTGAGAGGCCGGTTGATCGGGATTCAGACGATGTTCCTTGTCGGCTTTCCTGTCGGTGCGCTCGTCGTCGGATCAATCGCCAGCGTCTTTGGACCGCACGCAGCGGTCGTAGGAATGTCCACCACCGGCCTTATCCTGATTGGCTTTGTGGCAATCAAGTTCCCGCAGTTGCGTGAACGACTCGTCGCTCCCGAGTAACAGATCAAGCCTCCAACAACGTTGCGCGGGCTCCCGTTACCGCTGACAATTGTGTGCCGCGCCATGAGACCCAGGCGCTTCACTCATTACTGTCACAACGGGAGCCTGCCCTTTGACCTCTCACTCCGACTCCGATTCCGTACTGGACAAGGTAAATACCAGTTCACGACCATCTGATCTGAAGAT
>JABIGL010000014.1 GCA_018650185.1 Chloroflexota bacterium
ATGCGCCCGACGCTAACCACAACCCCGTCGGCCGGCATAACAACTTCATACCCGTGGCCGGGTACGTCGGCGCTGTCGTGCGTGATGTAGATGTGATCGACGGGCGTCACGTGACTTCCGGACATATCACCCATCGGTTGGATGGACGATATTATTCCGGCGTCAAGCGGGAAGTGGTCGAACGTAACGCGTCCGGTGCCTTCGCACTCCACCGGCCCGAATATGGTCGTGGTTTGAAGAGGAACGGTTCCCGCGACAGGTGGCGTCGGTGTGTTCAGCGCGGGTGGAATCTGCGTGGCCGTTGGATCTACCGGAGTCGGACTGGATTGCGGTACGGGCGATGGTTCAACTTGCTCTTCATCGTTGGACCCAGGTTCCGAGACCTGCGTTGGAGTTGGCGGAACATCCGCGTTTGGATTTGGTGAAGCGGAGACCGGCGGAGTGGTTGGCGTCGGATTATCTGGGGCAGGAACTGGCGTGGGAATAACCGAAGCCACTGCAGAGGGTACAGGTGCAGTCTCAGCAAGGTCGGAAGGGCTGACTTCAGATGCGCAAGCGAGAGCAAAGCACACTAGTGCCGACGCAATCCCGACTTTCATATTCATCGTTCCACCACGACCTGAGGTTGAGCTTGCAAACGATCCGCTGATCGTAACTTCCCGCAGAAATAAATGAATTGAGGATTTATTCAGTTCTACTGTGTGAACCCCACAGACAGCTATCGAAGTTTCGGCATATCCCAGAACGATTAGTGCATCGGCGACGGTTGACGCGTACACTCACCGTGCCGCTCTAAGAGTCGATCTCGTGCCTCGTTGGAGGTCCGTCGGGTAAATGTTTGCCTCCGAACGACCTTCCGAATCGGGTTAACAACCAACGATTAGGAGCGAGCCGTGGCTATCCGTGGGACATCGAACTTCGGCCTGGTCGGAACTGACTGGCAACAGCGCATCAACTGGGATCGGCTTCGTAAATACCGGTTGGACCGTGCTCGGGCGGAGATGGAGAAGGCCGGCCTCGGATCGATGCTCGTGATGTACGACGAGAACAATCGTTACATCACCAGCACGGTTACGCCCGGTTGGTGTCGGTTGAAACCCGGTCTTCGATACGCGCTGCTGTGCAAGGGTGGCGAACCTGTTCTGTTTGAACAGGGCGATATTGGTACGCAGATCAACCGCCACTGTCCCTGGTTGCCCAAGGAAAACGTTCGCTACGCGTATTCCTGGATCAAAGGCGCAGTCGGACCGGCTGCTGAGCAGCAGGTCACCAAGTTCACCAACGCCATCCTGGAAGAGATGGAACGCCACGGAGTTCAGAACGATCCGTTGGGCGTCGATATGATCGACCTCAACATGATCAATTCCTTCAACGCCAAGGGAATTGACTGGAAAGACGGGATGACCCCGATGGTGTCTGCCCGCGCCATCAAGAACGAAGACGAGCTGGAAGCGATGCGAATCGTGGCCGCTATCTGCGACGGCGCACATACGGCGATCGCTCATTACATGCGTGCCGGAATGCAGGAACACGAGATCACGGCGTTCGCCATGGACTACCTGTACAACATCCCCGGCATCGAGGACGTAGAGGACATCATCGTTTCGTCCGGCCCCAACAGTTGGCCGAACTGGCGTCACTTCTCCGACCGCATCATCCAGCCGGGCGATCTTGTAATCATCGACATGGCCGCGGTGACCTGGAATGGCTACAAGAGCTGCCAGTACCGGACCTACTGCGTTGGCAAACAGCCGACTCAGGAACAGAAGGACTACTACAAGATCGCCTACGAGTGGCTTTACGAGGCTATCGACAAGGTCCAGCCGGGCGCTACGACTGCTGACGTTGCCGGTGTGTGGCCGTCCGCCAAAGAGGCATGGGGCTACGACGAAGAGGACGAGGCGGCGGCCAACCTGTGGGGACACGGCCTCGGGCTGGCGCAGTACGACTCGCCGGTCGTCTCCCGAATCTATTCACTAGACCATCCGGTGGAAATCGAGCCGGGTATGAGCTTTGCGCTTGAGACTCAGCACGGCAAGCCGCTCCAGTGGGGCGTACGTGTTGAGGAAATGATGGTCGTGAACGAGGACGGTCCGGAGATCACCACGCAATTCCCGATCGAGGAGATTACAGTGGTCGGAACCATCTAGAAGCCGACTGTATCGCCCCTTTAGCTAACGTGACCAAATCCCGTCATTCCCGCCTATTCGGGAATGACGGGAGGAAGAAGAGGTCCACTTGAGCGACAACAAGTCGAAGGACATCGGACTCGCTATCGTCGGTAGCGGGACCATCGGCCGAATCCGGGCGATGATCGCCAAAGACCACCCCGGAGTGGGATGGATCGGCCTGTGCGACATCAACGAGGAGGTCGGTCAGAAGCTCACCGAGGATTCTGGTGCGGACTACTTCACCGGATCTTACGAAGAGTTGATGCGACGGCCTGAAGTAAACGCAGCGATCATCGCCACTGACGAGAACTTCCACGTCGGACCGACGCTTGCCGCAATCGAACAAGGGCACGACCTGTTCATCGAGAAGCCGCTGGCCACGGATGCTGATGAGTCCCTCACCGTCCTGAACGCTATCGAAGCGAGCGGTGTCGATGCCGTCGTTGGGTACACGCAACGCTTCAGGAGGCGTTTCCTGGCGACCAAGCAGAAGCTTGTAACCGGGCAGATCGGTGACGTGACTGCGGTTGTTACC
>JABIGL010000061.1 GCA_018650185.1 Chloroflexota bacterium
CGGGTAAGAGCGACAGTTCAAACGGCAAGGACAAGAAGGACGACCAGCCAGATCCTGAGCCAGAGGACGCACCGGGTAAGAGCGACAGTTCTAACGGCAAGGACAAGAAGGACGCCCAACCAGACCCTGAGCCAAAGGACGCACCGGGTAAGAGCGACAGTTCAAACGGCAAGGACAAGAAGGACGCCCAGCCAGATCCAGAGCCAGAGGACGCACCGGGTAAGGGCGATAACTCAGGCGATGGCCCGAAGACAGAAAAGAAGTCGCCAGCTAGCTCGGATTTAACCGGCGGTGATGACGATAGCCAGGAACCAAAGGGAAACGGCGGAAATAACGGTAAGTCTGCCGACGTTGGTCCTGATCAAGACGATGACGCACCCGGGAAGGGCAACCCCAAAAACGGTAATACAGATGGGACGACCGATGGAAATGACAAGTCGAAGGGCCCGAAGAATGGCAAGGGCAAAAAGTAATGCGCAGTCATCCAACGGTTCCACGTTCGGCCCATCAAAGACCACGAATTCTGAGCACTCCGGCCCCTATCGGAAGGAGCCTGATGCGTAGATTCAAATTTACGATCGCGTTCCTCGTAATCAGCGCCCTGACCCTGGGGATCGCCGGGGTGGTAATCCTGAACGTTTCCAACGGAGTGGAAGAACGAAACATCTCCGGGCTAATGGCCGAGCAGTCCGCTCGTGACGCACGGTTACTGGCAGACGCCGTCAGCCGCGTGTTGTCCGAAGATCAGACCACCCTGGCCGCAGGCGACGGAGTCAAAGTCGCCAACTCAACTACTACGACGGCACAGTCGACGATCGGTGCGTTCCTTGGGGACTCCGACGTAATCAGGTTGGCGTTGTATGAAATCGATGGCCAATCAGCGTGGAGTTCGGACGCGCGCAACACCCCGATTTCGGGACAAAGCGTCGACCTGTTCCGGGGCGCCACCGAAGGCAAGGTAGTCTCCGGTCTAATCCGGGGCGAGCAACTAACGTCGCACTCCCGAACCCTGGACGTCGTCGAGTCTTACGTACCATTCATCGGTATCGACACTAACGCGCCGGTCAGGGTGCTGGGTGTCACCCGGGACGTGACGGATGCGCTGGCGCTACGCGTCGACACAACAAGGTCGGCGATGTTCCGTTCCACGGCGATGACCCTGGGCGCAGGATTCTTCCTGATCCTGGCGTTCGTCGTTATCGGGGATCGGGCCATCTGGAGCGCAAAAGAACGCGAAATCCGCAAGGAACGGGAGTTGAGCGAACAGCGAGTCGCCGCGGCTCGGCTTGACGCATCGAACCGTGAGCTCCAACACCTCAACGACGAGCGCGGAAAACTCATTGGCCTCGTCTCTCACGAATTGCGGACGCCGCTAACTGGCGTCCTTGCCTTCACTGACATCGTGTCGAAACGCCAAACGGGTGATAACGCAGAAAAGAACCGCGAACACCTCGGCATCGTTAAGAGGTCCGGAACGCAACTGCTTGAGATGATCGACGAGATGTTGGACATGTCGCGGCTCGAAGCGACCGGGCTCCCGCTGGACCTGGCAGACCTTGATGTCAGCGATCTGGTCTCGGACGTGAGTCAAAAGATCGATCCGATTCTTCAGATCAAAAAGCAGAAATTACAGGTCTTCGGGGATGTCAGCGGCTACAGGATCCAGGCAGACCGAAGCCGCCTGGATCAGGTAATGATGAATCTCCTCAGCAATGCCTCGAAGTACTCACCCGCGGGAACTGCTATCAAGCTTGAGGTGGAAATTACCGATGGTGAGCTAGAGGTCAGCGTCAGCGACCAGGGCATCGGTATAGACCAGGAGGATCACAGGCGAGTCTTCGGAAAGTTCTACCGCGTAGATCGTGAGGAGACGCGCACGGTCCCGGGGACCGGGCTCGGATTGGCGATAGTCAAATCAATTATCGACCGACACGGTGGCGACGTTTCAGTGGAGGACAGTCCTGAGGGCGGATCGCGCTTCACATTCAAGATCCCGGCAACAGTAAGGACGCGGACCCCCTCTGAGTTCGCTGTTCCGCTATCCGTGCCGGGCTATTCCGCTGGGAATGAGATCGCTACGGCTACCGATTAGCTCTTCTTCCAGGTGAACAGGTCACTTACCCGGTCGTAGAGGTGGTCGATCTCGTCCCAGGCTTTCTGGTCTGGTTTCGGGAGGCCGTAGGGCGAGCGCATAGTGCTGTTGGCGATGATGCCCCTGCGGACGAAGATCTCCTTGAGCACGAACAGATCATCGTGGAGCAGTAAGGGCAGGATGCGCTCGTAAATGGTACGTGCACCGTCTTCGTCGCCGTCCTCCAGCAAGTTCCAGATATTGGCGTGGACATCACCGTAGTGCGAGGACGGCATGTTCCCGGCCTCACCGCGTCGCCACTCGTCCATCAACATCCGTGCGCCGAACCCGCCCATCACGCCGAGGATGTCATCGCCCGCCTTTTCTATGATGCGCGTAGCTGCCTGCAGCGGCTCGGA
>JABIGL010000089.1 GCA_018650185.1 Chloroflexota bacterium
TCTAAATTCGTGGAGGAACGAATTCCGTCGGCGACTTTCAGGTCGGATTCAGAACCGGTCGAGTTTCGTCCCGGCGTGTTGCGCTACGAAATGGTGGGCGATTTTAATGGCGCGGAGTCGACCTATTTCAGTGAGCTAGTGTTTTCTCCAGAGAGCTGGACCACGACGCACTACCACCCGGCGCACGAAGAGGGGATTTACTGTCTGTCGGGCGAGATTTCGGCAGCGTTCGGGCAGGACGAAGTGCTATTAGAGGCGGGCGACATCTTTGTGCCGCCCCCGGGTGTTCGCCACGGCAACAGGAATAGATCGTCCGCCGATGCCCGGGTGTTTGCGATTCACCCGGTGCTGAATCCACCGCCACGAGTGGACGTGGATTAGCTCGTTTCGTCCTCGGGCGGTTTCCCGTAGCGACCGTCTTTCCATAAGCGTTTAAGTCGGTCGCCTATGCGGGGTTCGAAGCCCTGATTTCCGGGCTCGTAATAGCGGTGACCGCGTACGTTTTCGGGGCGATTCTCCATCGCTGCGAAATTGTCTTCGTAGTCGTGGGAATACTTGTATCCATCGCCGTGGCCCATGTCCTTCATGAGCTTGGTCGGGGCATTTCTCAGGTGCATCGGGACCGGGTCGTTTCGCGTGTCCCGGACATCTGCCAGTGCTTTATTGATCGCCATGTACGCCGAGTTGCTCTTCGGGGCTGACGACAGGTAGACCGTCGCTTCGGCCAGGATGATGCGGGCTTCAGGCATGCCGATCAGGTGGACGGCCTGTTGCGCTGCGACGGCTATCCGCAGTGCCTGAGGATCTGCCAGACCTACGTCTTCGGCCGCGGCTATCACTAGCCTCCTGGCGATGAACATCAGGTCCTCGCCGGCGTCCAGCATTCGGGCCAGCCAGTAGAGCGCTGCGTCCGGGTCCGAGCCTCGTATGGTCTTGATGAAGGCCGATATCGTGTCGTAGTGAAGATCGCCTGTTTTGTCGTATCGGGACTGCTGCTGGACGGCGTTTTCCACAGTTTCAATCGTCACATTGCGGTTGCCGTCTTCATCAGGTTCTGTGGATTCGACGGCAAGTTCCAACGAGTCCAGCCCGTGTCGGGCGTCGCCGTTGGCCACGCGGACCAGTAGGGCACGAGCTTCTTCTGTGAGGATCGCTTCCGGTCCGCCGGCCGTTAGCTCAGTTTCACCCAGCGCGCGGTCTAACAATGCCGAGATATCTTCGTCGGGCAACGACTCCAATCGGAATACGCGTGCCCGGGAGAGCAGGGGGCCGATCACCTCAAATGACGGGTTCTCCGTGGTCGCGCCGATCAGTGTTACCGTCCCCTCTTCGACGTCAGGGAGCAGTGCGTCCTGCTGTGACTTGTTGAAGCGATGGATTTCGTCGACGAAAACGATCGTCGGCCGCCCGTCCATGCCAAGCCGGTCACGTGCCGACTGAACAGCGGAACGGATGTCCTTCACTCCGGAATTAACAGCGCTTATGGTCTCGAAATAGGACTGTGTGGCCGAGGCGATTACGCGGGCCAACGTTGTCTTGCCGGTGCCGGGCGGACCCCAGAGGATGAGCGAGGGAACGCGATCGGCCTCGATGGCGCGGCGCAACACCTTACCTTCGCCCAGGATGTGCGACTGCCCCATGATCTGTTCAATAGAGTTCGGTCGCATACGCGCGGAAAGCGGGGCCGATCTTCGGGCGATCTCTTTGCGTCTGTGATCGAAGAGGGTCATGGGGTACCCCAACCGGGGGTTTGTTCGGGGAGCCAATGTTGCCAGATGTCCCGGCGCGTGTCCTAGAAATTCGGGTCTAGACCACAAGCTGAGTCAACGTCCTGAACGCACTCAAATAAACCCCACGAGTGGGTTAACGCTTGCTGTCTGGTGGGGGCAGCGGCGTCGCGTTGTGGGAGTTCTTACGGGTAGCATACCGGTCGCCGGTAAGAAGTTCCGCGATTGTGACCCCATCACCGCCCATTCCGTACCCGGCCGGATAGCTCTTATCGACCAGATCGTGGCCCTTCAGGTGATCCCTCACGGCGTTTTTGAGTGCGCCGGAGCCGTGGCCGTGCACCGCATGGATCACAGGGGCGTTCGCCGCAAAGCAGACCTGCAGATGCTTGTCGAGAGCGACGATGGCGTCACGCACGAACATCCCGTGGAGATCGATCTTGAAGTCGACGTACGCGGCTGCGAACCCCGGTGTGGGGTTCGGAGGGTTTCGAACTTTTTTACGCTTGCGTGCGGGTGACATCTTTAGGATGCCGTCGTCTTGAACAGGCGCTGTGCCACTTCGTGAAGGTACGGACGCCAGTTTTGGAAGTCATGTCCGCCGCCGTTGAGATGGGCGATGTGGGCGACGTCTCGTTTTTCAAGCCAGTTCAGGAGTGAGCGGTTCACGTCATACAGATGGTCGAGATCGCCGCATCCGATCCATAGCAGCCGGGGCGTTGGAGATTGATCCAACCCTGCCCCGTATACGTCGTCGAACTCAGATTCGCGTATAGCTGCGCTGAAACCGGCAACTGAGCCGAACTTATCCAGGTTGCCAAGCCCGATGGCTAACGACTGTCCTCCGCCTCCGGAAAGCCCGGCGATGGCGCGATGGTCACTGTCGGTGAGTACGCGGTAATCGGACTCGATCCTCGGGATGACATTGTCGAACAGATCCCGTTCAAACAGCTCGATGTTCTCCCGGAACCCGATGCTCCCGGACTCTCGGCCAATCTTCGGATAGGCCCGTCCGTAGGGCATGACGACCAGCATCGGTACGGCTGCGCCTGCGGCGATCAGGTTGTCGAGAATGAAATTAGCGCGGCCTTCGTTTATCCAGTTGGACTCTGAGCCGCCGGTGCCGTGGAGCAGGTAGAGCACCGGGTACTGCGTGTTGGCGTTGCTGTGGTAGCCCGGGGGCGTGTAGACGAACATCCGGCGGGTTGTGTTCAGGGATTCCGACCGGTACCAACGCATTGTGACGTCGCCGTGGGGTACTTCCGTGACGTCGTAGATGGCCGGGCCCTCGCCCGGTACTTCGACGAAGTTGCCCAGGGTGCGCTCGCTCTGCGAGACGGTTGGGTTGTTGTGGTCGTTCACGGCTGCCCCGTCCACCACGAAGTTGTAGCGATATATGTCTGGTGCTACCGGGCCGACGGCGATCTCCCAGACTCCATCAGCATTCCGGGACATCGGTTTCGGGGGATCGATGAAGGTGCCGCGTGCACTCGGACTCAGGCCGTGAAGTTGAACCTCATCGGCTTTCGGAGCGGCGAACCGAAACGTTACGGTCCTGTCCGCGTTAACTACGGGAGAAACCAGATATGTGCGGTCTCTTGAGAAATTCGTGGGATCGCCACCGGTCACCACGGCCATCACCCTCCCGGCGTGTTTAGACCTTAAGTGCGGATTTCACCGCTTCTATCACGATACCCGACTGTTCATCCAGAACGGTACGGGGATCGAGCACGACCTCCTCGTCCTCGATCCGGGCTACTACGGGTGTGTCGTGGGATCGAAGTCGTAACGCAAAGGCGTCCGGTGAGTCGGATGGTGTGATCGCAAGCAGCGTCGTGGGAAGGGTTTCGCCGGGAAGACTCCCACCTCCAACGGTGGAGTTGCCTCCCCGTATTCGGACATCTGGAGAATCGATCGCCTTACGCCACGAGTCGGCGGTTTCCGCCGCCCTGTCAGCTGACATCGAGATCATGCGCCACACCGGAACCTCTTCATGTGCCTTCTCTTTCAGGAACGAGGTGAGTGTGGCAGAGAGCGCCGCGAGCCCCATCTTGTCGATGCGGACGGCGCGCGCTAACGGGTGCCTCGTGAGTCGTTCAATCCACTCGCCCTGACCGGCGACGATGCCGGCCTGCGGTCCGCCGATCAGCTTGTCGCCGGAGAAGAAAGACAGTTCTACGCCTGCGTCAACGCTTTGTTGAACGGTAGGCTCCGGGGCCAGGCCATACTGTGCAGTATCGAGTAGGCATCCAGATCCGAGATCGTTCAGGACCGGGACACCCCGTTCACGGCCGAGCGTCACAAGTTCGTCCAGCTCGGCTTCATGGGTGAATCCTATGACTCGGAAGTTAGAAGGGTGGACCTTCAGAATCGCTGCGGTGTTTTCGTTGATGGCGGAGGCGTAGTCACGGACGTAGGTGCGATTTGTCGTCCCGACCTCTACCAACGTCGCTCCGGATTGTCGTAGCACGTCGGGGATGCGGAAGCCGCCTCCTATTTCGACGCCCTCACCACGAGAGACGATTACCTCGGTCGGTCCGCCGGGCGGGGTTACGGCGCTAAGGCCGAGCATGATGGCCGACGCGTTGTTATTTACGGCCAGCCCGGTCTCGGCGCCGGTCACTTCTGAGATCAATCGACCGATGTGCGCTTGTCGTGACCCGCGTGTGCCGGCCTGCACGTCAAACTCAAGGTCGCTGTATCCGGCTGCTGCGGCGTTGGCTGCGGTGATGGCGGCATCGCTCAGAGGCGCTCGTCCGAGGTTTGTGTGGATGATGACGCCGGTTGCGTTCACCAGCGGACGTGGCCAGGGTGCCCACTCTTCTTCGGCACGCTCAACGATGTCAGAGGCCAGTTGCTCCACATCAGGCGCGTTGCCACCGTCGCGGATCGACTGGCGCGTGGCGTCAAGCTGCTGTCGCGCAAGGCTCACGACGGCTGAATGGGAGTATGCTCCCGCCAACCCTCCGAGGCGTGGTTCCTGAAGAAGTTGCTCGACGCTTGGAAGTGATCGGAACTGGGTATTTATGTGGTCGTTTGTCATAGGCACTCGCCCGAGTGATTCACATAGGAGGGGATGGCTACGGTGAGTATCTACTTTAGTAGCCCCGGCGAGACTATAATAGGCGGCTGTTAATTGCGGAGTTTGCCCTCAATCGTGAATATCACGCTACCGTGTTGAAAATTGGCCTGACCGGCGGCATCGGTTCGGGGAAAAGCGAAGCATCCAGGATCCTACGTGAGCTCGGGGCACTGGTAATCGATGCCGACATCGTGGGACATGAAACATACCGAAGCGGGGAGCCCGCCTTCGGGGAAGTGGTCGAGGCCTTCGGAAACGAAGTCGTCGGCTCGGACGGTGAAATAGACAGAAGAGAACTCGGGCGCATCGTTTTTGGCGACCCCGGCAATCTGAATCGATTGACGGACATCGTCTGGCCGAGGATTCGGGAGGGGCTGGAAACACGTATCGACCGAGAGAGCACGGGAGGCGAAACCGCAGTGCTCATCGTTGAGGCCGCCGTGCTTTTTGAGGCCGGCTGGGAGAACCTTTTCGATGAAGTCTGGGTTATAACTGCGCCCGAAGACGACGTACTGGAGCGCCTGGAGCGCCAGAGAAACCAGAAACCTGAACAGACGCGCGCACGTGTGCGTGCTCAGATGACGAACGAGGAACGTGAACAACGGGCCGACGTGATGGTCCGAAATGACGAAGACCGGACGGCACTTGCCGCCAAGGTCAAACAACTGTGGACCGATAGGACCCAACAGGGTTCCCCCAAGTAGTTCTCAGGGAAGGCACAACGGGTAATGACGACAACCGAATTTCGGGAATATCGAGTTGAAGAGT
Organism: Chloroflexota bacterium; assembly: GCA_018650185.1. Taxonomy (GTDB): domain Bacteria; phylum Chloroflexota; class Dehalococcoidia; order Lucifugimonadales; family Lucifugimonadaceae. The sequence goes on from JABIGL010000089.1 coordinate 5,578, forward strand.
ACAGCGTCCAGGAGGAGCCCTTTTATGCTCCGACTTCAGACGAGATAGAGATCTTCACCGCCGCATATCACGAACGAATCCCGATCCTCTTGAAGGGCCCGACGGGTGTCGGCAAGACTCGATTCGTGGAGTACATGGCGTGGCGATTGAGCCAGCCGCTTAACGTCCTAACCGACGGGACCAAAGAACCGGGCCCGAGCGATGCCGGCGACAACGGCATTCCCCTGGTCACCGTGGCCTGTCACGAAGACATGACCGCAAGCGACCTGATTGGTCGATACCTGTTGGACGCTGACGGCACTCGCTGGGTGGACGGACCCCTGACCCGTGCAGTCAAGGCCGGTGGGATCTGCTACCTGGACGAAGTTGTCGAAGCCCGCAAGGACACGACGGTCATCATCCACCCGCTTACTGACCACCGACGCATGCTCACGATCGACAAGCTCGGACAAGTTGTTGAGGCTGCCGAAGGTTTCCTGATGGTTGTTTCCTACAACCCGGGTTACCAGAACGCCCTCAAGGACCTGAAGCACAGCACTCGACAGCGCTTCGTTGCCCTTGAGTTCGACTTCCCGCCGCCCGAGGTGGAGACGGAGATCATCAAGCACGAGGCCGGTGTTGAGACGGAGATCGCTGAGCAGCTTGCGAAGCTGGGCGACAAAATTCGAAACCTGCGAGATCACGGTCTTGCAGAAGGTTCCAGCACCCGTGTGTTGATCTACGCCGCTCGTCTGATGAAGGCGGGCGTGGCCCCGAGACGCGCATGCCAGGTGGCAGTCACCTGGGGCATCACAGACGATGCCCAGATGCAGCGCAGCGTCGACGAGGTCGTAACGACGATCTTCGCCTGATGACCGATGGGCCGGACGCGATCGGGGCGCTGGATACAGCATCCCCGGTCCCGTCCCGTGACCGTATCGAAAGCGCATTGCGTGATCGAGGCGGTGACGGGGAGAACGGGATAGAGGGACGCCCCGCGGCGGTTCTTGTGCCGTTCTGCGAGGTTAATGATGAACTCTCAGTTCTGTTCATCCGACGGTCTATGAATCTGAAAAATCACCCGGGACAGATGGCTTTTCCGGGGGGTGCGGCGGATGTAGAAGACGGCAATCTCTCGGCGACGGCGATCAGAGAGACGGTGGAGGAGATAGGTGTAACGGAGTCACAGGTGGAGGTCTGGGGGACGCTAGACCCGCTACTTACGATCTCTGATTTCGCCCTTAGTCCTTTCACCGGCTGGCTATCACAAACAAGCGATCTAAATGTCAGCGAGCGGGAGGTCAGTGAAGTGATAACGGTTCCTGTGTCCGCTCTGGTTGACGGTTCGTGCGACCGGGACGAGACCCGCAAGTACGAATCCGGGTACGTGACGCGACCAACCTACGCATACAATGGCCGCGTTATCTGGGGATCAACCGGACAGATCGTTTCACAGCTAATCGATTGCCTCAGGCAAGCCTGAATCTTGTTGGCCTTTTGGGCCAGAAATGAGACAACTTGACCACTAACGATTCAAATCAGGCGGGCGACTTCAGTCCGGAGATGGATCGCATCAAGAAAGAGCTTGAGCGATTCCCGAGCGCTGTACTTGAGAAGTACGAAGTTGCACTATCCGAGCTTGAGAGTCGATTACGGCCCCAGGACTTGCTGGACTGGGCCAATCACGCGCTCGCCATCGCAGGTAAAGCTGTCCGGTCATGGGAAGCAGCGGCGGAGTACCTTGAGGCCAGCGCTGCTGTTCAACGGCAACTTCCGTCCGGCCAGTTCATCCGCTGGGCGTCGATCGGCGGACGGCTCTGCGATGATTCGCCAAGTCTGGCGGTGTCATTCTTCAAGGCTAGCCCTGACGCACTTACGCGTCTCCGCCCGAGATATGTAGATGACTGGGCGAACCTTGGTCGGGCACTGTACCGGGGCACTTGGAAGTCCAGCAATCTGGCCTGCCATTTCTATGAGGTCAGCCCGCAACTTCTTGAGTCGCTAACCTTCGCCGAGTTCACGCGCTTCGGAGAGTCACTCCAGGTGCTCTCACGCCGGTCTTACGACCTTGCGGACGAGTGCCTGGTTAAAGCCGCACGCCTGTTCCCGAGACTTGGGGACGAGCGGGACGCGTTCATTACGGTCTCACACGACCTCGCCGAACACTCGTGGCGTGAGGTTAAGAGCCTCTATGACTCTGCTTCCACGTCACTGACCGCACTCGAGCCGATTCACCGCAGCCGCCTGCTGGTGATCGCTCGGCGACTGATACAGGCGGATCAGACGGCCATCGGTGAATTTTTCGCCGGAGCCAGCAACGCCGTGAATCATGTGCCGGCTGAATTCCGGCAGCGTTTGCTTGAGCTTGCGGACGAGCCGCTTGCGTCTTCACCGGCGTCCGTCAACCTGCTCATCACACAGGCCCCTAACATCCTGGACCGTCTCAGTCCGTCCCAGTTCGAAGAGTGGCACCGTGAGGGACTCAGGGCCATCGCTGATGCCCCGGAATCCGGACCGTCCTACTACAGGCTTGAGTCTGCGCGCTCCCGGGAGACGCTTGACCAGCTTTCCTCCGGCGTGGAGTTGAGCCGGGTCAAAGACCTGCTTCGCACCTACTGCAGCGCCCTGTCAGATCGTGACATCGAGGTTAATGCCACGGCACAGATCGTCGACAAGAAGATCGGATGGGTCGACGAGCAGAGCGCTACGACCGAGGGCACGACCATCTACCTCCCGCCGGTGGCCGACCGCTTCTCTCACAAGGACGAGAACTTCGGCTGGTACAAGGTGATCGCCACCCACCAGAGCTGCCACATAGAGTTCGGTAGCTTTGACTTCGACTTCGACACGCCGTCAACGCTTTTCGAAGACCTTCGCCCGAACATGCAGCCTGCGGCGAAGCTCACCCCGGACGCATCGGCGGTCGTGGCGGAACTGGCTCAAGCGGCTATTCCCGGCATTGGGGGTGATACGGAGCCGGAAGAAGAGGGCGGTATCGAGACCGCCTATCTGACAGACATGGGTCGCTTCTTCGACATGTTCACGGACCGAACCCTCGCGTTAGACATCTTCACGGTGGTCGAGGACACGCGTCTCGACGCCCGGATATTGCACGAATACAGGGGACTCGCCGCCAGCTACGTCCAGACGCAGGCGTTCTCACTCGCGGAACGGCCGCGTGTTGAAGAACTACCGATGCGGGAGGCGATGGTGGAGTTCATCGTCCGGATCAGCCTGAGACAGACCGGCACCATCAAGGTCCCCAAGGCGTACACAGAGGTCGCCCAGCAGATCCGACGAATCATCGACACGCTTACCGACATCACCGCCACGGTGGAAGACTCCGCTGAGGCCTCCGCTCGCATCTTCGCGTTGATCGCGGATGTACCCAACAACACGATCCCCGAGGAAGAGTTCGAGGACGTGGATCTGGACGACGAGATCCCTGAAGAACAAGAAGAAGAGAACACGGAGGAGATCCTCCAGATGTTCGGCGGCGAGGGCGAGAGCGGAGGCGACGAGTCTGCCGAATCAGGCCAGGAGATGGACGAGCAGGAGTTCACGGACGAGGAGTCTTATGACTCCCCGGAAGACGTTGACTACCGGGGTGAATTCAAGCCGGAGATGGCGCAGCTCTTATCCCAGATCTCGATGGACGCCACCGACTTCGATGGCGAGCCTGAGCCGATCACCCAGGAACAGCTTGAAGAGCTGCTCCAGAATTCCACTGAGCTCGAACAGGGCGAAATGGAGGAGGGTGAAGAGGGTCAGCAACAGCAGATGGACGAGATGCTGCAGAACCTGATGAAGGAGATGCAGCAGCGTGATCCGGACAACCAACAGTTCGGCGACGGGCCGCTGGTGCACGTTCCGGAAGAGGGTGGGCCTCTCGAAGCAACGGAGCCAGGTACTTTCGTTTACGACGAGTGGGACTTCCGTGCAAACGACTACAAGCCGAAGTGGTGTGTGGTCCATGAGAAAGAGATGGCAGAGGGCGAGGGGCAGTTCTACCAGGACACGCTCAACGACCACTCGGCCCTCGTGCGAGAGATTCACCGCCAGTTCGAGCTGGTGATGCCGGAGATGTACCGCAAGGTGAAGCGACTGGAGGACGGCGAAGAGTTTGACCTCGACGCCGTTATCGAGTCGGTAATCGACCGTCGCACAGGCACGACGCCGAGCGACAAGGTGTTCTGGCGCAGAAACAAGGTGGAGCGTGACGTCGCTGTGGCGTTCTTGCTGGACCTGAGTGCTTCGACCGCAGAGGCTATCGACGAGAACAAAAGGCCAACCGACGACTGGGGAGCACCCGACGACCCGGTCGAGTACATGGTGTGGTTGAGGTCGCGTCGTGCCGAGGGTTTGCGGAGGTCCTACAAGCGGATCGTCGACATCGAAAAGGAGGGAATCATTCTCCTGACGAGCGCCCTTGAACAGACCGGCGACATGTACGGTATTTACGGTTTCTCCGGGTACGGACGTGAGAATGTTGAGTTCTACGTTATGAAGGAGATGGAGGAGCGATGGGGTCCGCATATCCCTCGGCGGATCGACCGTATCGCTCCACTACACGCCACCCGGATGGGACCGGCGATTCGTCACGCCACAAGCAAGTTGACCCAGGTGGACGCCAAGTCACGGATCCTGTTCATGATCTCGGACGGTAGGCCACAGGACCGCGGATACAGCCGGGAGGGCGTTGAGAAGGAGTACGCGGTGCATGACACCCGCGTTGCCTTTGATGAGGCCCGTAAGGAGGGTGTGACTCCCTTCTGCCTGACGGTGGACAAGAACGGTCATGACTACCTGAAGACGATGATGCAGGGCATGAGTTACGAGGTGTTGTCGGACATCACGATGCTTCCGACTCGATTGCCACAGCTGTATCGAGAACTTACACAGGCTTAAGAAAAAGGCCCGGGCTGACCACCCGGGTCTTTTCGCGCCTGACATTTGCCGACTTGGCACCCCGGGGGCGTGATCCTTATCAAGTGTCTGGTTTGTGGCGGGGTTGGGAGCGTGTATGCTTCCGGGCGGTATTGGGGGCTGCGTCCGGTTCAACGCCCCGGATTGTGGAGCGACATACGGGAAACTATCGCATGAGTTTCCTGATTAACACCCGCGAACAGGAAGCGTGACCTCCGATGATTTCTACAGGCTCGATCTCTCGTAAATCTGCCGAACGACCGAAGACCACCATCGCCATCTGGCTGGGTACGTTGGTGCTGGCGTTTGTGCTCATCGGCACGCTTCTGGAAGACGCTCTGACGACCGAGTTCGTTTTCACGAATACGCCTGAGGCGCAACGCGGAGTTGATCTGATCGAGGAACTTCGGGGCGAACCGATCAGCACCACGGAAGTGGTGATAGTGCTGTCGGACACTCTGACCGTGGATGACGCGGCCTTTAAGGCGGAAGTAGAGAGTATCTACGCCGAGATCAGCGAGTTGGGCGCCGACATCATCCGGGACGGGACCTTCTTCAACTTCTACCAGACGGGTGCGCCGACGATGGTGTCGGAAGACCGGCGCAGCACCATCATGCCGCTGGTGATGGCCGGGACGTACGACGACGCCACGGAGCACGTCACCGAGATACTGGAGATCGTCGAGGCCCGGAACGAGACGAGCGACTTCACGGTCTTGCTGACGGGCCAGGCGATCGTGGGCAATGACTTCGAAAAGGTGGGCCAGGACGACCTGGCGCGTGGCGAGATGTTTGGCATTCCTATTGCGCTCATCATCCTGGTGATCGTGTTCGGGACCGTCGTGGCCGCTGTCGTTCCGATCGTTGTCGCAATAATCTCGATCATCATCGCCCTGGGTATCTCTGCACTGGTTGAACAGGTGTTCGCCCTGTCCTTCTTCGTGGAGAACATCATTTTCATGATCGGGCTTGCGGTCGGAATCGACTACTCGCTGTTTATCGTGGATAGGTACCGCGAGGAGCGGCGCAAAGGGCTGACAAAGGTTGACGCCTTAGAGAAGTCGGGCAACACAGCTACGAGGGCCGTTCTGTTTAGCGGATTGACCGTTGTTCTTGCCCTGTCCGGCATGCTCCTGATCCCGTTCAACGTCTTCATCGCCATCGCTATCGGTGCGATCTCAGTCGTCGTAGCGTCAGTGCTGGCGGCCATGACACTGCTCCCGGCGGCGTTGAGCTTGCTTGGGGACAAGTTGGACCGACTTGGCATACCGGGGCTTAAGCAGTCAGCTGTTCAAGATGACTCTAATGAGGGCAGCCGATTCTGGGACCGGGCAGCTTATCTTGTGATGCGTCGGCCGTTCCTGAGCCTTATTTTGTCTGCTGGACTGCTGGTAATCGCCGCGATTCCACTTCTTGATCTTCGGATCGGGTTCGCCGGGGTAAGCACGCTGCCTGATGGGGTTCAGTCGAAAGACGGATTCCTGGTTCTGGATCAGAACTTCTCGGCCGGCGACGCTGCTCCGGCGCATATCGTGATTGCCGGGGACTTCAATTCTTCCGGTGTGCAGGACGGAATCACGGCCTTGTTTGCGTCCATGGCGTCCGACCCGGACCAAACATTTGGCACGCCGAGGCCGCCGGAGCTTAACGCTGACCAGACGATCGCCCTGATCGAGGTTCCTCTTGAAGGTGACTCGGCGGAGGCGCGCGCACAGACTGCCGTGGACAACCTGCGGGACCGATACGTCCCGGCCGCGTTCGGCGGAACCGATGCCGAGGTCGTAATTACCGGAGCCACCGCGTACAACATGGACTTCTTCCAGGCGGCGAAAGACGGAATTCTGGTCGTCTTTCCGTTTGTACTGGGTATGAGCTTCATCCTGCTGATGATCGTGTTCCGCTCGATTGTGGTACCGATCAAGGCGATCATCTTGAACTTGCTTTCCGTGGCGGCGACCTACGGCCTTCTGGTACTGGTTTTCCAGAAAGGACTGGGGAACGACCTCGGTATCCTGGCGGAGTTCGACATCATCGAGGCGTGGATACCGCTGTTCCTGTTCTCGATCCTGTTCGGGCTTTCCATGGACTACCACGTGTTCTTGCTCAGCCGGATCCGTGAGCGGTTTGACCAGACCGGCGACAACACCGAGTCCGTGGCCTTTGGCATTCGCTCAACAGGGCGGTTGATCACCGGTGCCGCACTCATCATGGTTGCCGTCTTCTGGGGTTTTGCAGCGGGCGACCTCATCGGTCTTCAGCAGATGGGGTTCGGCCTGGGAATCGCAGTGCTGATAGACGCGACGATTGTCCGGATGGTGCTCGTTCCATCCACCATGAAGATGCTGGGCAGCCGGAACTGGTACCTGCCGCCCTTCCTACACTGGCTGCCCGATCTACGGGTGGAAGTTGAGGATGACGTCGTCCCGGAGGCGAGCCCGGCAGGGGACTAGCCCCGAGGACGACGTGCTCCGGATTAACCCGTGGGTCGCGCTATACGCACGTCTAGAACCGCCGGTTGGCCTTTCGCCATTGCTTCATAGGCTCGTTTCAGCGCCGGAATTACCTCAGCCGGGTCTTCTACCTTCTCGCCATAGCCGCCGCAAGACTCTGAAAGCGTCGCGTAGTCTGGCGAGGGGAAGATCTCCATGCCGATGAAGTTGCCTGTCCGCTCTGCCACTCCCTCGGGGTAGCCTCCCAGCAGGGAGACCCTCGGGGCGTTGTGGATCTGGTTGTTGTAGATGACGGTGAGGAACGGGGCGTTGTACTTCTGTGCCGCCCAGATGGCGGAGGTTGGACAACCGTAAACAAACGCACCGTCGCCAACAGCGCACACCACGTTGTGATTCGGAGCAGCAAGCTTCGCTCCCACCGCAGCGCCAAGCGCCCAGCCCAGGCTTGAGCCGCCGCTGCCGTACATGGTCCCGGGCTTGTTGCGGGGAATGTTGGCGATCACGGAACCGCTATTGGTCACAGTCTCGTTGAGGAGGATGTCGTCCTCGCTCATCACCAGTCCGAGGCAGTACGAGAGCCAGTCCGGCAGGATGGGTGACTCCGTCTCCAGACTCTTCGCCCGGTCTAGTCGCTCAACGGAAACCCTCCCGTGCGCATCACCATGTTTTGCGGTGCGCACTTTTGCGGCCTGGGACTGTGTAGCGGTCATCTGCTCCCTGATCTCGAAGACCAGTGCAGGGATCGCCTTCGAGGAGTCTGCTTCCATGAGGATATCGGCCGGGAATGTCCAGAGCGGGATGGAGTCTTTCACCGGATCCTGGTCGATCCACACCACCGCTGCATCTGGAGACGGACGGACGTTGGCAGGTATCCATGGGATATCCGAATCCACGACCAGCACGGCGTCGGCGTTACTGATGTAATCGGCTTCCAACGGTGCGGGTGCGGCCAGAGGATGCGTGCTGGGGAAGCTGAGGCGTACACGCTCGGTGATGACCGGCGCACCGATGAGTTCCGCCAGTTCAGCCATGTGGGCGACAACATCCTCGTGTCGGCCCGACTGTGCCGTGATGATGACCGGGCGTTCGGCTGCGGCGAGAATCGATGCCGTCTCTGAGAGAGCCTCCGGGTCCGCCTGTGGTGTTGTTGGCTTGGAGGGACGCGCTGACGCCGGGATGGTGGCAGTTTCCATCGGCGCCATCAGCACTTCTCGTGGCAGGGTGACGTACACAAGCCCTGCTGGCTCTGTGCTCGCGACCTGGAACGCTCGTTGCATGATCTGCTGGAGGTTTTCCGGGCGCCTCACCTCGTAGTCCCA
>JABIGL010000028.1 GCA_018650185.1 Chloroflexota bacterium
ACTCGACAGCTTCAATCATCACCGGCGCAGCGCTGGTCATGGTTGCGGTGTTCGGAGGATTCGCTCTCGGTCCACTATCGATGTTCCAACAGATGGGCTTCGGACTTGCGGTAGCGGTGATCCTTGACGCCACCATCGTTCGTATGGTCCTGGTCCCGGCGAGCATGGAGCTGCTGGGTAACAAGAACTGGTACTTCCCGAGTTGGCTTGAGTGGCTCCCGAAGATCAGCATCGAAGGAAATTCAAACACCCCTGAAATGGTGGCTGAAGGTGTCCCCGCAGGAGACTGATTCTCCACGGGTTTAACGCCTGGATGATAAACAGATGTGAAAAGGCGGCGCTTCATGCGTCGCCTTTTCGCGCGCAAGATCGTAAGCACCGTGCAACAGGTGGCTGAGTGTGCCAACATGTCGGCGGCCCGCTCCACATCGCCGATCAACCCTCTCCATTTCCGGACCCTAAAGATCAAACGTTTTAACAGAGGCCAATCCCCGCCAGAACCGGGTCCTGCCAAACGCGGGAAGATTTTCTACGGCTGGTGGATCGTCGGCGCAGCGGCGCTCACCAACGGCACCGGCGGTGCACTGCAATGGCAAGGCTTCACCGTCCTGTTTCTCCCGGTCAGTGAGAGTCTCGGGTTGGGTCTCGGTGCAACAGCACTGGCGTTCGGACTGGCCCGTGCCGAAAACGGTGTCATCGGCCCGATTTCAGGCTGGATGATCGACAAATACGGCGTCCGGCCATTGATGTTCGTCGGAACCTTAATCGTCGGCATCGGTTATCTGCTCTTATCTCGGGCCGACAACTTCATCGCCTTCCTCGTGATCTACATCTTCGTGATCTCGATAGGCGCATCAACCAGCTTCATGCAAGCAACCACCGCCGGTATCAACTCCTGGTTCGTGCGTAAACGCGGCCTGGCGATGTCAATCAATGCCGCCGCTTTCCGGCTGGGCGGGGCTGCGATGGTGCCGATCCTGTCCATCTTCGTTCTCAAGTATGGCTGGCAGGATGCGTCCATCGGCATCGGTCTTCTGATGATCTTTCTGGTCACGCCCATGGCGTTCTTTTTCCGACGCTCCCCGGAGGCATATGGACTCAATCCAGACGGCGACCCCGATCCACATGAAGAATCCGGGAACTCGGCACGCGTCATTGCGACTTATGACAGTTGGACAACGAAGGAGGCGCTCAGGACACGTGCCTTCTGGATCCTGTCGGTTGGCACCATGCTACGCATCGCCGCACATGGGACGATATTTGTACACCTGATCGCCATCCTGGACTGGAAAGACATCGACCGCCAGGTCGCAGCGAACATGGTCGGGGGACTTGCCCTTGTGGCGGTGCCGCTTATCCTGCTCGCCGGATACTACGGCGACCGAATCGGACGAACCAAGATCCTCTCGCTCGGCTACGCGATGTCGGCCATCAGCCTGTTCCTCGTCGTGTTCACCGAAGGCACGATTCCGCTCTTCCTCGCGCTGTTGCTGTTCACTGGATCCGAGGCAGGAAGCTCGCTCAACTGGGCGCTCGTGGGGGATCTGTTTGGCCGCAAGAGCTTCGCCACCATACGCGGAATGATGGCTCCCCTCTACAACAGCGTCCTCATGATCGGTCCGGTCGCTGCCGGGTTTGTTTTCGACTGGACCGACACCTACACGCCGGTGCTCGTAGCCGGTGGTGTCCTGATGCTCCTGGCGGCGGTAGTATTCCTGCGGCTTGAGGCTCCAGTGCTGCCCGAACGGGCGACTGAAGTCGAACCGATCGAAACTAATGCCCCCACTGCTATTGAGTCCGAAGCGAGCACTCCGATCGACGACTAAGGCGTAGTCACCCGGGGCAAGAAGACTAGGCTTTCAGGATCTCGCGGCGCTCCAGGACCTTCTGCACAAGCGGCCTCATGCTGATGGAACGCCCGATTTCCAACGCGTCGTCTTCGAGTGACCGGACAAATGCCGGAGATTCCGTCCCGGCTTCACCACAGACGACCGAGAATTGATACGCCGTCCACGCCAGGTGCGGCCTGTAGCCGGCCTCCCTGTAACGTTCCATAGCGTCCTCGAAATCGGTCTTGCCCTGTTCAATTTTGCCCAGCCTGTAAGCGAGGGCCGCCCTTACGGGGACAGGGTGGTACCACCACAACTCTCGGGTGTTTTCTAGAGCGGCGTACTCACGTTCAACAGACTCAAGATCGTTTTCCAGCAGAGCAGCACGGCCCAGGCCGATGTGTGCCACCAGTTCGGCCACAGGCGTCCGATAGTCAGACGCAAGTAGCTCTTCAGCCGCAGCCTTCCCGGCAGCTGTGTGGTCTGGATCACCGGTGATGTTTGCGATACGCGGGAGGACCTGCGCGGTGTGTAAAAGCCCCATGGGCAAGCCCAAGGCCCCACGCCCGCGCATCCGGTCCAGGTGCTGTAAGTAATCCGCACCACGGTCCGGGTTGGAGGTATCAAATTCCAGCCATGCCAGGAGTCCGAAAACACGCGGATCATCCGGCCAGGCATCCAGAGCTTTCTGGCCGTGATCACGCGCCGTCCGCCAGTTACCGCAGTGCATCGCCTCGTAAAGACCGGCCCAGTGCGCCGTCGCCAGCCACGTGTTGTCTCGTGCCCGTTCCGCTGTTGCGATACATGCGTCCAACTCTTTACGAGCCCGCTGTCGGTCTCCCGTATCGGATATCGCCCAGGCAGTCGTGCGTCGCGCCATGGATTCCGAAAGTGGGTCGTCATGTGTGCCAGCCAGCTCTATGACCCGCTGACCATGTTTGACTGCTGAATCACCTTTCAGATGGAAGGCGTCCAGCATCGTCGCGCTGGCAGAGGTGCGCATCTCTAACCCAACGTCCTGCTCGCGCTGAGCGATCTCAAGCGCCGTGTCCAGCTCTTCATGCGCACGGTCGTAATCAGCAAGCGCCACGCCCACGTAACGCCCAAGAAGGGAGTGGATGCGACCCGCATCTAGCGAATGTGGTGCGACCAGTTCAAGCGCCTTTTCCATCATGGGAATCATGCGCACCTGCGCCTCACCGGCAGTCATCGGCGATTGCGCCACTGCGGCGGCCTGGCGAGTCTGGCCGGACTCGGCGTAATAGTTGAACGCGGCCTCGATGTGCGTCAGGGCGTCGTCGATATGCCGGAGGGCGGCGTACGCTGCGCCAAGTCCGGCGTGGAGAGCGGCGAGATCATCGTTCAAGGCCGCCGGTTCGGACGCCTCTATGGCCCGTTCGAATATTTCACCCGCATCTTCATATGCGTACTTATCCAGGGCTTCCTGTCCGGCAACCAGGGAGAAATGCACCAGTCTGTCCAGATTCGTCCCGGCCTCCGCGTAGTGATGTGCAAGCTGACCGGCGTGCTCATCCGCTGTGTTTCCGTAAAGGTCCTCCAGACCCTCCGCTATGCGGGCGTGGAGTCGTGCCTGACGTGCGAGTGAAACCTCTCCCGCGAGGGTCTCTCGGATAAGAGCATGGCTGAACTGGTACGACCCTATTGCGGATGGAAGCTCGTCGATGATCCGTGCTTCCAACGCCTCTTCAAGCACCGACAACGCACGGTCTTCTGACATGTCGTCCAGCAACCGGTCGATCTGCTCAAGGGTGAAGACGCGACCGATCACGGCTGCTGTCATCAGCGTGTCGTAACAACGTTCGCTTAGCCGGTCCAGCCGCCGGGTAATGACCTCCCACACGCCTTCTGGCACGCGGACATTCCAGTCGTTTCCATCCGGGCCGGAGACAACCGATCGCAGTCGCTCAGGCGTGAGTAACCCTTCCTGCGCAAGCAGGCGGACTACTTCGGTCACGTACAGCGGGTTACCTTCCGTCTGCGCGTACACAAGTCGGAGCAACGCGGGTGGCGCAGGTAGCCCAGCCACGATGGTTATGAAGGCTTGAACATCGTCTTCGGTGAGGCCCGTAAGACTCACCCGCTCAAACTGCCGCTCCCTCAACAGTTGCCCGAGCGTCTGTGCCAACGGGTGACGCCGATTCAGTTCAACGTCCCGGTAGTTACCCATCACCAGGATTCGGCCGTCGGCAATCTCCCGGCCGGCGAACTCAAGTAATAGTAGGGACGATTGGTCCGCCCAGTGAAGGTCGTCCAGAACTATGACTATCGGTGTATTGCGAGATGCGTTGCGCAGGAATGAGGTGATGGAATCAAATAATCGGAATCGCGCCACTTCCGGATCTTCCGCCGGTGCGGTTCGGCCTGCCAGTTCCGGAAGCGCCTCCCTGACATCAGGCACGATCTCCGCAATGTCAGCTGCAGCCGCGCCCATCTCCTGCCGGAGCTGGTCATGGTCGGTCTGATTCACGTATGAGCGAATTGCCTGCACCCAGGGCCAGTATGGCGGTGCGCCGCCGCTCTCATAACAGCGCCCCCAGAGAACGCGCGCACCACGCAATCCGGCGTACCCGGCAAGTTCCTGCGATATGCGCGTCTTGCCAATCCCCGGTTCACCAACCAGAGCTACCAGAGATCCACGGCCGGACAGCGTCTCTTCAAAGATCGATCGGAGCTGATCCATCTCTGTCTGACGTCCGACGAATACACCACCACCGTCTTCCGTGCCGATATCGGCCGGGTCGACTGACCGTGGTGCGTCCGGGTCGATGGTGCTGAGTACCTGAATGACCTCCGCAGCGGATTCGGGACGCTGACCCGGATCCTTGGAAAGCAGCCGCATTATCAGCGCCTCTAACGGGCGTGGGCAGTCAGAGTTATGCCAGGACGGTGACACGGGCGGCGTGTTCACATGCTGGCTGATGATGGCGATCTCGTCGTCCGCCACAAAAGGCGGCCGACCGGTCACCATTTCGTACATCATCGCCCCGAGCGAGTACAGGTCGGATCGCGCTGTTACCTCGCCGCCGGTCGCCTGCTCCGGAGGCATGTAGGAGACGGTCCCGATCATCATTTTTTCGACCGTAAGACGGGATTGGTCGGCGACCACGGCAAGCCCGAAGTCGGCGATCTTGGCGACTCCGTCGTCCGTCATGAACACGTTTCCGGGCTTCATGTCCCGGTGCACCACGCCGTGGGAATGGGCGAAGTCCAATCCTTTGCAGACCTCGCCAATTATTTGCAGGGTCTGTGCCATCGGGACCCGGTGTCCTTCAGCGTCGGCGATCAGGTCTTCTACGTCGCCACCACCGGCAAGTTCGGTCACCATGAAGGGCTGACCGTTATCCTCGCCGATGTCCAGGATGGTGAGAATGCTTTCATGGGCGCTCAGGCGTCCCATGGCACGGGCCTCTCGAAGGATGCGGGCGCGGGCGATGTCATCGAATCCCTGGGTCTTGATCAGGGCGAACGCCACCATGCGATCAAGCGTAGTGTCGTGGGCCAGATAGACGCTCTTTTTGCCGCCCTCACCGAGGAACTTCTCGACAACGTATCGGCCGTCCGAGAACGAGGACGGGACTTCGCTGGCAACCTCGGCGGGCGCTGCGGGCGGGGAATCTGCCCCTGCTACCGGGTCCATCACGGGTTCTGACGGGGCTGGTTCCTGTTCCCGCGCATCGTCCTCGACAATCGGCGCCTGTTCTGGCGACGTCTCCGCTTGCGGCTCGCGACGATCTGCAATGCGCAGCAGGGCGGCCGCATCTCCGTTATCCGGATCAATGGCCAGCACGTCTGCGCACAATTCACGCAGCCGCGTCCATTCACCAGCATCCAATGCTAGGTCAGCATCGTCGAGCAGCCCCTCGACGCGTTTCATCATTCTCTCACTCGGCATTCGGAGGATGATACAGGCAAGCGACACCCCGTTCACCCGGATGGTCCTGAATCTAGCGCCGGATCACCAGGCGTCGCCACTCCCATAGTCACGAGGCAACCACGTCCCCAGTTCCACCAGCGACAGAAACTCCGCTACATGCTGATTAAATGCCATCGGCTCCTCGATATTCACGGCGTGCCCTGTCTGCGGAACGACGGCCATACCTGCCGTGGGAACTGTTCGTTTCAGGAACAACCCCGGTTCCAGACACGGCTCGTCCTCATCACCGTTGATGACGAACATCGGAACTCGCAGATTTTTGAGCTCCGCCTCACGCGTGTAGATAGAAGGTCGAGTGCCCTGGAATCCGCGGAAGGTGTTGGCCGCACCTTTGTTTGAGTGCGACATGAACAACTCTTCGAAAAGCGCGTATCCTGCCGGGTCCTTGTGCCGGAATCTCGCCCTGGTATCACCGCCAACGTACTTCGCCATCGCCTCCATGCCGCCGGAATCCATCTGATCGGCGTAATCAGCGGAGTTCTGGTGAAACTTCTCGACATCTTCGGAGCCGCTACCCGCACCGGCGACGATCAACGATTTAGACATTTCCGGATAGGTCAGTCCAAATCCGATCGTCGTGTACGCCCCCATCGAGAGTCCGCCTATGTGCGCCTCTTCGATACCGAGATGGTCCAGGAGCCCCTTGAGGTCTTCGACTTGCTGCTGGTGGTGATACACATCCGGATCTTCCGGTACGTCGGAAGGGGTGTAGCCGCGAGCGTTGTAGACGATCACACGGTACTTACGGGCGAAGTAGTTGACCTGCTGGTCCCAACTCTCCATGCTCCCGGCGAACTCGTGGGCGAGCACAAGCGGGTACCCGGACCCGGTCTCCCGGTACGCCAGCTTCACTCCATCAATATCTACATAATCCACGTCTATCGCCTCCTGATGTTGTTGGAATACTGAAGCCACGAACACCCACCCTGAGGCTCTCGAAGGGTGCGTCAAGCTTCTCGTCAGTAAGTCGTAAAATCCTAACCTGCCACCCAACCGCCATCCACAAGCAGGTGATGCCCGACCACGCCTGAAGCGGCCGGACTCGCAAGGTACACGAAGGCCCCGGCTATGTCGCCCGGATCAAGCCGACGCCCGATCGGAGACCGGTGCGCCACCTGCGCTTCGATGTGGTCCGGAGTATCTGCTACAAGCTCTGTTTCGACAGGCCCGGGTCCGACGGCATTCACGTTGATCCCGTACTGAATCCACTCAACAGCGAGGCCACGTGTCAGCGCCACTACCCCGCCCTTACTCGCCGTATAAGCCGCATTCCACACACGAGCCGACTCCGCCACCTGCGAGCCAGTGTTGATGATCCGCCCACCGCCGTGATCCTTCATATAGCGGGCCGCAGCCTGTGCACAAAAGAACATCCCACGCAGGTTCACTCCCAGCACACGGTCCCACTGCTCTTCCGTCTGATCAAGTGCCGGGCCACGGGACGCAATTCCGGCGTTATTCGCAAGAATGTCAAACCCACCCATATCACTCGCCGCCTTGTCGAATACTTCGGCAATCACCGCTGTATGCGTCACATCCAGCCCGTACCCGAACGCGGTTCCGCCTCCCGCCCTGATCTCCTCACACACCGAAACTACCTGGGACTCCTTGGACGGGATATCCGTGACGGCCACCGTCGCTCCGGCCGAAGCAAGACCAAGCGCAATAGAGCGGCCAATGCCCTGCGCCGCCCCGGTAACCAGTGCGCACTTGCCATCCAATCTGAACATTTCGGTCTGCATTCGGTAACTCCGTCACTTTTCCTGGTGGGTAATGGCGAGAGTTTCGCAGGTATGCGTCCACTGTGGAAATCTTCGGCCGGTCTGGCTGGATATGCGCGCAGCCGTCATCGTGCGTACAATGCCGCCTACAGGATAGATATCGGGAGGTAACCTTGGCTCTGCATCCACAAATTTCGGCTGCTTTGAGGGCGATGGAAGAGATGAATCTTCCTGCGCTGAATACACAGACTCCGGAGGCC
>JABIGL010000095.1 GCA_018650185.1 Chloroflexota bacterium
CTGGAGTTCTAGAGCGCAGTACTCGGCCCACGGCTCGTCCCCCTCACCCCATACAGATCAGAAGGACACATATGCCCCGCATCAACAAGGTCATCGAACTCTGGGACGCCGGACAACCGGTCTACCACGTGGGCGCAGGCCCACTGACCTACGACAACGGCGTCGCGCAATCGCAGACATGGGCCGATTACCTGGAAGTTGACTTCGAGAACGCCCCGTTTGATGTCGTCGGACTCCAGGCCTTCATGCGTGGGCTCATTGCGGGCGGACCGACCCCATCAGGCCACCGCACGCCGACCGTGATCTGCACCGTCCCTGCCAACGCTCGGACCAAGGAGGAGGTCGAGGCAAACGCCTGGCAGATCAGGGCGGTGTTATCGACCGGTGCGCACGGCATCCTGCACACCCACGTGCGACAGGCCGATGCTACGCAGGCGTTCGTCGAAGCCTGTCGGTATCCGTTCCAGTCGATCGGGCTGGAAGACGGTCGACTTCACCAGGGAACCCGTGGTTCAGGCGGTCAGGAGACCCCCGCCGAGATCTGGGGCGTGGACCCGGTGACCTACACGAAGATCGCCGACCCGTGGCCGCTGAACCCGGAGGGCGAGATCATCACCGGCCTGAAGATCGAAGACAAGGAAGGTACGGCAAACGCCGATTTCATAGCCGCCGTACCGGGCGTGACCTATGGCGAGTGGGGACCCGGTGATCAGGGAATGTCGCACGGATATGCAGACGCCCACGACCCGCCATATCCGGCGGAAATGTTGGCGGCGCGGGAACGCATCATGGCGGCCTACAAGGCCAGCGGTGTTCGGTTCCGATCTGGCTGGCGAGCGACGGACATGACGGTCGAACAGCAGGTCGACAAACTTATCGGAGAGGGCGTGATGGACCTCGGCGTTGGCGAAGACGGCGCTGCTTACGGGAAGACACTAACCAACAGGCCAAAGCCCAGGTAACGGTGTAATTCCGTGGGAGGGAGCGAGGGCGGATCAGCGACTTACTGACGATTTGTCATTCTGAAATCGAGGCGAAGAATCTCCCGGGTTGCTAGTCCCAGGCGCTGTTTGCACCACACTCACCCGAGCCCTCTCCCTAGAGGGAGAGGGGACGTAACCCACCCTGATGCTCTCGAAGGGTCCAGATGCGTGACGTATCTCGCTACCCGGGAGCGCGGAACAGGTAGATCGCCCAGTTGAGGGTGTCCCGTCCGTGCCGCAGATACACTGCCCGGTCCCGGCGCATGCGCTCCAGCAATTCCGACACGTCCGGATCGTCCGGATTTTCGGCGGCCCATATCTCTGCCGCCCTCCATTGCATACCCTCGTATCGGTCCCAGTCGTCCTGATTGCTTGCGATGGAATACAGCGGGGTCAGCCCGGCCGCCATGGCGATGCCAATGTTTTCGGCGTGTGTGACAAGATTGGCCGCCATCCCGGGTTCGGCGTTCTCGTACTCAGCTGAAGGCTCCTGCATCTTGTACGGCTCGCCGATAGCGATCAGCCCCCCGGGCTTCACGATCTTCTTGAACGCGTTGATCGTGCCCTGAAATCCGTCCCATACCCAGCTGGCGCCGATGCAGGTAGCGAGATCCAACGAACCGGGCGCAGCGTCGTAATCGGCTCCACCCATCTCAAGGATTTCGATCCTGTCCTCTAGGCCATACTCGTCCACACGTCGTTTGGCGGCCGGAGCTTCGTATGGCGATATGTCGACACCAACTCCGGTCGTACCTTCGTGATTCCGGGCGACCCGAATCAGTAGCTCACCCTTGCCACAAGCAATATCGAGCATTCGTGCACCGGTCTGTAAAGGTAGCAAGCCGACCAGCTCATCCAACTTGGCGCTGGAGAGTGGATTCATGATCAGGTGGTCAGCATGCGTAACGCCGTAATACTTCCAGATATCCATGGCTGCCGAGATGTCCTCTCAAAATCAATATCTACAACGACGACCTAAGGATCTTATGTGAAGTTCAACCCACCCTGAGGCTCTCGAAGGGTCCAGATGTGCGGTAGCACTTGTCACCCGGACGCTAGCCCTTAGACGCGCGTATCTGCCAGCAAAACGAGCGCCTCAAAATCTCCCTGAATCAGCGCCTCTTTCTTATCTCGTCGCCAACCTTTGATTTGATGTTCCAACTCCGCAGCCTCTATGGCAGAGTCACACTCAACGCTGAACACAAGTTGTACCGGGCGACGTTTTGATGTGTATCCATGGACGAAATCGGCATTATGTTCTCAGAGACGTCGGTCCAAATCACCCGTTGAACCCGTGTAGTACGAGCCATCGTTGCATCTCAAAATGTATGTCCACGCCATTTGAGGACGATACGACATCACCTTAAGCACTTAAGAAAACATGTCGCACCCCCGCCCTTCGAGAGCCTCAGGGTGGGTTTAATACTATGGTCGCGGTTTGTACCTACGCCTTCTCGACCTCTATCACCGAGCCTGCGTCCGCGTCTGACGCCACCACCGGGTTCCGGAGAGGTGCGCTGAAGCCGGTTGCGGTGATCGTCACTTCATCGCCTTCAGCGTACTTCCACTCTCGCTCCGTGTAACTGATCTTGCTCGTGCCGAAATAGTGCACGTGGACGTCGCCCGGGGTCCGATGGCCCGGGTACTTGAAGTGGTGATCCTCGCAGTTGGCGAGGGTATGCGACATGTACTTCTCGCCTGAGTAGATCGGCCCGCTCTGGTAGATCGTCTCTCCCGCGCGAGTTGTCTTGCACTCGTACTCCAGCTCGTCAAAGGCGAAATCAGTCACCAGTTCCGGGCCGATCGAGCATACGCGTAACTTGGATGGTGCCAGGTACAGATAGTTGATGCGTTCCGTCTCGTGATCAGACCACTCGTTTCC
>JABIGL010000027.1 GCA_018650185.1 Chloroflexota bacterium
AGGAAACCGTTGAGGCGATAAACGCCACGCACCCGGTGTTGTTCGACGACCCCGGTCCGGCGTTGAGCATCGTCGGTGCGCCAAATCTGCCGAACGGCGTCAAGGTGATGCTTGAGTTGGAGGCAGTGATCGGATCGGCGGCGGATCAACAGCATTTCCAGCCTCAGACGGGACAGGGCTGGTCGTACGCGGTACGGCACAACGACGAGATATGGGTGTCCGGACTGACGTCTGCGAACGTCGAAGGATCCAACGGCTCAGAAGATGGGTACGCCTCTACGGTTACGGAAGTAATGGGTACGGTATCTGACGCACTTACGGGGGTCGGCGTCGAGCCGTCCGAGGTAGTAGCGACGAGGCACTTTATGGCGCGGGACGTTCACGGTTGGGCGCTGCCCCAGGCCAAGTTGGACTTTATGGCCCAGAGCACCCCGACATCGGCCGGGATTACGGTGGACCGGACGAGCGACGACAACGCTCCATTCATGTTTGAGTGCGAGGCGGTCTCGGGAGCGCAGGCCGTGGCAAAACGGGTCTGGTCAGGGCGGACTTATGAAACCGAGCACAACTACTGTCGAGCGGTCCGGGTCGGCGATGTGGTGTACATCGCTGGGACCACCGCCACTCTGCCGGGAGAGATTGTTCAACACCCCTATGAGGCGGCCGGGCAGGTTGAGGACATACTTACGATTATTCGACGGGCCATTGAGGAGCATGAACTCGCCTGGAGCGATCTTGTGAGAACCCGCACCTACGTTGTGGGTGGAGCTGACAAGCTTGTGGAGGCCCAGGAAGTGCTCCATAAGGTCCTTGGCGGCATGGATACTGCGGCCGCTGTCGTGGGCGTTCCAGTCCTGGGTCGTCCTGAAGTCGTGGTCGAGATCGAGGCGACTGCAGTGGTGTCTTCTAGCTAGACCAGGAAATCGGAAGCACCTCAAGCCCGGTTTCGGTCGTCTAACAGTCCTGAGCTAAACGCGTGTCGCTGTGCGGCGCGGTATATCAGGACACGATTAATGCACTTCGATCTCGTTCGACCGATATGTACCGGTAACTCCCGGGTTGTGGTCGGTGTACTGGGGTTGCTCACCCTGGTTGCCGTCTCCGCCTGCTCGTCATCGACGGGCGAAGATCCGGCCACGTCTATATCCGAAGCTACGACCTCGACAGCCTCGACACCGGAACCGCCGTCGGTGGACCAAAGCATCCACAGCGTCCCGCTCGAGGACGTGATATTCGACACGTTCGACGGCCGTTCAGTTCGACTTAACGAGGCAAGCGCGGCAACAATCCGACGGCTTCGAGACGCCATCCGTCCCGTGTATGAACCCGTCAACTACCTGGACGTTGATGGCGGCGATTGGCTCTCCAACTCGGACACCGTGATCGGATATGTCTCAGACTCTGGCGCGTTCGCTTATTCGATAAAGTTCCTGAACTCGCATGAGCTTGTGAACGACACCATAGACAGCATCCCGCTCCTTGTCTCCTACTGCCCGCTTTGCGGAAGTGGCGTGGTCTATGACCGACGACTCAGTGGCGTCGAGTATGTCTTTGGCAACACCAACGCATTGTTCGAGAACGACCTGGTGATGTTCGACCACGCCACGGGCTCGTACTGGTTCCAGGTTGGTGGTGAAGCGATTGTCGGAGAACTGACCGGGAGCAAGCTCGAGGTTTTGCCATCCACCACACTCCCATGGGGCGATTGGAAGGCTCTCCACCCGGACACCCGGATCCTGTCACGGGCTCAGGGATTCCCGTCCACCTCAAATTACGAGCGAGATCCGTTCAGCAGCTACAAACCACGGGTCGCCAGCCTGCAGTTCCCTTTCCCGGTTTCTGAAGAAAAGATCGACGCACGGCTGTCCGCTTCGACCATCACGGTGACTGTTCAAGCGGGTGACGAAGAGAAGGCTTATCCGGTCGAAACGATGGGTGATTCAGTGGCCAACGATGTAGTCGGAGCCGAACCAGTGGTCGTGTTCAGCAGGGAGGACGGCTCCTGGGGGACAGCGTTTTCCCGCATGGTTAATGGCGAGGCGCTGACGTTCTCTCTGGAGGACGGAGTGATCACCGACGCCGAGACCGGCTCCGCCTGGGACCTGTTCGGACAGGCGACCGAAGGGAAGCTGGCCGGAACGTCTCTCACAGCACTGCCAACACGCCGAGCCTTCTGGTTCTCGATCGCCATCACGGTGCCGGACATAGAACTGTGGGAGCAGTCACCCTAGGTTGATCCGGTGACTTGCACCCTCTCCCCTCTGCGGGAGAGGGCTTGGGGTGAGGGGGTGCGCCGAAGGCGCTGCTTCCCGGTACACTCCCGCACATACAAAAACGTCCTGTGGAGGCACCCATGCTTGAGCGATTTCACGTCCCAGAGGCTGACCGGGTCTATGTTTCAGAAGAAAAGATCAGGTCGGCAACCGACTCTGTGTTTCGCAAGATGGGTCTGGACGACAAGGGGGCCGCTCAGAGTACAGACCTGCTCATCACTAACGACCTGCGTGCAGTCGAGACCCACGGCGTGTCCAACATGCTGCGTAACTACGTCCAGGGGTACGGCGCGGGCACAATAAACCCGAATCCGCAGGTCAAAGTAATCCGAGAATCGGCGACTACCGCCACGCTCGACGGAGACGGAGCGCTCGGGATCCACGTCGGGCCTGACGCCATGCGCTTGGCCATCGAAAAGGCCGAGCAGTACGGCATGGGCGCTGTAACCATGTTCAACTCAGGGCATCTCGGCGGCTGCGGCTACCACGCCATGCTCGCTGTTGAACACGACATGATTGGCGTCGCGGCCACCGGTGGCGGCGGAACGCCCTACATGCTCCCGACCTTCGGTGCCGAGCCACGCTTCAACACGAATCCGATGGGTTGGGCCGCGCCGGCCAGGAAGATGCTGCCTTTCCTGTTTGACGTAGCGACCACGCAGATCGCCAACAACAAGATCGGACTGGCGAAGCGTGTCGGCGCAAAAATTTACCCTGGCTGGATAGCAAAACCGGACGGAACCCCAATCCTGGAGGAGACTGACGTCCCGGAAGACTACTGGATGCTCCCATTCGGGGGCACCCGGGAGAACGGCTCCCACAAGGGCTACGGTTTTGCCGCCGTAGTCGACATCCTGTGCAACGTACTGAACGGAGCGGGCGCCGGGTTCATATCAAAGCAGGGTGGCCACTTCTTCGGCGCATATAAGATCGAGGCGTTCACCGACACAGACAAGTTCAAAGACGACATGGACGCTTTCCTTGAGGGTCTGGCCAACACGCCACCAGCACCGGGACACGAACGCGTCCTATACCCGGGACTAACGGAGGGCGAGGAGACCGAGAAGCGGAAGCGAGACGGCATCCCGTACCATCGCGAGGTAGTCGACTGGTTCAACAGCATCGGCGCAGAGCTGGACCTGCCGATCAACCTGCCTTAGTCCGGAGTCCGGCGATTATCGGTGTGGTGAAGATCCTTCGCTTCCGGTCAGGAAAGCTATGCGGGGCTTGGTGAACGGTGGACGTGCCTGAGGCTTCTACCGCATCCCCTCATCCGTCCAGCGCTGAGCCACGTCTATGCAGCGCATGAACTCGACACCTGGGTGTGTGCGGATGTAGGTGATCAGCTTCTCCAGTGCCACGAGGCGTGCTAGCCGGCCCGATATATGCGGGTGCATGGTGAGCATGAAGGACCTGTTGAGGCGAAGCGCGCCGTCGAATTCCCATTTCCACGCCTCAAGGACTGCCGGTGGGGTCGACATCGGAGAGGTTCGACCGGCTACCGGCGAGTAGTTGTAGAACGGAGCATCGTCCAGCGACCAATGCACTGGCAATTCGACCATTTGCCCGCCCTCGGCATCGACGAAGTACGGGATGTCGTTGCCCATGAGGCTCGAGTCGTAGACGAAATCGCGCTCCTTGAGTAGGTCCAGCGAGTTCGCACTCAACTCCCAGGAGGGCGAACGATAACCGCGTGGCCGCTGTCCGGTGATGCGTTCCAGGATTTCCGAGCCGTGGTCCAGGACACCGGCTTCTTCGCCCTCCCCGGAAAGTGTTGCCGGTGGTTCGTGGCGGTAGCCGTGATGTGCGATCTCGTGGCCTCTTTTCGCCACATCCCGGACGGTGTCTTCGTGTCGTTCGGCAATCCAACCGGGAACAAAGAACGTGCTCTTGATGTCGAGGTCGTCGAGCAGGTCTAGGATCCGCGGGACCGCCACGTTCGGTCCGAACTCGCCCATCGACATGATGCTGGGCTGGTCTTCCAGGTCCGGGTTGCGATTCAACGTGGCCGACTGGCCGTCCATATCGAAGGTCAGCATAGCGACGCAACGTGTATCGCCCGGCCAGATTCCGCTCATCTAGTTCTCCTCGTGATTTGCCCCGTGATTCCGATTTATACCCAGCGTGCTGCCGCCATCGCAGCCACTGCCACAAGCGCCACGACGGCGTGCAGCTTTTCGTATATCGCCGCCTGCATATCCAGCGACGCCTGTCCGGCTGCATCTGGCGACTCTTCGCTCAACCGCCGCCCTCTTGCCTGGCTGAACCCGGCGAGGCCGCCAAAAATAAGGGCAATGAAGGACGCAACCAACCCGATACCGATCGCCCAGCCCCAGTCGGTGTTGAACAGGTCACCAAAACCACCGCTTGGCGTTCGCGATATCAGCAAAAAGCCAACGATGATCGTGATGGCTGCCGCTCCGTGGACGACCGGGCCCCACACCTTGTTGATGGAGGCGGTCACCTGCATCTCCATCTCGGGGCCAAGCGCACGTAAACGAGGATTCAAAATGAAGGCCGCAAAGAAGGCGCTACCCACCCACACGACCCCCGGGGCGATGTGCAGGATGCGCATGATTACGAGTTCGGTGTCCATTGGACCTCTCTAGCTCAGATTTGCCGCGTCGGTCAGCAAACGGCATTCTATCGGGCTGGCCCCGTGCAAGCCGACCACCAGGCCACGCGCTCGGCGTAGAGTAGCGCCGACAACTAAGACGACGCGAATCAACCTGAGGATTTCAGATGCACGAGCTATTGAGCCGGTCGGCTACACAGATCGCACACGCGATTCGTGACCGTGAGGTCTCGTCCGAAGAAATAACCCGGGCGGCGCTGGACCGGATCAACGAAGTGAACCCGAAGCTGAACGCAGTGGTGGCGTTTGCCGCAGACCGGGCGTTGGACGAGGCGCGTTCGGCCGACGCACAGACGGCGCGTGGTGAGTCGATGGGCCCGCTGCACGGTGTTCCGATAACGCTGAAAGATTCACATGATACAGAGGGGATCGTAACGACCGGCGGCACTACGGGGCGCGCCGGGAAGACGCCTGATTCCGATTCACCGCCCGTTGCGCGGCTTCGGGCGGCCGGCGCCGTGGTGATGGGTAAGACGAACACGCCAGAATTTACGATGTCATTCATCACGGAAAACCTGGTCTACGGAAAAACCAACAACCCGTACGACGTAACCCGAACCCCGGGCGGCAGTAGCGGAGGCGCGGGAGCGATTCTCGCTTCATGCGGGGCCTTCCTTGAACTGGGATCAGATCTTGGTGGCAGTGTTCGTGTGCCGTCCCACTACTGCGGAATCGCTGGCTTGAAGACATCAGCCGGACGGGTCCCACGTACAGGCCACGCATTCCCCTGGGGCGGACCGTTAGATCGATTCGGAACGGTTGGGCCTATGGCTCGCCGTGTTGAAGACCTGAAATTGGCCCTGCCGATCATTTCCGGACCAGATTGGATCGATCCATTCGTCGAGCCAGTGCCAGTCCGAAATCCTGATGAGATCAATATTGCTGAGTTACGGGTCGCAGTCTTCACGGACAACGGGCTGCAAACGCCAACTCCAGAAACCCAGGAGGCGGTCAAATCGGCGGCCGGGGTGGTATCCAGTCTCGGGGCTGCAGTCGAAGACAGCCGCCCCGGTGCAATAGCACGAGCTTCCGAGCTTGCAGGTCGATCATTTGGCGCTGACGGCGGCTATCTCTCTCGAAAGTTGCTTACTGGTGCAGGGACATCTGAACCTTCACGATTCCTGTCCGAGCGCGCAGAGGGACCTCCCGAAAACGGCATGTCGGTAGAGGAGTACGCGGCGCTAATGCACGATGTTGACGCCGTGCGCAGCGAAATTCTCGGATTCATGAAGAATTACGATGCCATCATCTGTCCGGTCGCAGCCCAACCGGCTCCAACGCACGAAGATTCCGAAGGGCTCAAATACACCTACACGCAGGCCCACAACTTGAGCGGTCTACCCGGAGCGGTTGTCCGTGGTGGAACCTCTCCAGAGGGCATGCCGATCGGCGTCCAGATCGTGACGCAGCCCTGGCGCGAAGACGTGGCCTTGGCGATAGCAGCAGTTATAGAAGAAGCGACCGGCGGCTGGGTGCCACCCACGATTTAAAGAATTCAAATATGGACAGTCTGTTAACCGCATCTGCAACCAAACTTGCCGAGATGATTCGATCAAAAAGGGTCTCATCGCTTGAAGTAGTCACTGCGAACCTGAATCGGATCAAAGCGGTCAATCCGGCTCTGAACGCCGTAGTCCAGTTTTGCGAGGAACGTGCGCTATCTGAAGCGGGGGAACTGGACACCGAGCTTGCCCGGGGCGAGAGCCGGGGTCCGCTTCATGGCGTGCCTTTCACGTTGAAGGACTCGCACGATACCGAGGGGATCATTTCTACCGGCGGGACGAGCGGCCGGGTCAGTTATGTTCCGGATGCGGACTCCCCGCCGACGGCAAGACTTCGCGCTGCGGGCGGAGTGTTACTCGGCAAAACAAATACGCCAGAACTCACGTTCGCCGGGGTTACGGACAACGCCATCTACGGCCGCACCAACAATCCGTATGACGTGGCCCGAACGCCGGGCGGGAGTAGCGGGGGAGCGGCTGCCATAATCGCCGCGGGTGGGTCTCCGCTCGACCTGGGTAGCGATACCGGCGGTAGTATCCGGGAACCGGCGAGTCACTGCGGTATCGCCGGATTAAAGCCAACGTCCGGTCGCGTCCCCCGGACCGGTCACATTGTGCCCTCGGGAGGTGCATGGGACTCGTTCACAACCATTGGCCCGCTCGCTCGGAGGGTGGAAGACCTGTGGCTAACTTTTCCACTCATCGCCGGTACCGACTGGCGTGACCCCTACGTCGTAGACATGCCCGTGAACGAACCCAATGACGTCTCTCTATCAGGGATGCGGATCGCCTTTTACACCGACAACGAACTTCGGTCCCCGACGAAGGAGATCGTCGATGCCGTTCGGGCAGCATCTCAAGTGCTGAGCAGTGCAGGTGCTTCGGTCGTTGAACATACGCCACCGGTCTTACGCCGCGCAGACAACATACTGGACTACCATCGAGGCGCAGATGGAGGTGCTCGTACCAGGTTGCTGCTCAGCCGTTACGGCACCACCGAAAGTCCTTTACTTCAGCCCAACCCCGAAAACCGCCTTGAAGTAGAAGGGTTCGCGCACCTTCAAGACGATGTCGACGGGCTTCGGACCGAGATGCTGAAGTTTATGGAAGGCTACGACGCGATATTGTGCCCGATCCTGGCCACGCCAGCGCCACTCCATGAAGACGCACAGTCCTATACGACGGGTAGTTACAACCACGTTTACAACATCACAGGATGGCCAGCCGTCGCCGTACGAGCCGGTACTTCACCCGAGGGCATGCCTATCGGCGTACAAATCGTGGCACGCCCGTGGCGGGAGGACGTTGCCCTTGCTCTCGCTTCGGTAGTCGAACAGGCAACCGGCGGCTGGGTGACGCCCACCATCTAAGCGGAATCATCTGAATTTCAGTACTGCTCTCGGAGGGACAACAACAATGGACAGCCTGCTCACCGCATCCGCAACCGAAATCGCGGAGATGATCCGCTCGAAGAAGATTTCGTCCGTAGAGGCCACCACGGCAAACCTTGAACGCATAAAGATGGTCAACCCGGCTTTAAACGCAGTCGTGCAGCTTTGCGAGGAACGTGCGCTTTCCGAAGCGGCGGAACGAGACGCTGAGATTGCACGTGGCGAAAACCGAGGTGCACTCCATGGCGTCCCGTTCACCCTGAAAGACTCACACGACACCGAAGGGATCATCTCCACGGGCGGGACGACCGGTCGCACTGAATACATCCCGGACCTTGATTCACCCCCTACCGCTCGAATGCGGGCAGCCGGGGGTGTCCTGATGGGCAAGACCAACACGCCAGAGCTGACGTTTGGATCCATCACGGAGAACCTGATTTACGGCCGTACGAACAACCCGTACGACCTGAATCGGACACCGGGCGGAAGTAGCGGTGGAGCGGCGGCGATTGTTGCCGCGGGCGGTTCGCCGGTGGACCTTGGCAGCGATACCGGCGGCAGTATCAGGGGTCCGGCCAACTTCTGCGGGGTCGCGGGACTCAAGCCGACCTCTGGTCGAGTGCCTCGTACCGGCCACATCGTTTCGCCGGGCGGCCCACGAGACTCATTCACCACTATTGGCCCGCTCGCCCGAAGAGTGGACGACCTGTGGCTTACATTCCCGTTGATCGCTGGTTCCGACTGGCGCGATCCCTACATAGTTGACATGCCAATCGGCGATCCGGGTAGTGTGAGCGTCGCGGGGCTTCGTATCGCCGTTTACGACGACAACGGAGTGATGTCGCCAGCGCCCGAGGTGGCGGAAGCGGTTCGAATCGCCGCCAGTGCGCTGTCAGATGCGGGAGCGTCCGTCACAAACGCACTCCCCGGTCCGGTAACGGCGGCAACCAAGACCGCCGACGATAGCCGGGAGGCGTACGGCGAGGCTTACACCCGGGCATTGCTCGCCCACTACGGAACCACACGAATCGGGCCGATCCTGCAAAGCCGATTGGCCGATGCAAACGATGGCGCTCTCAGTGTTGAGGGCATCGCGAATTTCCAGGCTGAGATCGACCGGCACCGAATCGAGATGTTGTCATTCATGGAGGATTTTGACGCCATCGTGTGCCCGGTGGCGGCGCGGCCCGCTCCTTTGCACGACTATCAGGTGAACACCAACCGGGGCGGTTACACCCACATCTACAACATGACGGGATGGCCGGTAGCCGTCGTCCGGGCGAACACCTCACCAGAGGGCCTGCCCGTGGGCGTGCAGATCGTGGCAAGACCCTGGCGCGAAGACGTGGCGGTGAAGCTGGCGAGCGTGGTCGAGGCGGCAACCGGGGGTTGGCAGGCACCAGCGGGGCTCTAGTCCCTGGTCGCTGTCACCAAAGCAGACTTCACAATGAGAGTTCTCCCTCACCCTGGCCCTCTCCCGATCGGAGAGGGGAGTTCAAGAAGGATTACCAATGCCCGGTGATGTAGCTGATCTCGTATTTACTGGCGGCACGGTCCATACCGTGGACGCGGACAACACCATCGCCGAGGCTGTGGCCGTGGCGGACGGACGCATCCTGGCGGTCGGTACTAACGACGAGGTCCTGGCCACCGCCGGACCGTCCACCGAGCGCGTGGAGCTTGGCGGTCGGTCATTGTTGCCGGGGATGATCGAGGGCCACGGCCATTTCTCCGGGCTCGGTGCGGTGCAGAGACAGATCGACTGCAAGGCTCCGGGGATGGGATCGATTTCGGCGCTGGTTGAAGCTGTCCGGGAGCGTGCGGAGATGCAGGCACCGGGAACGTGGATTTACGGACGTGGCTACGATCAGTCACGATTGGCCGAGAAACGCCACCCGGGACGTGCCGACTTTGATGTCGTGGCACCGGACAACCCTGTCTTGTTCACCCGTACCTGCGGCCACATCGTTGCCTTCAACTCAAAGGCCATGGATGCGGTTGGCGTAACCGACGATGTGACCGACCCCGAGGGCGGTCGTTATGATCGCGACGCCGCGGGCAACCTGACCGGCGTCGCGTACGAGCGCGCCAACATTCCATTCCGCGCCATACCGCCACCACCTGCGGACGACCTGAGAGAACACCTCAGAGAAGCGAATCGGCTTTACCTGAGCGCGGGGTGCACGAGTGTCCAGGATGCGGGCGGGCTGTTTGGCGCTTACATGGAACAGGCGCAGGAGATGGTGATCTCGGGCGAGTTGAACGTAAGGCTGTACGCCTTTGTGACCGTCAATGCGTTGGACCATCCGCACGTTCCGATACTGGATTCCGGCCTCCACACCGGGTTTGGCGATGAGCGCTTACGTATCGGCGCGTTCAAAATCATGACCGACGGCTCATCGTCCGGTCCGAGTTCGTCCACACGAGAGCCATACACGTCAGACCCCTCCAGTCACGGTATCGCCTACTGGGAGCAGGAAGACCTCGACGACCTGCTCGGCAGGGCGCACCGGGCTGGCTGGCAGTGCACGGTCCATGCCGTGGGCGACGGCGCCATTGAGCAAACGCTGGATGCGATGAAGCGCGCCCAGGCCGAGTTCCCACGCAAGGGACTGCGGCATCGGATTGACCATTGCGGCATCCTGCCGCCTGATCTGCAAGACCGGGTTGTTGAACAGGGCATCGTGCCATCCATGCAGCCCGCATTTTTCTGGGAGTTCGGCGATGGCTACATTGCCAACTACGGACGACATCGGGCTGACGTGATGTTCCCGGCGGGGACGCTGATAGACCGCGGGGTTGTCGTCGCTGGAGGGTCTGACGCGCCGGTGACGGACCATCGACCGCTACTGGGTATTTCTCAGGCGAGGACTCGAACCACACAGGATGGTGATGTGTGCGGAATTGACCACGCAGTCGGATTGGACACGGCTATTCGTATGCACACCATCAACGGCGCATACGCCAGCTTTGAGGAGCACCTGAAGGGTTCGCTCGAACCCGGCAAACTGGCGGATATGGCGTTGCTTGGCGAAGATTTGCGAGATGTCGATCCACAGGCGATCCGAGATGTGAACGTGGAACGCACTTACGTGGACGGAAAGCTCGTGTACCGGGCGAATTGATGCGTACCCGTGCATCACCGAAATTGCCCCCAGGTACTACCCGTGTGATTCCCGCACGTGGCAAAATTAGCCCCTCCTACGCGTAACTCCGGAACTCAAATTCAAGATGTGATTTACGCCGTAACAGACCAGTAATTCATAGTTTGCACATAATCGTTTGGCGAAACACTTTTGCGCCAAAAATTACAGAACCCCCTCGACGTAAGGAAGCTGGACCCTCAGATGTTTAAATTGCTCGGCGGTGTACGGACCGCTCTTTTGTCCCTGCTCATGACAGCAGCGATTGTGGGAGTAGCTTGTAGCGGAGGCGGCGATGAGGATCCGACGTCTGCGCCCACGAATGCTCCGGCGGCAACGGTCGCGCCGACCGCGGCACCGACACCGGTGTCTGACGATGAAGTAGAAACCGGGAGGTTGCAGGTTCGCGTCACGGATGCACCCGGTGATGCGACTGCCGTCCTCGTGACCGTTAGCTCGGTGCAGGTAAACGTGCAGGATGCGGCCGACGACGCCGAATCATGTCGAAGGTCCCAAGACTTTCGACCTCGTCGCTCTGGACGGTGTTGAAGCTGTTCTCGGCGAGAGCGAACTTGCAAATGGCAAGTACGGCCAGATCAGACTAGAAGTTGACGAGGTAGAGGTCGTCACACCCGACGACACATTTACAGCGACGGTTCCAAGCGGTTCATTGAAACTTGTCGGTGGATTCGAAATCGAGCCCGGAGTAATTACCGGCGCTACGATCGACTTCGATCTCGATAAATCCCTGGTTGAACAGGGGAATGGCGGCTTCCTGTTCAAGCCTGTCGTCAAATTGATCACGTCGGCCCCGGGTGAGTCGCTGGACGCACCAGTGCCGTTGCTGGGTGATGACGACACCGATGGTCAAGAGCCGGGCGATCAGGCCCCGGACGAACTCCCGACGGCAGTCCCGGAACCGACCGAAACTGCCATTCCCGCGGTAACTGCGACTCCTGTTCCGCCCACCGCTACGGCTACCCCGACCCAGAGTCCTGTGGGTGAATTCTTTCTCGCCGTAGAGACGCCTGAAACTCTAGAAGCGGTGACATCGGAAGCCGAGTTCGAAGTAGTCGGTCGAGCATCGATCGACGCTCTCGTAACTGTCAACGACACCATCGCCGAACTCGATGTCGACGGTCGCTTTCGGGTAACCGTTTCGCTAGAGCTCGGTGTAAACGTGGTCGAGGTTGTCGCCAGTGTCGCCTCGGGTGATGAGTTCAGCGAAGTCATTGTTCTCATCCGCGAGTAGCCACCAGAATCCAAATCCAGAACGTCCCTCAACATAATCAGGTAATAAGTCACATGAATATGAACATCAAACTTATCGGCAGGTCCACGTTGGCCGCGGCTCTTGTCCTTGGCACGCTTGGCCAGGGTCTGCTGATTCCGGGGCTGACCAAGTCGGCCTCTGCGGATCATTTCGTGCCCGAAGGACAGCTCACTCGTCGCGGCTTATCCGGAATTGTCGTAGCTTTCGATGGCTCTTCGATGGTCGTCGAAACCAATTTTGGCAACGTCACCGTCGATGTCAGCGGGGCCTCTCTTCGCTTCGCTGGCCCGCCACCGGCGGAAGGTGAGACCCAGGAAATCAACGTTGGGGACCGGGTTGGGCTACTACTTGATCAGGCACCGGTCGATCCAGACTCGCTAGTGAGTTCATCCGACGACGACGAGTCCACGGACGGATCTACCGACGGATCGACTGACGGCTCCACCGACGGATCTACCGATGGCTCCACCGACGGATCGACGGACGGGTCTACCGATGGTTCCACTGACGGGTCTACGGATGGATCGACCGATGGCTCGACTGACGGATCAACTGATGGGTCTACGGACGGATCTACCGATGGGTCTACCGATGGCTCGACGGACGGATCAACGGACGGATCTACCGATGGCTCGACTGAC
>JABIGL010000073.1 GCA_018650185.1 Chloroflexota bacterium
CAGGTTTCCAAAGCGGCTAATCACGACCGGGAGACCGTAGGTCTCGGCGTAAGACTGCGCTATCAGATCGGCGGCCGATTTAGTTACGTCGTAAGGGTGTCGCCCCTGTAGCGCGGCGTCCTCGGTATACGGGAGCGTATCGTGCGATCCGTACGCCTTGTCGGATGATGCGACGATAACCTGCCCAACGGTTGGGCTTCTCCGGGCCGCCTCAAGAACCGTCCACGTGCCCTTGATGTTGGTCTCGAAAGTAGAGAGTGGATTCCGGTTTGCGACTCCGACGATAGTCTGCGCTGCCAGGTGGAACACGGTCGCTATCTCGTACTCCCCCATCACGCGTTCGAGCAGCGCCTGATCAGCCACGTCGCCACGCACCACTGTGACCTTCTTGTCGTGGCCCGTGCGCACAAACTCGCTGTCCGGCGACCAGTCGCGCACAAGGCACACTACGTTAGCGCCGCGTGCGACAAGGTCACCGACTAGCCAGCCACCCAGCAGCCCGGTGGCTCCTGTCACTAGCGTCGGCCGGTCGAGCCAGATCCCGGAGTCACTCACCATGTCTTCCACGATGCCTCTCCGGAGTCCCACAGTGCATTAAGCGCCTGGAATTCCCTATAGGTATCCATTGTGTAAAACGAGCCGGCGTGCCGAAAAGCGGCTAGCTGTCCGTCTGACGCAAGTCGCTGCAGAGGTTCCCGCTCAAAAATGCAGTCGTCGCCGTCGAGATAGTCGAATACGCGCCGGTCGAGAACGAAATACCCGGCATTAGCCCAGGCGTTGGTTTCGGGCTTCTCCTCGAAGCGTATGACGTTGCCGTTTGGCTCAAGGTCCAGGATTCCAAACCGAGACGTGGGGCGCACGGCCGTAACCGTCGCCAACCGCCCGTGCGACTTGTGAAACTCGACCAGGGCGCCGATATCGATGTCCGAGACGCCGTCGCCGTATGTCAGCAGGAAGGTGTCGCCCTCTATGTACTGTTTGATTCGGGCCACGCGTCCGCCGGTCATGGTGTCTCTGCCGGTGTCCGCCAGAGTGACCTTGAACTCCTGCTCATCGTGAGCGCCGTGGACCTCGATGCTGCTCCCCTGTCCGAGCGTGGCGGTGAAATCATTGTTCATCGCCTCGTAGTTCAGGAAGTACTCTTTGATCATGTCGCCCCGGTACCCGAGGCACGTGACGAATTCGCTGAATCCGTAGTGCGCGTACATCTTCATGATGTGCCACAGAATCGGCCGACCGCCTATCTCGACCATCGGCTTTGGTCGAAATTCGGTCTCCTCCCTCAGGCGGGTTCCAAGTCCTCCCGCCAGAATGACCGTCTGCATGCCTGATTCCCTCTGGTCCTGCGCACAACTCGGACGCCGGATTATTCCCGTCCAACGGGCCGACGACCGCCGTTTATTGTATGTATCCCGAACTCAAACTACCCGTTGGGAAAGCAACCGCATATAGAGATCTACGTAACGATCACTGATCGCATCACTTGAGAAATTCTGGCGTATGGCTTCAGAACCGGCCTGTGAACGCTCAGCGTGTGCTGCGGGGTTGGACTTCTCTTCAACGATCCGATCAAGGATGGCATCCGGCTCAAACGGCTCCGAGAACAGGATGAAGTTTTCTTCCGGGTCCAGCACTGCTATTCCGGGATGCCTTGAGCCAACCACCGGTAAGCCCCGTACGAGTGCTTCAAGGACCACTCTTGGAGATCCATCGATCTCGGATATATGGACAAGCCAGTCGGCGCTCTTGTAGTGGCTGTCGACCTCTCGGGGATCGACCCTTCCAAGGAAATCGATGTGTTCGGCTAAACCTTCACTCTCGATCCTCTCTCGCAGGTGGAGATGGTCGACATGTGGGCGAACGGAGCGGTCGAGAGGCGAGGACGTACCCAGCGCGGTCGCGTGGACAGGAATTCCTCGCTCCATGCCCCGGGCGAGGAGCGTCAGAAGCTTATCGGCCCCTTTTGCCAGCACGAAGCCGCCCACCCACAGGAGACGTATTTGCGGAGATTTATCTCGTTGCTGGGTCGAAGCTGTCGCCTCCTCCGAGACCACGTTGTTCGGGATCCACTCAAGCTTGGGTCTAGCGTTGTTGTTGCTCTCAGCCACCCGTTCGATCAGCCCCGGTGCCTGTACAACAACATTGTCTGACAGACGGGTGATTATTCGTTGAGTGATTGTGCGAGTGGCCCACTGGCGCAGGTTGTGGTCAGTGAACGAGCGCATCTTGTAACGGGGCCAGATCCAGTGCCGGAGGTCCCACTCTCCAAGGATGTAGAACGACGTCAGGTACACCTGATTTGGATGCTTCCGCCGCCGGAGGAACAGAGGACCGAGGTGAGCGAACGTGTCATGGACTATGTTGAAGTCACCGGTGTCCAGGAGTTGGCCGACGGTCTTTGATGCAGCGATCGCAGTTCGACCCGGATATGACCTTCCACGAGGGACTTCGACGACTTCGAGATTCTTTGATCCGGGTCCGAGTAGCTCCGCGTCTGCAACCGAGGTAACCAGCACGCCCCGTCCGACCTTGTCCGCGAGCTTGCCGATCATGTCGGCACGGTCAAGGTAAGACCGCAGGTTGGGCAGGTAGAAGATGAATCGGATATCGGATGGCGAGATAGCCATTACTGTCCGTCCGTCATCGTCGAGCTTGTGACGCTTTCGAACGCCGCAACGTAACGCTCTGCGACCCGGGGCCACGCAAATTCAGCGACTACGTCTCTGGCGTTGCAACCGTATTCACTGCGTAGCGATTCATCTGACGCTAACTTGACCAGTGCGCGTGCCATCGCCTCCGTATCGTCCACCGGTGCGAGGATCCCGGTACGACCGTCCTCGATAGCGTCACGGTTACCCGGGCCATCGCTGACCACAGACGGAAGTGAAGCCGTCATCGCCTCAAAAGTCACGATTCCGAACGACTCCATCGCCGCAGGTGAGAAGAAAATGTCGGCTTCTTCATAAGCTTGAAGTGTCTTTGGCCGGGGCTGCTCACCAAGAGCGTGAAAGCGGTCCCCCACGCCCAGCGCCTCTGCCTGCGTAGTAAGCGCCTCGCCGTCACGGCCGATATGGACGTAGCGCAGGTTTGGAGCGTATTTGAGCGCCAGTGCGAACGCCTCCAC
>JABIGL010000054.1 GCA_018650185.1 Chloroflexota bacterium
CCCCCCTCTCCCCTGCGCGGGAGAGGGCTGGGGTGAGGGGGATCGCAGTTCGATAGAACGGCCAGGCGCTAACGCTTCATCTACTGGCGACGCAGATGCGAGCGGAGCAAGCCCCGCATCTACAACCTATGACCCGGCCTTTCGTGATACTCAGGACACATGCGAGGATTCCCCCTACAGAGTGTCGTACGCCTGTTGCGCTAGCGGGTGCGGTGTGACGCCTTGTTCCTTTAGCTCTGCATCAAGGGCCTGGATATAAGCCTTTACAGCCGCTTTCCAATTTCCGCTCCGCGCCAGTTGGTCCACGGTAACTAACCAGGGGCGACGTTCAATCTTGTCCGGGTCCAGTTTGTCTGCCAGGAACACTGACGCCGCAATCACACCGAGTCCCGGCGCAAACGTCGTGTGGTGTTGAACGGCGTCCAGAACCTCTTTATCGGCGATCCGCCCCTCGTCGGCCATCCAGATAGCTGCGAGAGGACCGTGGAGTAACAGGGGTTGCTCGCGTTCCAGTCTTCCCGGCGTGATACCTCTACGGTTTGCGGCGTCCAACAACTCTTCATCGGTGGCAGCGCGATAGAGATCGTGACCGGCGATCGCGAGGTCCACTCTTTGCGCATCAGCGCCAAATAATTCTGAAAGCTCACGCCCGACAATCCGTGCCCGATTTATATGCGACTGAAGTCGATCCGGTAGCTCAGATACACGGGCTTCCACCCGCGAGAGTTGTTCCGTGGCCGATCCAGACATTCTCTAGTTCCTGCACTTATGAGCCGTCACGCTCCTCATGCCCCCGCCCGTCCCAACCTACGACCACCAGTGATGTGCATGTGGAGATGATCGACCTCTTGCCCCGCGTCAGGACCCTGGTTGATCGTTAACCTGAATCCTGAGTCCTGGATTCCCCGTTCTGCCGCGATCCGATCCGCTGTCAGCGCCAAGTGACCAATCAACCCCTCGTGTGATTCATCTGCAGTGCTGAGGAAGGTTAGATGTGCAAGCGGGATAACCAGGATGTGTTGGGGAGCAGCGGGATTGATATCGAGAAAGGCCATCACGCGGTCATCTCGGAACACCTCGGTACTCGGGTTGTCTCCCGATACGATTTTGCAGAACAGGCAGTCTTGGTCCATTTTCGGATCTCCTGTTACGGGTGCTTTCGGTCAGGAATTTGATGGTCGTCTATTGGAAATAACGCACCAGTCGGATCGAGACCGGCGGCTGTGCACCGTCATCGACGCGGACGACGGGAGCAGCTGAGAAATCCATTCTGCCGGGTACCAGACACGCCAGTTAGTGAACACGCTGACCCTATCATCGTCCTCGGTAAGAATCGCATACCGGTCGCATGAGAGCCGAGTCGCTGAGTCCACCTCGGTGAACTGCAACTCCCAGTAAGGCTGGTCCGAGAACAGTTGCATGTGTTCGTTCAGTTTCCGATATTTAACCGTCGGCTCGGGTAACTGGCCGGGCAGTTCAAGAATTAGACAGCCGTCATTTGTCAGGAATTCGAGATATTGTCGAATGAGGGCAGCGAGTTCGGTTGCCGGAAAATTGACGCACTGCTCCGATAGTAAGGGGATCAAGTCGAATTTGCGGCCCGGGTCATATGTCTGAATATCTGCGTGAACGAATCCCAGGTTTGACCCTTTATGGCCCGCAGACTTCTCGAGCGCCCGTTCAATGGCCCTGGCACCGATATCCACCCCGATAACGTCGCAACCTGCCCAGGCGAGCGCTATGGAGTGTCTCCCAGCTCCACAGGCGAGGTCCAGCACCGATGGCAGGGCGTCGGGCTCCTGATCTCCGTCAGCGGCATCTCGGTCCTTCCAGATGTCGAGAAGCCGTGTAACGTCGGGCTCAGGCGGACCCCACCAACGGGAGTCCTCGTCCGTGACACCTACGAAGCGGCGCGCAAAGCCATCGTCATCCCAGGGGAACCTGTTCTCCCATGGAACATCGCTGGAAGCTTGCAACGCCGCTGTTAGTCGTCCCTGGACCAGCCGGTCGTCCAATCCAGTTCCTTGCTAGCTCTACAGCCCGGCCGAGTCAGCCAGGGTTTCCTGATGCAACTTCGTGTCACCGAACGCAAGCCGCTGTCCGGTAGCTCGTCGGGTCCACAGGTGAAGGTCGTATTCGTGTGTGTAGCCGATGGCACCGTGGCACTGGTGGGCCGTTGCGCATACACGCGGGTACGACTCACTCAGGTAAGCCTTGGCGAGTGCAACCTGT
Source organism: Chloroflexota bacterium (assembly GCA_018650185.1). Lineage (GTDB taxonomy): Bacteria > Chloroflexota > Dehalococcoidia > Lucifugimonadales > Lucifugimonadaceae. The sequence goes on from JABIGL010000054.1 coordinate 2,233, forward strand.
CGTGTCGCGTCCAGTCCCTCGCCAAGGAACCAGGCGGCCTGTCGGGCCAGCTGCCTTCCAGCCTGCACCTCTATCGCCATATCAGCAGCGTGATGTTGGATAGCCTGGAAGCTGCCGATTGGTCGTCCGAACTGCACACGGTTCTGTACATAGTCGACCGTCGTATCCAGCATCTTCTGACCGGCTCCGGCCATCTCTGCGCACTTACCCGCAGCGCCGTACTGGAACACCTTTTCAAGGACATCCCAGCCACCGTTGACCTCGCCAAGCACGGACGCCTTCGGCACCGAAACCTCGCCAAAACTCATAACCGACATCCGGTCCGAGCTGGTGGTCTTAAGTTCACGTGAATCGACGTTTGCACTGTCGGTCTCGACCAGGAACAGGGTGATGCCGTTCTTGGCCTCTTCACCGGTTCGAGCGGCTACGATCAGCATGTCAGCAGCGGCGCCGTCCTGTACGAAGCGCTTCTCGCCGTTAAGGATCCAGCCGTCTTCGGTCTCGGTAGCGGTCATCTCGGAGACACTCTCAGGTGTCCATGAGGCACCGGTCTCGTGAAAAGCCAGAGCCGTCTTGAGTTTGCCTTCAGCCAGCTTGGAGAGAAGTTCAGACTTCTGTTCTTCTGAACCCGCTATTTTGAGCGCTTCCGCACCGATTACGGCCGTCGAGAAGAAGGGTCCCGGCAGCATAGCTGAACCGGTCTCTTCAAGCAGTATCGCCAGTTCGCTGAATGACATGCCTGCGCCACCGTACTCTTCCGGCACGGTCAGACCAAGCCAGCCGAGTTCGGCAACCTGGTTCCACAGCTCATCTGTGTGGCCGACTTCGTCTTCCTCCATCGCACGCACGTACTGCGTGTCGCAATTCTCCTCAAGGAACTCACGTGCGGAGTTGCGAATCAGTTGCTGCGTCTCAGAGAGGCCGATATCCACGTTCAGTTACTCCAGTTGTCTGTTTTGTGATCGTTTTGAACGCCCATTTTCCGGTTCGGGCGATTTTTAGTTAGCCTCTCGGAAGTCCGAGACCACGTGAGGCGATGATTCCTTTGTTAATCTCCGTCGTGCCGGCGGCGATGGTGCTGGACACTGACGTGAGTTGCATCTTCGGGTACTTGCCGTCGATCGGCGCGTACTCGGAACCCGGCCCAAGCATTCCGTACATGCCGCCGAGTTCCGTCCCGAATTTAGCAAGCTTTTGCATTAGCTGGGTGCCGAGGATCTTGGAGGCGGAAGCCTCTTTGTTGGGAACCTGTCCTACCGACTGCATCCAGGCGACTTCGTAAGCCACAAGTCGGGCGCATTCGATATCCACGTCCAGTTCGGCGAACTGGTTCCGGATCTGGGGGTCTTCGGAGAGAGATCGTCCGTCTGCCCCGACCTGTTCTTTGGCGAACTGCGCCAGCTCACCCAGGATTCGACGTCCGTTGGCGGAATACTGAACGCCTGAGCGTTCAAAGTCCAACAGTGTTGCTCCGATGTACCAACCGCGGTCCCGCTCGCCAACTAGAGCGTCTTTGGGGATGTGCACGTCTTCGAAGATTGTCTGGTTGAAGTGATGGGACCCGGCCATGTTCACGATCGGGCGGACTTCGATTCCGGGCGTATGCATGTCAGCGACAAAAAAGCTGATGCCACGGTGCTTGGGTGCGTCCTGGTTCGTTCGACCGAGGAAGAAAATCCAGTCAGACCGGTGGGCCATGGAGGTCCATATTTTTGAGCCATTGACCACCCAGCCATCGTCAGTCTCATCGACACGAAGCTGGAGCGATGCCAGGTCAGAACCGGAATCCGGCTCGGAGTAGCCCTGGCACCATTCGACCTCACCACGTGCGACCGGAGGAAGAAGCGTGCGTCGCTGCTCTTCTGATCCGTGGATCATCAGCGTCGGCCCGAGCATCTTGATGGCCGATCCGTCGATTCCCGGGCAGCGGTAGTAGGCCATCTCCTCGTTGAAGACGACCTGCTTCATGAATGAAGCGCCTTCGCCGCCGTACTCCGTTGGCCAGGCAAGCGTAAGCCAGCCCTTGTCCGCCAGCTTGCCGCGCATGAGACGCGTGAAGTCCCAGCCCTCCTCACTGTCCTCGTCAATCCCGTTCCAGTCATCCGGGAGTTGTTCGTTCAACCAGTCACGAACTTCTCCGCGAAAATCTTCTTCATCTTGAGTGAAGGCGTATCTCATTTAGCCCTCCATGGGCCGGTTACTAAGGGGTAGTCTGTGACGAAAATGGGTGGGCGGCTAACCTCGGGGCAATCCAAGGCCGCGCGTAGCGATGATGTTCTTTTGGATCTCGGTCGTGCCCGCAAATATGGTGTGCGCCACGACAGACATCTGCATCTGCGGGTATCGGCCGTCGATCGGAGCAAACTCCGAGCCTGGGCCGAGCATCCCGTACATTCCGGATAGCTCTGTACCGAACTTCGCTAGCTTCTGGGTGAGCTTGGTTCCGAGCACCTTTGCAGCGGAAGCTTCCTTGTTGGGAATTTGGCCTACGGATTGCATCCATGCGACTTCGTAAGCCACGAGCCGGGCGCATTCTATGTCCACGTCCAGCTCTGCAAACTGCCTGCGTATCTCGGGGTCTTCGGCCAGCATCCGACCGTCCGGACCCGGTGTCACCTTCGCAAAAGCCAGAAGCTCTTCAAATGTGCGACGACCACCTGCCGGGTACTGAACGCCTGAGCGCTCGAAGTCAAGCAGGGTGGCGGCGATGTACCAACCACGGTCCCGCTCGCCGATGAGCGCGTCTTTCGGGATGTGGACATCTTCGAACACTGTCTGGTTGAAGTGATGCTCACCGGCCATATTCACTATCGGGCGTACTTCGATGCCGGGCGTGTACTTGTCGGCGACAAAGAATGAGATGCCACGGTGCTTGGGGGCGTCCGGGTTCGTACGCCCGAGAAAGAAAATCCAGTCAGCTCGGTGCGCCTGGGAGGTCCAGATCTTAGAGCCGTTCACTATCCAGCCGTCGTCGGTCTCCTCGACCTTCAACTGGAGTGATGCGAGGTCAGAACCCGAGTCCGGCTCCGAGTAGCCCTGGCACCACTGCACCTCGCCGCGACCGATCGGTGGCAACAACCGTTTCTTCTGTTCCTCAGTGCCGTGCACCATGAGGGTCGGACCCAGCATCTTGATTCCGAAGCCGTCTACACCGGGCGCCTGCATCCGGGTCATCTCTTCGCTGAAGACGACCTGTTTCATGAAGGATGCACCCTGGCCACCGTACTCAGTCGGCCACGCAAGAGTCAGCCAGCCCTTGTCGGCCAGCTTCTTGCGCATCTCCAGATTGAAGGCCCAACCTTCATCGGTACTCTCGTCGCCGCCATCCCAGCCATCGGGAAGTTGCTCCTCTAACCAGGTACTAACCTCCTGGCGAAAATCTTCTTCCTCGGCGGTGAACGTGTACCTCATTGAGGCCTCTTTCTTTCGTCTTCTGTTCTCTTAAGCGCGGGAGACAGTGTCATTGCTGTGGCCCATTACGGACCGACAGCCAGACACGAAACCGTCTTAACGATTCCCGGTACGTTGTGCATCCCGTCGCTGACCAGATTTCCAAGCGTGGGCAGGTCATCGGCCTCAGCGATGGCGATGATGTCGTACGGTCCCGTCACAATATCAACGCTGGTCATCTCTGATACCGATTGGAGTGCGTGGCTGACCTCGGTCGTTTTACCCACGACCGTTTCGATCAAGATGTATGCCCGCGTAGCCATTACGCATCTCTCCTGCTGTGCCCTTTATATGGTCAACAATCAGGTTCCGGCGTTGTTCCAACGTTCCAAGTTCAAAGCTTCTTGAAGCTCTGATACGAAGCGTTGTAACAAGTGGCGTCATGTTATGACCGCCCAAATGGGGTGTCAACGCGAAACACCGCACCCCGAATGACTCGGAAAGTGCGGTGTTTTGAGGATCTGCAGGCCGATCTGCCTGGGGAAGTTAAGAGCCTTCTAGAACGCCAGCTCGTTACGGCCGGTCGTTGGCCCCCCGGAGTTCTGCGGTCTGGGAGAAGGCCTGAGTGCTGGTGGTACGTACGGAATGTACCCGCGGGAGTTGTTGTCCCGGTCACCCACCACGCGAGTCACGCGACTCGGCGGAGCGGGGGATGACGGCGGCCTTTGTGGCGGCGCAGTGTCACGCACGGGTGTAGGAGGTGGCGCAGGCTGGCCGGAGAATGCCGGTATCGGCTGACGCTCCGCCGGAGGTCCGGAATACCGGAAGTTAGCCTGTTCAGCAATTAGCGATAGCAGGGTGCCGGATGCTCCGCGGGGCCGGTATACACCGGTCTCCCACTCACTGACGGTCTGCTGACGCACGCCGAGGTAGTTAGCAAAAACACTTTGGGAAACATCCAGGAACAGCCGTAGCGCTCGAATGCTGTCGGCGTCCCATCGGTGTCTCGGGTGAGTTGGTTGTCTCATGTCCATAGAAGACACGGTAAACAGACCGGGCACCGACAAACTAGCGAAACTTAAGACCTATTCCAGCCGGAATGGAAATTTCTAAATTGCCGGTGCCGCAACGAATGCCCTGTTTACGCCCTATTTACAGGGTAAGTAGGGGACTAAACACTTCTTCCGTATCGAAGGGGCCGACGACGGCGAGGACCAGCTTGTTCTGGTCGATCAGCCTGTTTGCCACGGCCTTCAGGTCATCAATCTGGACCGCGTCATAGTCCTTTATTACTTCATCAACAGACTTCACTTCACCAAGCAGAAGTTCCTGAGAACCGATTGACCCAGCGACCGATCGGCTTTCTTCCATTCGCATCAGGATCCGGCCCTTGGTCAGTTCCTTGGACTTGCTGAACTCATCCTCGGTAACGCCGTCTCTGAGTTTCACCACTTCGTCGATAATGACCTTGATCGCCTCGGTCGCCCGGGCCGGGTCGACACCTGACGACACCTGAAACGAACCGGCGTCCTTGTAGTGGGCGGGACCTGCGTGGATGGAATAGGCGAGGCCTCGCTTTTCACGGACCTCTTCAAACAACCGGCTGCTCATCGAGCCGCCGAAGATTGTCGAGAGAAGACGAAGCGCGTACCGATCATCGTCGTTAGCGGAAATTCCGTGAAGACCCAGAGACAGGTGTGCCTGCTCAGTGTCCCTGTGTTGGAGCCTCAGGCTTGGGCCGCTCAGATTGTCGACGAACGGGAACATCGGTGCCGGTTTGCCGTCGTGAAACCCGTCCATAAGTTCGGCAACGTCCGCAACAACCTGTTCGTGTGACAGTGCACCGGCGACCGATATGACGGTGTTGGAGGCGACGTACTGGGTCCGGAGATACTCTTTGAGCGACTCCGTGCTGACGGACTCGACAGAGTCAACGCTGCCAGCGATGTCCCTGCCAAGTGGCTGAGTCGGAAATAGCAGATCGTCCATCATCATGTCCACGGTCCCTTCCGGGGAGTCGTGGGTGGCCCTTATCTCTTCAAATACGACCTTCTTTTCTTTCTCGATGTCGTCTTCCCTGAAAAGCGGATCCCTGACCATGTCCAGGAGTACGTCCAGTCCGTTCTTGTAATGGGGGAGGGCGATCTTGCACCAGTAACCCGTGGCTTCCCGGTCTGTGTACGCGTTCAGGATGCCGCCGACACCCTCGATGACCTCAGATATCTCCTTGGGCGTGGGTCTCTTTGTCGTCCCTTTGAACAGGAGATGCTCAAAAAGGTGCGACGAGCCGGCAAGTTCATCAGTCTCATAACGAGAGCCTGCCCCAAAGAGAACCTGGATGCTCACGGCCCCGGTATGCGGCATGTTACTGGTGAGCACACGGACCCCGGTGTCGAGCACTGTCTTCTCAAAAGGTGGCTGTATAGACCCGGCTTCAGGCATCAAGACTCCAGTATTTCCGGTATGGGATTAAGTGAACCGGGCGTGTGTGTCGCCCGGCGATTGGGACATATTGGCCGGTGCGAGACCGGGAAGTTCTAACGGTAGGCCCGGAGGGTGCGCCGGTCAATGGAGGCCGGGAAGTATGGCGTTGCGGATTTCACGGCGTGCGTCCGTGTAATCAACCAAGTCGTAGCACTTCCCGGAGACAGAGCATTTGAAATTGATGAATATTGTCCCTCCCCGCAAACAGGGGCACCCGTAAAATCGACCGCTATGCAATCAGCACCCGTGAGTGATACGGATGGGAACGCGCCCGCACATAAGGGCGTGAAGGGTCCCGTGCTGTCCAATAGATCTACAACGTGGATTCTCGGCCTGATCCTCCTGGTGGCGTTGGGATTGCGGTTTTACGGCATCGACTGGGATGACGGGGGGCTGTTCCACCCGGACGAGCGGGCGATCCTGATGCAGACGGAGCGACTGGAGTTTCCGTCATCGCCAGGCGAGTTTGGGGATCTGCTTTCAGTTGAGAGCCCGCTAAATCCCGGCTGGTTCAATTACGGCAGCCTCCCTCTCTACGCGTTGCGCACAGTACAGGCGGTAGCGTCTCCTGTCACAGATTGGGACCTGTTCGATCTGCGGATTCCGGGCAGAACGATGTCCGCGCTTGCCGATACGGTGACCATCCTGCTGATGTTCGCGCTCGGTGCCCGCTGGTATGGACGGCGGGTAGGGCTGCTAGCTGCGGCACTTGGTGCGTTGGCCGTGCTCCATATACAACTCAGCCACTTCTTCGCCGTCGATACGATCCTCGCCATGTTCATCCTGGCGACACTTCTCGTGTCAGCACGTGTGGCGTACGGCGGGAGTCGGAGGGACACGGCACTTGCGGGAGTGCTGTTCGGGCTGGCTGTAGCTACCAAAGCATCTGCCGCGCCACTGGTGATAGCAATTGCCGTATCCCACCTGATATACGCGTTCTCCATCTCAGGAGACCGGTTCGCGTTTGTTTCTCCAGACCGAGAGAGAGTTCGAACCTTTGTCGTTGGGGGAGTGATCGCTGGCGGGGCGGCTTTCCTAACGTTGCTCGTCGCACAGCCCTACATGTTCATCGACTTCGACCAGTTCTGGACGGACATCACGCGCGAGAGTGAGATGGTCCGGCGGATAGTCGACTTCCCTTACACCCGTCAGTACGAGGACACTCCCCGGTTCCTTTATCAGGCGTTGCAACTTGGTCTATGGGGTCTCGGGCCTGTTCTTGGGCTCACGGTGTGGGCCGGACTGGGTGCAGGGGTGGTCGCTGCTTGGCGATCTCGGCGTAAGGCCGACCTTGTGGTTCTTGCCTGGGTTCTGCCGTATCTGGCGATCACCGGCTGGTTCGACGTGAAGTTTCTGCGCTACATGCTTCCAGTCACGCCGCTGTTGTTGATTTTTGGAAGTCGCGCCGCGTGGTGGCTCGTTGACGCTCTCCGAAATATCGGGACGCACGCAAACATCCTCGTACTGCGTCGAGTCGCGGCTCCTCTGGTGATTGGCATCCTGCTTGTGTTCACCGCCCACTACGCACTGGCATTCGAGTCGATTTACGCAAAATCGCATCCGGCGCAGAACGCTTCTGAGTGGATCGCGGCCAACGTGGAACCGGGTTCCACCATCCTCAAAGAACACTGGGACGAGGGCATACCTGAGCTGTACCAGTACAAAGTCCGGGAGCTTCCCCTCTACAACCACGACTCACTGGTCAAGTTAAACGAGGTGTCCAACTCGCTGTCCGACGCCGATTACCTCGTGATCTTCAGCAATCGTCTCTACGGCACAATCCCACGCCTGCCAGAGCGTTACCCGTTCACAACCGTCTATTTCGAGAAGCTTTTCGGAGGCGAGCTCGGTTACGAACTTGCGTATACGGACAATCGAGAGACATCTTTTCTTGGTATCGGGTACGACGCAGACCGACTTTCCCGCGTCGACCTGCCACGTCCGGACGGATTCGACGCTCCGTCGGGGCTGAACGTATCGCTTGGTTGGGCGGATGAAAGTTTCACTGTTTACGACCACACCCGTCCGATGGTGTTTAGGAACTCCGGTAGATTTTCCGCCGAGGATATTCAAGGAGTCATCGAGGCACAGGTCGGACCCAGCACACAACCGCTGGGTCTCCAACTCACTGATGACGAGCGCTCAATACAGGTCGCCAACGGCACCTTCTCCGACATCGTGAACTTCGGGCCTGAAACCGCGGGCTGGTCCTGGATAATCTGGCTCGCCGTCATTCAAGGACTCGGTCTGGTGGTGATGCCGATTGGATATGTCCTGTTCAGACCACTGCCCAACCGTGGTTATCTTCTGCATAAGCCGCTGGGCTTGTTGCTGGTGGCGTTCGTTGCCTGGTTCATGGCGTCTGTGGGTATCGCTGAATTCAGCCGTGGTTCCGTGGTTCTCGCCATCATTATTTGGGCTGTCGTGTCTACAGCGGTGGGATGGTCACTGCGAGTTGAGATAGCCAGATTCCTGCGTGCCCGGTGGCGAATGGTGTTCGGCATGGAAGCACTTTTCCTTGTTGCCTTCATCGCCTTCCTGCTTGTACGGGTCGCCAACCCGGACCTGTGGCACCCCTGGCGGGGCGGCGAGAAACCGATGGACTTCGCCTACCTGAATGCGGTGACACGATCCGCAGTTATGCCGCCATACGATCCGTGGTTCGCCGGTGGCTACCTGAACTACTACTACTTCGGCCAGTTCGTGGTAGCGACGATGATCCGGCTGACCGGAATAGTGCCATCGGTCGCTTACAACCTGGCGGTCCCGATGTTGTTCGCCATGACCGTGGGCGGTGCTTTCACCGTCGTTCACGGTCTAGTCGAACGTGTGCAACTCCGACCGGGCGTGGCCAAAAAGGGCGCTATCTCGGCCGTTGTAGCCGGGTTAACTGGAGCGCTTTTCGTGACCGTGATCGGGAATATGGACGGGCTGATACAGGTCGTTCAGGGCGCTAACAGGGTGTTCATTGAGGGCGAGGAGTTCGGAACGTTCGACTTCTGGCGCAGCTCACGGATGTACGCGTCGGATTCCGGCGGAAACGAGATCACTGAGTTCCCGTTCTTCTCATTCCTGTTCGCTGATCTCCACGCCCACATGATCGCCATCCCGTTCGTGTTGCTAACGATTGGACTGGCGATTGCCGCATTCCTTCGCACAACCTCATCCCCCCGTGGCACGCCTATGGCGACCATCGCCGGACTCGCAGCACTTGGGTTGAGCATCGGTGCACTAAGGATCACTAACGCGTGGGACTTTCCGACGTCGATGGGACTGGTGGCGATTGCACTCGTATTTGGGGAGTTACTGTCCAAACGGGGGACCTTGCAGGCCCGAATCGGTCGCGGGCTGGGCAGGGTCGTGCTGGTCGGCGTACTGAGCCTGGTGCTATTCCTGCCGTTCCATCAGCGTTACGAGGTGGAAGCCGGGTTGGACCGTAACGAGATCCTCAGCCCGCTCTGGCGCTACATGACGATCTACGGGATATTCCTGTTAGGACTGGCTGCATACCTCGCCATAGAGATTCGGCGAATCGCCCGTTCAGGACAGCTCGCTGAAATGGCCCCTGCCTGGTTACGTAACGCTGCTCTTGTAACCGTGGGCGTTGTGGTCCTGTTCACGGCGCTGTTGACCGCAATAGTCGCCACCGGACAGGCAACTCTTGCGTTCACCTTGATCGGGGTGTTGCTGATGTCCGCCGTGTGGATATTGGCGTTTCGCCGCCGAGACGCTGACCGGATGGAGTTGGGGATAGCCACCGCCATCGCGTCCGTGGCCCTTGGGTTAGGGGCGTTCCCGGAACTGTTCTCGGTAAAGGACGACATCTCCCGTCAGAACACCGTGTTCAAGTTCTACCTGCAGGCGTGGGTGCTATTTGGGGTCGCCAGCGCGTACTTGTTGTGGCGGTTGTGGGCCTTCAGCGACATCGTCTTCTCTAACGGTGGCTTCCTGTCGTGGACACGCGTGAGGGTGGTCGGTTTCGCCGTGTTTGCACTAATGCTGGGCGCCGGACTGATTTATCCGATTCGGGCAACACCGGTGAGGGTGAACGACCAGTTCAATCCCGAAGGCTCAGGCCTTGATGGGGCGGAGTTCATGGTCGACGCCGTCTACTTCGATGAAGGAACCCCGCTAGCGCTAGGGCACGACCTCAAGGGCATCCAGTGGCTTCAGGACAACGTTGAGGGATCCCCTGTCATCGTTGAGGGTCTGTCTGAGCTATACCGCTGGGGCAACCGTGTGTCCATACACACGGGCTTGCCTGCCGTGATTGGCTGGGACTGGCATCAGCGTCAACAGCGTCCGGAATTCGCTGGCGCGGTGACACGTCGCAGGTTCGAGGTCGACAACTTCTACAAAACGCGTGACATGCCCCAGGCGGTTGAACTACTCAGGAAGTACGACGTGAAGTACGTCTACGTCGGAGAGATGGAGCGTACGCACTACCCGGACTTCGGTATCGCCAAGCTGGACAGCATGGAAAGCTACGGATTGACTTCGGTTTACAGGGACGGCCCTGTCACCATCTATGAGTTCCAAGATCCCGAGTCACCGGTAGTAAGTCGTTAGATCCGAGGGATAGTTAACTGAATGTTCTCGGCATCAATCAATCCCAGGCGCATCGGACTCCAGACGCTTATCGTCTCCGTGGTGGTCAGCGCTGTTCTTGCGATCTTCTCATTGTTGAGAGGCGAATTCTCAGACACCGACGGTCAGATACTCGTAACAGCGTTGTCCGTCGCCGCCGCCAGTATGCTCACGCTCGCTAACGGCGTTGTGATGGAGCAAGGCCGCAGCCGACTGGTAGCGGCACCAGCGATACTCGTCTCGATCCTGGGATTCGCGCTACTGATCGTCCAGATCTGGACCGATTTTGATTCCACGGACCAGATTCGTCTGGCGGTAAGCGCCATCTTCCTGGGCACAATGTTGACCCACTGGGCGCTCGTCTCGATAACTCGTCTTCCGTCCCGACATCAATGGCTCCAGCTAATTGCATACCCATCAAGCGGTTTGCTCGCGACCCTGCTGATCGCCGCCATATGGGAGAAGATCGAGGGAAGCGCCAACGTTCAGATCACGGGCGTTGTTGGCATCGTTACGGTATCAGTTTCGATCATATTGCCCGTACTTCAGCGCCTGTCACGGGACGAGACTTCGGGGCGTAAACGAGTACGCTACTGCCCGTATTGTGGTGAAGCGGTGAACGCAGGCCGACGCGGCACCACCTGCTCTTCATGTGGCACCGCGTTCCGAGTTCTGTCTGCCTGAACGGAATTTCTTCTCAGGAACCGCGTTCAGGGACGATCAGACCGTAATCGCCATCGTGACGTTTGTAGATAACGCTGATCGTGTTGTCGGCCGAGTTCTGAAAAACGAAGAAACTGTGTCCTAGCAACTCCATCCGGCTGGACGCCTCTTCGACCGTCATCGGTGACATCTCGTGAGTTTTGGTCCTCACGATGTGGCCGTCCTGAAGTTCTGAGACGGACTCACCGTCAGGGCCAACAGCAGCTTCCGTTGACTCTTCGGCCACGCCAGCGCCAGGTTCGATGGGCGTAAGTTCCTGGAGAACCGTAGTTTCCCAATCGGTGAGGCTGGTCCGACGCTTGGACTGGCGCGTCCGGTAGCGACGGATCTGGCGGGCGACGACATCTGCGATTGCATCTATCGCCACATAAAGGTCTTCTGCCCGCTCCTCGGCCCTCAACACCGTGCCGCCTTTAAGCGTCGCCGTCACTTCTGCCACAAACCTGTCGGACGCTATCTTCGTCCCCTCTTTTCGTAAAACAAGTCGCATCGGTACATCATCCCGAAGGCGACTTGCCACCTTTGCGAGACGCTTTTCTGCGTACTCCGTAACGGCGGGGCTAGACGGCAGGTTCTTGGCGGTAACGGTGAGTTCCACTAAAGTCCACCTCCGGGGTCGACATTTCAGATATCACTAATTGCGACTGGGACGACAGCCATCCCTCGCTTCAATTCTATTTTAAGGGCCATCGGTGTCGGATGAATGGGTGGAATCATGAGGATTACAGAACTCGCTCGCAGAGCCGTATCTGAGACCACGAACGCCCTGTTCCCGGCACACTGCGCACATTGTGGTCGGGACGGGAGTTTCCTGTGTCAGACCTGCATCGCAGAATCAACTCGACTGACCAGTGACGGTTCATGCCGACGATGCGCCCTTCCTACAAACGATGGATCACTATGCGGACGTTGCTCTGCCAATCCGCCACCTGTGTCGTCGCTAGTTGCCGCGTTCGCATTTGATGGTGCGATCCGTTCTTCCGTTCTCGCCCTGAAATACGAAGGTTTGCGAGCCATGGCACCCGTGCTCGGCGGTGAGATGGCGACCCGATGGGGGACTCGACGCAAGCTTCCCGATGCCGTCGTCCCGATTCCGCTACATCGTTCCAGATTGAGGTCACGCGGGTACAACCAGGCTGAACTTCTGGCAGGTCCTGTTTCGGAACTTCTGGAGCGACCAATTCGGTCGGACCTGCTTCGTCGCATTATCGATTCACCAGCTCAGGCCGGGGCTTCCGACGAAACCGAAAGGGCGAAGCGTGTTAGTGGCGTTTTTGGGGCATCTAGTGATGTTGCGGACCTGCATATCCTGTTGGTTGATGACGTCGCAACGACGACCAGCACCATCAATAGCGCAGCGCAAACATTGCTGGATGCCGGAGCATGGGGCGTCTCAGCACTCGTACTTGCACGAGAGTTGTAAGTACCCGTCCAGCCGTTGTCCGCTTCGCACACCGTCGTTGTAGGATTCCGGACGTGACATCTCCAATACGCGCAGTCTTCTTTGACCTGTACGACACCCTCATCGGTTTCGACCCGCCACGTGAAATTATCCAGGGGCGCGCCATGGAACCGTTTGGCATGGGCTCGAACAAGAGCGGTATAGACGCGGGGTACGCACTCGCCGACGCACTCATGGCGGAGCAAACAGCGCAGGCACCGCTGAGCGCACTCAGCCCCGACGCCCAGTCTGACTTCTTCGCACACTACGAACAGCTTGTCTTGAGAGGAGCGGGGCATGATGTCGATCTGAAGAC
>JABIGL010000075.1 GCA_018650185.1 Chloroflexota bacterium
CGACACGCTTGGCGCAGTCGATGCGACCGACCACTGGCCGATTCACCGAGCTGCTCCGTCCTTCGACCGACAGACCGGTACGACCGAAATTCTGGAAACAGGGATCAAGGTTTTTGACCTGATCACCCCATTCCAGAGGGGCGGCAAGGTTGGCGCGTACGGCGGAGCCGGTGTGGGCAAGACCGTCATCATCACGGAGCTGATCCGGAACATCGCACAGGAGCACTCAGGTGTGTCCGTGTTTGCAGGTGTTGGTGAGCGCTCTCGTGAAGGAAACGACCTGTGGCATGAGATGCAGGACTACGGTGTGATGGACAGCACCGTGCTCGTCTTCGGCCAGATGAACGAGCCTCCCGGCACGCGTGCCCGGATTGCTCTGACCGGCCTGACGATGGCCGAGTATTTCCGAGACGTCGAGAAGCAGGACGTGCTTCTGTTCGTAGACAACGTTTACCGATACATCCTCGCCGGTATGGAAGTGTCCGGTCTTCTCGGTCGAATGCCATCTGCTGTGGGTTACCAGCCGACGCTGGCCACCGAGATCGGTGACCTGGAAGAACGGATCACAACCACGGTCGACGGTTCTATCACGTCGTTCCAGGCGGTTTACGTGCCGGCTGATGACTACACCGACCCGGGCATCGTGACGACGTTCGGTCACCTGGACGCTAACATCTCGCTCGAGCGCTCCATGACGGAGCAGGGTCTGTACCCGGCCGTTGACCCGCTTGTCTCTAACTCCCGCATTCTTCAGCCGGGAATTGTTGGCGAAGAGCACTACGGAGTGGCACGTGAGGTGCAGCAGGTTCTGCAGCGCTACCGTGACCTCCAGGACGTGATCGCCATCCTGGGTGTTGAAGAGCTGTCGGACGACGACCGCGTGGCCGTTGGCCGTGCACGTCGTATCCAGCAATTCCTGACGCAGCCCTTCTTCGTTGGAGAGGTGTTCACGGGTATCCCAGGACGATACGTGCCGCTTGCGGACACGGTCCGTGGGTTCCGTGAAGTCCTGGACGGGAAGCACGACGATCTGCCGGAGCAGGCGTTCCGCATGGTCGGTGGTATCGATGAGGCGAGGGAAAAGGGTGAGCAGATGCTCGCCGAATCCAACGCTTAATTCGCTTACCGTTCACGAGAGGATTTCAGGGCTGGAGCCCCAGTAAATGGCCACCTTTACACTCACAATCGTCACCGCCGAGAGCCAGGTGTTCTCGGAAGAGGTCGACTCGCTGGTAGCGCCGGGAATCGACGGACAGCTCGGCATTCTGCCCAGTCACGCGCCGCTGATGACCCAGCTTCAGCCGGGCGAGATGACGGTTCGTTCCGGCGGCAATGAGAATGTCCTGGCGGTAACAGGCGGGTTCATGGAGGTCTTGAACAACAAGGTCACCATCCTGGCCGACACGGCCGAAATGGACGAGGAGATCGACCTGGATCGCGCCGAGGCTGCGCTTGAGAGAGCGCGAGAGCGTGTGGAGAATCGACCGGCGGATATCGACCTCACGCGTGCGTTGCAGGCCTTCCAAAGGGCACAGGTCCGTGTGGGGCTCGCACGTCGAAGGGGACGCCGACGGTCCGCTGCAACGCCCCCGGATTCGATCTCAGGAGCCAACGTCAGCGCGTAGTTGGATCGGGCGATACGCGTTTTTGATTGCAGGGTCGGTGTTAGCCGGCCCTGTTTCGCGTCCGGGCGTTGTGGTCAACGATGGCCGACAGGGCCGTTTGGTGACGGCCCCCAGCCGGACACGAGTCAGAACTCGTGGCATGAGGGAAGACCGAAGGCGCGTAGCACGCCATATGGTCATCCTGAACTTGATTCAGGATCCCGTGGTCCTGATGATACGGTGGAATTATCGCGTCCGAGACCGTGTTATCGGCGTTATGACGATAAGCGCGGGTGCGGTGATGGCGTCGAATCCTGAATCAAGTTCAGGATGGCAGCGAAAAATGTGGACACGAATCCGCCTCTACGAAGTGCGCGGAGGCTTTACTCGTTGTCTGGCTTCAGGAAGTAGGTCATCGACTGGAGCGCCAGTACCGGGTCTACGCCTCGGACCTTAACGTCCAGAGGGACCTGCGGAGCGACGGGGGCGTAGTTCAGGATGGCTTTGACTTCGGCCTCTACCAGCGCGTCGAAGACGGCCTGCGCATTCGTGGCCGGAACGGCGACGATGCCGATCTGGATCCCGAGTTCGCTAACAGTCTTCTTGATCTGATCTATAGGGCGGACGTCTATGTCTCCGACTGATGAGCCGACCACAGAGGGATCGGCGTCGAATGCGGCGATGATCCTGAAGCCTTCCGGTCGGAATCCCGGGTAGGCGATGATGGCCCGTCCCAGGCGGCCGACGCCGACAAGTCCGGCGTTCCACTGTCTGTCCAGACCAAGGATTGAGCGAAGTTCCAGGGCGAGTCGTTTGACGTTGTAGCCGCGGCCCTGTTTGCCGAATCTGCCGAAGTAGCTCAGGTCTTTGCGGATCTGAGCAGGTGTCATCTGGAGCTGGGTTCCCAGTTGCTCCGATGACACCATCTCGGCGCCAGCGGAATCGAACTGTGCCAGGACCCTGACGTACAAGGGCAGTCGTTGGACGACCACCTCAGGTGCGTCCGAATTAGGCCGAATGTCGTCGTCAGAAAGGTCTGTTCCGTAGCTGTTGGTCATGCCGTGCACCTTTGTTTGGCCGGCTCTGCCTTTAAGACAGGGTCGTCAGTCGTCATCCCCAGCTTACGTGCGTTTTATCACAATCAACAACAATGGATCAACTTTCGTTCGCAAGGGTAGGTAGTGAGGTCGGGTAAATTCGGGCGGAGTGTTGGTTAAAGTAGGCGCATGAAAGTTGCTGTTTGTAGATTGACATTGCGGCTGCACGACAACAGGTCTCTCAAGGGGAAGAGACAGGTTGTTAGATCACTGATAGACCGAATCCGGAATAAGTTTCAGGCGAGTGTTGCTGAGGTAGGCGACCAGGATCAACTCAAGTCCGGCTTGATAGGTATCGCCGTGGTGAGCGGGGACGCCAGGCATGCAGCGGAGATGATGGACCAGGTGGTTGAGTACGCCGAATCCCAGCTATATGAGGCGGATGTTATCGATATGGAGCGTGACGTAATAGATCTTGGTTGATCGACACGAGGTGTCGGATTCGGCCGGAGACAAAAAGAAGCCCCGGTTGGTGCAAACCGGGGCTTCTTTGGGTTAGGAGTTGGGTGGATTAAACCGTTCAGGCGGCCGCTGTCTTACGCGGTGCCACCGGGCTGGGCGTGTCCTCTGCCTTCGGGCGTACGAGGAAGCCACACTGCAGGCATTCCATGTAGCGTCCGAACTGATCGTCGTCCAAAGCGATATCGCCGTGGCACCGGGGGCAGGCCTTTAAGTAGAGAGTCATCTTCTGGGTTCCCATTTCGTCGGCAGACGGCGTTTCCGTGGCCGAATTCGTTATGAATAGCTTTATTAGTGTTGTCGAAATCTATTAGTGACTGATGTCACAAAGTCAACAGTGCGGAAGTCTACTACGAGAAATACCGCATTGCACGCGGAATTATGTCGATTTCGTTAAATTTGGGTGAAATCCCCAGAGATCGATGAAGGGAAATCGGAGTCCTGATGCGACAATGGCTGCAATGTTGACACGACCCGTATCAAGTCGTACGATACTACTCGTGTGATTGATGGGCGTCGAACTTCGTCGCCTCACACCATAAACGGCTTGATTCAACGGAATAGGCAATTGGTCGCTGACAGGGGAAACGTCCAGTCCGACACGAGTAGTGTCGAGTTCTCTGGCGTTTACATAATCAGTGTCGCAGCGCGTTTATTGGAGATGCACCCGCAGACGCTTCGTAAATACGAACGCGTGGGACTTGTCCAGCCGTCGCGTACCGGCGGTCATTTACGGCTCTACTCAAATGAAGACCTTCTCAGGTTGCGAGTTATTCGCCGCCTTGTTGAAGAGCTCGGATTGAACCTTGCCGGGGTTCGGCTGGTGCTGGACCTGGTTGGACCTTTGCGTCGCCTGGTGGATGACGCTGAACTGAATACGGAGACACTCAACGCCGCTGCCATCAGGGCGACGGCTGAGTTGAGATCATTTTTGAAATACGTGGGTGCTGATCCAGTTGATCTGGAACAGTAGTCCGATGTGTCCAATACGGAGGAACGTTAACTAGTGGTGAACGACATGAAGGATGGGGAGGCCCAGGAAGAAGGGTCGACCGATTCAGAGGAGGGTGCGGAGGTTGAGGAACCCCTGGTATTTGAGGAACCGCTGGATGCGGCGATGCGGGAGCGGGATGAACTAAAGGCGCTTGTGCAACGTGTGCAGGCGGATTTCGTCAACTACAGGAACCGTGTTGCGGTGGAGCGCGACGAGATTCGACGCAACTCCACTCAACGATTGGCGCTCAGGGTTTTGAACGCCGTCGACCAGTTCGACACGGCTCTTGGTTCGGAACGTCCGGAGGGTGTTGACGACTCCTGGTTTGACGGGTTCGACGGTATCCGTCGCGCCCTCGTACAGGTTCTCTCTTCAGAAGGCATTGAGCCGTTTGAGAGTGCAGGCGAGCAGTTCGATCCCCGGATGCACGAAGCGTTACTGACGGCGGAGTCGAACGATGTTCCGGCGAACACGATTCTTAATGTGCTTCGCAAGGGATACAAGATGGACGACGAGGTGATCAGGGCCGCACAGGTCCAGATATCGACTTCGGCGGCACCGGTGGCAGAGTCGGAGTCGGCAGAAAACTCAGAGGATTAAATGGTTGCGGGAGGTGCCCGCGACCAGACTGGCCCACTGCGGGCATTAATGACGATAAACAGATAATTCAGATTCGACGAGGATTTAACTGAAAAATGGGTAAGGCGATCGGAATCGACCTCGGCACAACCAACTCCGCTATGGCGGTAATGCAGGCCGGGGAACCGGAGATCATTGAGAACAAGGAAGGGCGACGCACGACGCCGTCCGTCATCGCGGTGAACCCGAAGACCGGAGAACGGTTTGTAGGGGAACTGGCGCGCCGCCAGGCGATCACCAATCCGGAGAACACGGTGTACTCCGTGAAGCGCTTCATCGGCCGTCGGTTCGATGATCCATCCGTGCAGGAAGATGTCCGGCGTATCTCTTTCAAGTTGGCCGCCGGTGAGTCCGGTGATACGGCGGTTGTGTTCAACGACAAGCCGCAATCACCGCCCGAGATCTCGGCGATGGTTCTGCGCAAGCTCAAAGAGGACGCTGAAATCAAGCTGGGGGAACCGGTCGACCGAGCGGTTATCACTGTCCCGGCCTACTTCGACGACAGCCAGCGTGAGGCGACGAAAGTTGCCGGAGAGATCGCCGGGCTGGAAGTGCTGCGGATCATCAACGAGCCAACCGCTGCATCGCTGGCGTACGGGCTTGAGGGCAAGGGCGACCAGACGATAGCCGTGTACGACTTCGGCGGTGGGACGTTTGACGTGACGATCTTGCAGATCGGCGACGGCGTGTTTGAGGTGAAGTCCACTAACGGAGACACACACCTCGGTGGCGACGACCTGGATCTGTCGATCGTTGACTGGGCTGCGAACGAGTTCGAGGTCGAGAACGGAATCGACCTGCGGAACGACCCGGCAGCGCTTCAGCGACTTCGTGTGGAGGGCGAGAGGGCCAAGATAGAGCTTTCCACTGTTGCACAGACGGAGCTGAACCTTCCGTTCATCACCGCGGACGCGACCGGCCCGAAGCACCTGACCATGACATTGACCCGGGCGAAGCTTGAGCAGCTTGTTGGAGGGCTGGTGCAGCGAACGGTTGCTCCGACGCAGGCCGCGCTGAAAGACGCGGGCGTTACGCCTTCGGAGATCGACGAAGTAATTCTTGTCGGCGGGACGACACGGATGCCGGCAGTGGTAGAAAAGGTCACAGAGCTGTTCGGCAAAGAGCCCCATCAAGGAGTGAACCCGGACGAGGTTGTCGCCGTCGGCGCCGCCATTCAGGCCGGTGTGCTCGAGGGCGATGTCAAGGACGTACTGCTCCTGGACGTCACACCACTCACGATGGGCATCGAGACACTTGGTGGAGTGATGACGGTCCTGATTCAGCGGAACACGACTATCCCGACGTCCAAGTCTGAGGTGTTCAGCACCGCGGCGGACAACCAGGGATCTGTGGAAATCCACGTGCTCCAGGGTGAACGTGGGATGGCCAACGAGAACACGTCTATCGGACGGTTCATGCTTGACGGAATCTTGCCAGCGCCCCGGGGCGTGCCGCAAGTCGAGGTCACGTTTGATATCGACGCCGACGGCATCCTGAACGTGTCTGCAAAAGACAAGGCGACCGACCGGGAACAGCACATCACGATAACCGGTCGATCCGGTCTATCCGACGAAGAGATCGAGCGAGCAGTCCGGGACGCAGAAGAGCACGCGGAAGAGGACCAGAAGCGGCGTGAGGCGGTAGAGACCCGCAACGCTGCGGACAGTTCTGTATTCGCCGCTGAGAAGTTGTTGGAGGAGCAGGCAGAGAACGTACCGGCTGAGGCAAAGACCGAGGCCGAGGCGATCATTGTCCAATTGAAGGAGCTTCTGGCCGACGAGGAGTCGTCAGCGGAGGATCTTGCGGCCAAGACCAATGAACTTCAGACGGCGTTGCAGGCGATCGGCCAGGCTGCTTATGCGGCGGCGGGTGCTGCGGGGCCTGAGGGCGAGATGGGTGGCGATGAGCCGGGCGAAGACGACGAGGATGACGGGGAGACGGTTGAAGGTGAGTTCCGGGAGGTTTAAAGCCGTCCGGTCGCTCCAATAAGGATTACCGAGCAGGGTCCGGCGTTTCGCCGGACCCTGCTTTTGTTTGAGGGGGTTGGCGCCGGGAAAGGGGGTGTTCCGCTGCGACGAGAGTAGGGGCGGTTGGTTACCCGGGAGATCCTTCGTCTCGGACTCAGGATGACAGTTGCGGCTTCACCCCAATCCGTGGTGCGGAAATATCAGCTCCCTGACTTGCTCCACCGACCTGTCGTTAAATGCACTGATCTGCATATCTACGAGTTCGTCTGAAGGTTCGAGCGTGTCTGCGTAGGTATAGGCCACAGGGGACTCAGGGACTGTGATGGGGAGTTCCGGAGGCAGTTCTATTTCGGCCATGATCGCCAGGTCGACACTCCAGGCCCGTGCGACAGCGCCAAGATCGTATCCGCCGCCGCCTACGGCCAGCCAGCGGCCGCACTCTGACGCAAGGTCACGAAGACGGCCTACTACTGCGGCGTGGCCCTGCACAGTCAGTCTGAGATGGGTAATCGGGTCGAGGACATGGGTGTCGACGCCGAGTTGCGTGAACAGCACATCCGGATTGAAGGCTTCGACAAGCTGGGGAACCACGGCGTCAAACGCCGCAAGATACGCGACATCGGAGGTGTGCGGAGCGAGCGGGACGTTGACCGAGTAATTTTCACCCGCATCACGGCCAGATTCGCCCACATTACCTGTTCCCGGGAATAGGAACTGGCCGCTTTCGTGGAGCGATACCGTGAGCACGTCAGGTGTGTCGTAGAAACCAGCCTGAACGCCATCACCGTGGTGACAATCGATATCAATGTAGGCGACTCGCATTCCCTGGTCGGCGAGCCACTGAGCGGCCATGACGGTGTCGTTGAACACACCGAAACCGGACGCACGGTCCGACATTGCGTGGTGCTGGTGGCCGCCCGCAAAGTTGAATGCCACGTCAGCACTTCCATCGGCGATGGCATGTGCTGCGACCATCGTTGCGCCAGATGTAAGTGCGTTGGCCTCAAACATACCGTTGAAAACCGGGTTGTCGCCCGGCCCGAACCCGTAAGAAGGGCCGACCGGTAGCTCAAGCCCGGAAGATAACGTCTTCACCGCGCCAAGATATTCCGGAGTGTGACCAAGGGTGATTTCGTCGTCGGTCGCCGGTCGGGGTGGGACGAACGAAATGTTGTCGGCCCGGGTAAGACCGGCGGCTTCCATCAGGTCGTAAGTCCGCTTCCGACGGATTGGACGGAGCGGGTGCGTGTCGCTCATTTCGTAACGCCACACCTCGTCTGAATAGACAACTACGACGCGTGACGGTGACTGAGGAAACGGCATCGGAACTACTCGATGTGCAGCCCGGCGACGGTGATCGAGGCGTGCGCCTTGTAGCGCTTGTTGATGTTCAGGAGTAGTGCTGTGGCACCTTCAAGATAGCGGGCGCTCTGGAGGGGCCCGGCGTCCACGGGACGCAGTCCCGGGACTTCAGACAGCAAGTCGCTAACCGTTGACTTGGCGTCCTCGTCGTCGCCGCAAAGGATGGCGTCGGTATCGAGCGATGTCGCGGGGTTCATCAGGTCTCGGGCGGAGAGGGTGTGCAGTCCGGCCACCCATCGGATCTCAGGTGCGACATTCGCCGCTTCTTCCGCCGCAGAGCCTATCTCCGGAGGCGCGGACGCCGGGATTCCACCGGCGAAGGACAGCGGTGCGATCACGTTAACGCAGATCTTGTCGGTGAGCGCCGGGGCGAGCTGGATAAGTGATGCCGTCATCCCGCCGTACGGGACCGCCAGAAAGACGATCTCTGAATCGGTGGACGCACCTTCGTTCAGTGCACCGCGTACTTCGGCAGCTCCCGGAACGTCTGCCAGAATCTTGCTGACCGCATCCGCCGCTTCGGTAGCACGGGTCTCGTCACGAGAGCCGATAACAACCTCGTGGCCAGCGGTGGCGAACCTGACGGCCAACCCTTTGCCTTCGGGGCCGGTGCCGCCTATGAAACCGATCGTCGCCTTGGTTGGGTTGGGCAAATGAAATCAGGCTCCTGTTACGGTGCTGCGGAAGGTACAAATGACGGGGCAGAAACAGCGTTCTCAAAAGCCCCTTATGGCCTTTGACATCGATTGGGCCGAATCGTAGCATCGCCCCCGCTCACGGGCCAGTAAATCTGGACCAACATAGGCGACCATGAGACCCGTTTTGCAGTGATGTCACCTGCGATTATCAAGCAATTCCGGGTACGATGCCTTCCCTGAAATATGACCCTGCCCGGGTCGCCATGCCGGTAGTATCCGCTGGCGACCGGCCGTTCAACCTGAAAAGCTGACAACCGAATCTGAAAGCAGGACTTAGATGCGCTACTACCAGTTCTCGATCAGGGGCGAGTCCCATCTTGGAGTCGAGACTTCCGATGACACTCTGTTCGACCTGACCTCGGCGAACCCGCACGCGACCGATCTGTTTGCATTGCTGCGTGCGGCGTCGTTGCTGGGCGTGTCGCTGGATCACGTGGCGCGACAGATCGTCGACCGCGGTATCGCAAGCACGCTCTCGATAGAGGAACTGCACGAGAATGCCTCGGAGCCGTCCCACGGCCCGCGGCTGGAGATGCCGTTCCGGCCGCCGGAGGTGTGGGCAGCGGGCGTGACATATCAGAGCAGCATGTTTGAACGGCAGGCCGAGAGCGACACTCCAGACGTGTACGGCAAGGTGTACGCGGCGGATCGGCCGGAGGTGTTCTTCAAGGCGACGCCGAGTCGGCTTTCCAGCCCGTACGGAGAGGTCGGAATCCGAGCTGACTCCACATGGGATGTTCCTGAGCCCGAGCTCGGTTTCGTGTTGTTCGACGGCAAGGTGGCCGGGTACACCTGCGGTAACGACATGAGCAGTCGTTCCCTGGAAGGCGAAAACCCGCTTTATCTCCCGCAAGCCAAGGTGTACGACAAGTCCTGCTCCATCGGCCCGTGCTTCGCCACGCTGGACGTTGTCGGCGATCCACAGAACCTTGGTGTTCGGTTGAGGATTGAGCGAGACGGTAACGAGGCGTTCAACGGAACGACCTCCACCAAAGAGATGGTCCGGGATTGCGAGTACATCGCAGACTGGCTCCAGCGGCACAACTCGGTTCCGGACGGCACGACCGTAGTAACGGGAACCGGCGTGATTCCCCCGATGGACTTCACACTCGCGGAGGGTGACGTGGTGCATGTGGAGATCGAATCGATAGGCACGCTCACGAACACGGTGACGGTGGTCTAGCGCAGCTTTAGGAGAGACCAAAGGGTCCGCACGGGCCTTTGCTGCGTATTAGGATTGGCGTGAAAATACCTGACTGTGGCCGTGCCGATTACTAACTCGGACGCCCATGGGGTTTGTTGGGGGTGAGGCGTGTATTGCGCTCACTGTGGAACCCGGAATGCGGCCGAAGCTGAACTATGCGATCGATGCGGCGAACCGATAATCGTTCCTGACCTGAACGAACGGCAGCCGCAGGGTGTGAAGACGTGTCCGGAATGTTCCGCCGATAACGAGGCACACGCCCGATTCTGTATTGGGTGCGGATCAGAATTGGACGACGTGCTCTCGCATCCGTCACAAAACCGTGACTCTCCGTTTTCACGGCCGGAAACGGCCACGGCGACGATTAACGACGAAGAATCTGAGGTTCGGATTGAAACAGACAGAAGCGGTTCCGGTGATACGGCCGCCTCAGACGAGGTTCCGATCGTGACAGAACCGACGGAACCGCAGCCGAGGTCCGTCACGCCGGTGGACGGAACGACGACAAAAACGTCTTCAAACGTCGCCGAACTGGCGGCGCGCGTTCGGTCTGCTGTTGGTGAAGTGATCGTCGGCAAGGAAGAGTCGATCAATCTGTCGATCGTGGCCCTCCTTTGTCGCGGCCACCTGTTGATTGAGGATGTGCCGGGGTTGGGCAAGACAACGCTTGCGAAGGCGCTGGCGGCGTCCCTGCGGTGCGAGTTTGGTCGTATACAGTTCACGCCCGACCTTATGCCGGCGGACGTGCTTGGTGTGTCCATATTCAACATGCGGGACAACGAGTTCGAATTTCGAAAAGGCCCCGTTTTTACGCAGGTCTTGCTTGCGGATGAAATCAACCGGGCGACGCCACGCACACAGACCGCACTGTTAGAGGCGATGCAGGAGCGGCAAGTGACGATGGACGGGGAATCGAGATCACTTCCTGATCCGTTCCTGGTTATGGCGACATTAAATCCGGTGGAGTTGGAGGGAACGTTCCCGCTGCCCGAGGCGCAACTGGACCGTTTCATGCTCCGGATTTCTCTCGGCTACCCGAGCCTGAGCGAAGAAGCGGACATAGTGGACAGGTTTACTACGGGCGGAAGCGGTCCGGTAACCCCCGCCGTGGTGACGCGCGATGAGCTGCTTGCGGCACAGGACTCCATAGCGGAAGTAACGGTTGAGCCGAGCCTGCGTGATTACATGCTGGCGCTGGTCGTTGCGACCCGGGAACACGAGTCTCTCCACCTGGGAGCGAGCCCACGGGCTTCGATAGCGATGTACAACGCCGCACAGGCCTGGGCCGCCATTCAAGGGCGTAGGTATGTGCTCCCGGACGATGTTAAGAAGGTCGCCATACCGGTACTTGCGCACAGGGTGATGGTATCGCCACAGGCAGGATTGCGCGGGCGCGCCGGTGACAACGTCATCCACGAGATACTCGAAACCGTAGAGGTCCCGATCGAGCGGTAATTTTGCTCAGGAATCCCTGTGTCGTGAACGTTCCAGATAACCCGTATACCGGGGAGAACGAGCGCCTGTGACCCGAAAAGAGATCCTCTCTGGATTGTGGGAATCCCTCTTCCTGGTGCTGACGTTGGTCGGCATCGCGCTGGTGTCGCCTTTCATCCTGATCGTCGGCCTGTTTGGCTTCATCATCGTGATAGGCGCGCGGATATGGAGCCGACTATCCCTCGAGGACCTCGTATATGAACGAGACCTTCCGGATCACTCGGTTTTCGTCGGCGACGAGTTCGATATGGAGATCAGGATCACCAACGCGAAGCCGCTGCCGATACCCTGGCTGCGGATCGCTGACATGGTTCCGGTGGGGTTAGAGGTGCTGAACGCCAGGATGGGTCGTTCCAATAGCCGGGCGGCGCTTGAGCTAAGGGAGTCGATCAACCTGGCCTGGTATGAGCGGGTACGCATGCACTACCGGGTGAGGGCTTTGCGCCGGGGGTTCCATCAGTTGGGGCCAGCAGTTCTGGATTCGGGCGACCTGTTCGGGATGTTCCCGCGACATGGGCAGACCGCTCCACCACGTGACGGCGTGCTGGTATATCCGAGGACGGTCGAGTTACCGGATTTCGAGATGCCGTCGGGTCGGCCTATCGGCGACAACCGGGCGACGGTTGCGTTGTGGGATGATCCGAACCGTCCACGTGGCCTCCGCGAATACGTTCCAGGTGACCCGATCAAGACGATTGACTGGAAAGTAACGGCCCGACTGAGACAGGTGCTCGTGCGGACATTCGACCCGTCGGTCACGCAGTACGCGGTTGTGGTGATGGACGTCTCGACCACTGATTATCTTTTCACCGGTTACTCACCGCGGTTGCTGGAGCGCGCAATCGTCGGTGCGGGCTCCATAGTCAGCCGCAGCATGGAACTTGGCCACAGGGTTGGTCTTGTTACCAACGGCGTTGCGTTGCGGTCTGGAACTCGGATGGTGATCCCACCATCAGCCAGTCCGACTCAGCTAGGGGCGATTATGGAGGCGCTTGCGATGATCCGGCCGGTGGCGCCTGAGCGGATCGATCGATTGCTTGAGCGGGAGGCAAGCTGGGCCGTGCCGTACGGTTCCACGGTGGTGATTATTTCCGCGGTGATGAACCCGGACCTGCTGGAAGTGGCCGAGCGACTTGCGATATCCGGACATCCGGTGCGGGCGATTTATGTGGGACGAGACAAAGTACCTGAGGGCACAGCGCGAGTACCTGTGGAGGATATGGGCACTCGCTTCGATCTGCCGATGCCGAAGTCACCCGAACCGACGGTGGGTGATTCGTTTGTGGACGACGATTTTGGCGAAGATTTTGAGGAACAGATCAAACTTGAGCGGGGTGAGGCCAGCTTTGAGCGGTGGAGGATGTGATGCAGTACACCTGCTGGATTCCGGACCCTCGTGCCGCTCAGGATGGTCGCGATGAGTGATAGCCGCGGCTGGTTGATCCTGTTCTCACTCTGGGTATCCGAGAGCGTGCGGATCTTCGCGATTGCTGCTTTCGCGACCTTGCTAATCGGGCTCGACGCTGCTCCCCTCGCGTGGGTCGGTGTCGCAGCGATCATGGGCATCGCGATGATGGCCAACTGGGTCGTCGGCGGCGCTCGCGGTGACCTTGTGACGCTGGCGATTGTGCAAGCGCTTGTCGGGTTGCCCGTCATCTACCTGGCACCGGCGGCGCGGGTGATAGGTGGAGACTCGGGGCTGGATCTTGACTGGCCGCTGGCGTTGGTCGGTGGTGACCTGAGCCCTGATGCGGTGGCGGGGGTCCTGGCGTCGCTAATACTGGCTTTCGTGGTGTGGTTTCGGGGTGCCGCGCTGTTGAACTCTGACGAGCCAGAGAGTGGTCAGCGAATGATCTTCTACACCGGCGCGGCTGCACTCGGCGTCTTGCTGCTGACCGAGAAGATAAGTGGGAACGACGTCGACGCTGGATATCTGACGATTCCGTTTTTCACAAGCGCCCTGGTGGGAATGGCAATAAATCACTTGTCGACGGCCGGAGACACGAAGCGGGGCCCCGCCTTCTGGGGGCGCTTCATGACGATG
This sequence comes from Chloroflexota bacterium, assembly GCA_018650185.1. GTDB lineage: Bacteria > Chloroflexota > Dehalococcoidia > Lucifugimonadales > Lucifugimonadaceae. Next base: position 13,563 of record JABIGL010000075.1, read on the forward strand.
GCTGTGGGCGGGATCCTTGTTTCCGCGATCACGCTGACGACCCTTGCAGTCGTGTTCGATGAAGCGACGCACGCGATTGGTCGTTGGATCGGCGTATTGATCTCCTGGATATTGATCGCCATCGCCGTGCCATTTGCGCTGGTCGCTTTGGCGGCGGTGTGGCTGATCCGGAAGATAAAGCCGGAGGGGGCTTCGGGTACGGAGGTCGGGGGCGACTTTGGACTGCCTCCTGATAGCGATGACGTGACAGGGATTGCCGACGACGGCGGAGCCTCGGTGTTTGAAGCGGCGCTGGATTTCCTCCGCTTTCCGATAGCGATCATCATCGTTGTCGCCATCCTGCTGGTTCTTTACATCACGTTCCGACGGTACCTGGCGAAGCGGCGAATGCAGTTGGGTGACGAACGCGAGTCGGTACGGGGAGACGCGGACGCCGGAAAGGATATGGCGGATCTTCTGGGCCGGTTATTACCGGACTGGATGAAACGGAACAGGGAGGATGAATATGTACGCCGATTCCCGGCAGATGAGCCCGGAATATCGGAGGTGTTCCAGCTTTACTTCCAGTACCTGAAGATGGCGACGCAGCGGGGGATGGTGCTTGATTCAGGGCACACGCCTAACGAGATACGTGCCGCGATGTCTGCGGCGTTACCCGGGGTACCGGTAGATCTGATGACGGAACGGTTTAACGCGGCCTGTTACGGGCATGAACCGACGTCCCCGGAGGTCGTAACCCGGTTAAGGAACGGCCTGACGAGTTAGAGAGACTTACGACTAGTTGGCCTGAGCTGGCTCGGGCAGATCGATAACTCTCAGCAGGTTTGTACTGCCATGGACGCCGATCGGGACGCCGATCACGGCGACGGCGCGCTCCCTGAGTTTGGCGAGGCCCGAATCCAGCGCGACCTGTGAACCCTGGCTGAACATTTCGTCGATGCTGTTGGGTCGTGGCGCGGTAATTACTATCACGCCCCAGCGGAGCGCGAGGCCGCGGCCAACGGCGGTATCCGGCGTAATGACGACGACCGGCACACCTGGCCGAAATCCGGCAACGCGCTCTGCAGTGCTTCCGGACTCCGTAAAGGCCAGGATTACCTTTGCGTCGACGCGGTCGGCTGTTGATACTGCTGCGTCCGCAATTGCGCTGTCCAGACCCTGAGCGCCTTTACGCCTGCGATTAGCGATCTCCTCACGGTCGAGCAATTTCTCCGCCTCAAGCGCTACCTCCGCCATCGTAGAAGTCGCTTCTATCGGGAACTCGCCCATAGACGTCTCACCGGACAACATTATTGCGTCCGTCCCGTCCAGGATTGCGTTGGCGATGTCTGTCACCTCCGCCCTTGTGGGGACCGGGGATTTGATCATCGACTCCATCATCTGTGTAGCGGTTATGACGACTTTGCCGACATGATTCGCCCTTCGGATGATCTTCTTCTGGCTACCGGGAACCAGTGCGACCGGAAGCTCAACTCCAAGGTCGCCACGCGCCACCATTACGCCGTCTGATGCGTCGATGATCGCGTTCAGGTCTTCCATAGCCTCGGCGAGCTCGATCTTGGCGATCAATTGGGGGTGGAAGTCCCGGGCGGCGAAGAAATCTCTTACAAGCCTCACATCTGCTGCCGACCGGATGTAGGAGATGCCCACGTAGTCGACATGCTCTGTCGCTGCTTCTTCCAGCGCCCGAGCGGTCTCTACCGTCAGATAGCTGATGCGTGAGGCATGTCCCGGGGCTGACACGGCTTTATCTGACAGAATTTTCCCGCCGACCGTTACCTCACATTCGAGCTCGTCTCGACGGGCCTCGACGACCTTCAACTGGATTACGCCGTCAGCGATAAGTACGCTCGCCCCGGTCGGGGTGCTCGACACAAATCCCGGAGGGTGGACGTATGCGACATCGGATGTGGAATCGTCGCCTCCATCCTTGAGGGTGAATTTTTGCCCGACCGTTAGGACGATACCGGGATCGTCGTCGTCCGGCTCCGGGGCTGGGCCGAGCCGATGTTTCGGTCCCGGTAGGTCTGCGAGAACTGCGACGGCCACGCCTGTCTTGTCCGCCGCGGCCCTGACCAGTGCAATGGATTCAGTATGCTCGATGGGTTTTCCGTGAGACAGGTTCAGCCTGGCGACGGACATACCGGCGTGGATCAACTCTTCGATCCGTTCCGCTGTGGCCGTAGCCGGTCCGAGCGTGCATACGATCCGCGTGCGCGGTCGCTTGAGCACGTAATCAGGGGCTGTATAAGTGGGCATTGATAATCTCAGGAAAATGTCGAGTTGGTGGGCGTTTGCGGTAACCGTTCAGGGCTAGACGATACGCCGCTGGCTGTGTGCGTACAATCGTCAGTCTGAACGTGAGAACGCCATTTTTGTTGACACGTTCCGATTGCGGTTCATACGATGGTATGTCTACAAGGCGCTGTTGCAAGCGCCGGACCCGAATTTACTCACACCCTAACCACGGACTGCGTATCGGTTTTGATGCAACTCTCAGGGGACCTGCTCCTAACACTCCAGGAAGTCGACAAGAGACTAACAGCGAAGAAGCAGGAGCTTGACCAGATAACCAGTGAACTGGAGGGTCAGGCCGAGATACCGGTGTTGACGGAGAGGCTTGAAGAAGAGCGTGAGGCCGCCATCGAAAGGCGTGCACACCTCGCAAGGCTTGAAGTCGATACGGACGCCCTCAGGGAGCGCGTTGAAGGGCTGGAAGAGCGAATCTACGGCGGGACCGTCACAAACCTGCGAGAGCTGACGGCGGTCGAAGAAGAGCAAACGAATGCTCGACGTGAACTGATGCAGGCGGAAGAGGCTCTTGGCCCGGCCCGGCTTGCTGCCGAGGACTCTGAGCGTGCGCGTGAAGATCTCACGACGACGCTGGCGGAGCGCGAGAAGACGTGGTCCAGCTCAGCGCCTAAGTTGCGAAAACAATCCCGGTCGGTGACGGCTGAGGTTGATGTACTTGAGGCGGAGCGTGCGGAAGCATCTGAGAGCGTGCCATCGGAGGAACTCACCCTGTATGACCAACTGTTGTACAGGCGACACGGCATCGCGATTGCACGTGTAGAGCGTGGAGTTTGCCTGGCGTGTCACATCACGTTGCCGCTCAAAGAAGCTTCGCGACTAAGACGTGGTGATGCGCTGGTTACCTGCGGTAACTGCGGTCGAATCCTCATCCCGAGCTAGGCTGTGAGGGCTGCCGGCTACTACCGGCCACAGACCACCGACGCGCGCTCGGAACAGGCCGCGGTTTCAGCTATAGAGCGCTACTGTCTCGAAGGCTTTCATACCCTTTCGCGCGTCGTTGGACCGGGCGAACCTCCGCTTCGCGATGCTGACCAGTACGGTGCGCTTGTCTCCTACCTTGAGGGTCTCGGTCGTGGCGAGGCACTCATAGTAATTCCAGACCCGCGTCACCTTGCGTCTACCCTCGACGGATTGGTGAGCCGGTTGACGGAGCTTGATAGCGCAGGGGGAGAGGTCCGTTGCGCTGACCCGGACCGCCCGGATCCTCTGCAGCATGCACTTGAATCTCTCCCCTTTGCAGGTCGCCCGGCGGCTCAGAACCGTCGTGTGCGTGAATCACTTCTGTCAAAGGCGGCCCGTGGTGAGGTTCTGGGGCGAACTCCTTACGGGTATGTCGCCGACATTGATGGCACGTTCAAGGTTGAAGAGATAGAGGCCCGGCTGGTTCGGCGTTTGTTTGATCTGTACGCGGGGGATGCTCCGTCTGAAGAATCTGAGCAACCTGCTCCCCTCGGCGGTCCTGGATTGCGTCGTATAGCCGGGATATTAAACGCTGAAGGGTCACATACTCGGACCGGAAGGCCGTGGTCCCCTGTGACGCTTTCCGGGATGCTGCGCAACCGCGTCTACACCGGAAGCTACCTGCGGTACGGGATGCGGATTGCAGGTAATCATGAGCGTATCGTGGCCCGGGATGTGTTTAACCGCGCGCAGGAAGTGATGGCTTCTCGCAGTCCTGATCGTAAGCGCCGTAGCCTGACTCCGTATCTGTTGAGCGGTCTTGCCCGATGCTGGTCATGTGGGCGGGGGATGCATGGGATTGAGCGTCAACGGCAATGGAGCAGGGCCGACGGCAGCGGGGCTTCGCGGTCGTATCGCTACTACGTTTGTCCGTCGAGATCGGCCGGGGTTACCGAAGCGGACGTGGACGCTGACGGCGAGGTCCTACATCCAAGTTGGCGGGAGGCCGAACTGGACAGGGCGGCGCTGGGTGCGTTGAGAGACGAGTCCGCAGAGGTGCTGCGGTCATCGTTCGTTCCGGTCGCTGACGACGAGGCTAACAACGAGATTCAGGCCGCCGAACAGCAGTTCCTGGAATCAGTGCGTAGCGTAGCGTCCGGGCGGGGCGGAGTATCTGACCTTATTACGCCTCTGGAGGAGTTGAGAACGACGAGGTCTATGTCTCAGGCATCTTCAACTGGCTTCACCTTTGAGGACGCTATGGATTCGATCCAGACGGCCGAACCGAACGGACTTCATGCGGCGGTGGCGTCCCTGGTTGAACGGATTGTGGTGCATGACGGTCGCGTAGAGCCCGTTTACCGCACATCCTGATCTGAACTATTCCACAAGGGTGTTTACAGGAGTGTGATCCGTCATCGTGTCGCTGTAAAATCGATACCAGCAAGCAGGACGGGCGGTCGCCGTTCCGGCCCATTTACGGGTCGGGAGGGAGGAAAGTCCGGGCACCACCAGGCAGGATGCCCGCTAACGGCGGGGCGGGGAAACCCGACGGACAGTGCCACAGAAACATACCGCCGTGATCATTCACGGTAAGGGTGAAATGGCGAGGTAAGAGCTCACCGCCCGGTCGGTAACGATCGGGGCAGGGTAAACCCCATCCGGTGCAAGGCCAAATAGGGGGACGTAAGCGTCTGGACAGTCCCCGGGTTGGCCGCTCGACCCCTTCAGCAATGGAGGGGCTAGATGGATGACCGCACAGGGTCTGATCGTGGGGATGAAGGCTAGATCGTAAACCCACGGACGGACCCGGACAGAACCCGGCTTACAGTCCGACTTGCTTATCCAAGGCCTGTGGTCCCTGTATTTGGGGCTGCAGGCCTTAGCGTTAGCGACCTATGTTTGGCCCGGATAAAGGCAAATGACGCGGCCCGCCAAGTTGACACCGACACTGGATTCCGTGCGAGAGTAGTCGTGTCCGGAACTCGTCCCACTATATGTGGCGGGTCCGGGACGGATTTA
>JABIGL010000011.1 GCA_018650185.1 Chloroflexota bacterium
CCGCTCCACTCCCCGGCGGGGGCACTTCCTGAGCCTTGTCAGATTCTGATCGCCTCTGTGCCAGCAAGGCTCCGCCCATCACCAACACGCCGCCGATCCACAGTAATCCGGAAGGATCCTCGCTGAGTATCAACCACGCCAGCAGGATTCCGGTAACGGGCTGGGTCATCGAGATTGCGCTGATGCGGGAAGGGAAAAAGTACTTGCTCATTAGTAGAAGAGCGAGGAACCCAAACCCGGCGATCACGAAACCCTGATACGCAATAGACGCCGCCAGTTGCCATGTCCAGAGCCACGGCTCTGACTCAAATATCGTACTCAGAACGATCAGTGCTGCCGTTCCCGCCGCTGCCTGGAACAACAGCGTCTTGGCCACGTCGATCTGTGCGACGACCCTGGCGTTGTACACAATACGAAGACCAAGCAAGAATCCCGATATCGCAACTAGGATGTCCCCGAGAATCAGGTTATTTGAGTCGGTTTCGGTCAGGCTATCCGCCGAGATCACAACAATTCCAAGGTATGCGATAAGCACCCCGACGAATCGAATCGGCGCCAGGCGGTCCCCGGGTATAAAGAAATGGGACAGGACGGTCACCCAGATTGCTGACGTGACGATTAAAACGCTGGCGTGACCCGCTGTCGTGTGGGTGATGCCGACGTTCAATAGGATGATCTGGCCCACTAGCAGCACCGCCAACCAGATCAGGGGTCGCCACTCACCGCGGTGAATTCGTAAATCAGCCCTCGTGTAGATGGCCCAACACAGGACGAATATCCCGCCAACGGTGAACCGCATCCAGCCCAGCCTCAATGCGGGGGCGTAGTCCAATCCCGCTTTGATGGCAATCCAGTTTCCACTCCAAAGGGTGGACACAAAAAAAACGAAGAGTCCGGCCTTCAGATCAAGAGGCCGGCGGACGACGGGTGAAGAAGAATCAGCCTCGTCCGAGTCGGAAGACCCTTCGTGCTGATCGGATGTTGCGGAAGACACCGGCCGAGCCTAGAGCGGGTCGAGTAGCCGGTCAACGCGGGCTGACATCTCGTGTGGATAGAGTCAGGGTTCGAACGATGCGGGACAGGACAGCATTTGTGCTACCGGCAGCGTACGGACGGCGTTCGACTAGACAACGCGGGCGTAGGGTTCGTCAGACGGTAACCGCCCGGACTGCGTCTGCCTAGAATCTTGCCGGTTCGACATATGTCACCAAACTCGTGGTAAACACTCTGGTAATAATTCGACATTTCCACGTGGAGTCAAATCAGCATGAGATTGGAAAACAAAGTCGCCATTGTCACGGGCGGCGCAAGCGGCTTGGGTGAAGCGACGGCAAAACTGTTTGCCGCGGAAGGGGCCAAAGTTATCATCGCCGACGTTCTCGATAAAGAAGGCCACGAGATCGAGGCCGACATTTCAGAGACCGGCGGCACCGGACTGTTCGCGCGGCTCGATGTGACCGATGAAAGCCAGTGGGAAGACGTAGTAGCGACGACAGTCTCACGGTTTGGAAAGCTCGATCTGCTCGTTAACAACGCCGGGATCAGTGGCTCCGATCCAGACAGGACGAATACCGATGCCTGGGACCGATTGATGGAAATAAATGCCAAAGGGGTGTTCCTGGGCGTCAAACATGCGGTTCCAGAGATGAAGAAGTTAGGTAGCGGAGCCATCGTGAACATCTCGTCCATATCTGGCGTGGTCGGCCAGGAATACGTCCACAAGGGGTACAGCGCCTCAAAAGGGGCGGTCAGATTACTGACCAAGTCCGCTGCGGTTCAATACGCCAGCGATGGCATAAGAATCAACTCTGTGCACCCCGGGGTCATGGATCCGATGCGGACCTCAAAAATCACAGCGACGTCAGGGGTGCGTGATCAAATGTTGGCAACCGTGCCGCTGGGGCGGGAGGGAACGCGCCTGGAGGTTGCGAACGCTGTCCTGTTCCTCGCTTCGGATGAGGCGTCGTACATAACGGGGGCTGAGTTGATGGTTGATGGCGGGTTCACCGCCAACTGATCGCGTCACTAAATACAGGACTCATCATACGAGGCGTGGAATCGCGCCCAATATGAAAGACGCCCTGCTGAGCCCCGGGCGCCGATCAAAGTTGGAGATTAAGTAATTGCCCGATCTTGAAGTCCGACGACTGGGTCGCTCGGGGATGAAACCGAAGGCCCTAGGACTGGGCGGCGGACATCTTGCCGGGCCGGAGCAATCGGACGAAGTTGCGATCGCCCTGGTTCGCGGCGCTATCGAACGCGGCATCAACTTCCTGGATACGGCGCCGGACTACGGCTTCAGCGAGCAACGAATCGGAATGGCGCTGGCCGGGGGTTGGCGAGACAAGGTGTACCTCCAGACGAAGGTCGGTTCGCATCCGAAATACCTGCGCGACTGGTCAAGTGAGGCGACGACGTGGAGCCTGGAAAACAGCTTCAAGATGTTGCAGACCGATTACGTCGATTCGGTCCTGATTCACGGCCCACGCCACGACATCGATGAGCCGCTGGGCGAGTGCTGGGAGGTGATGCTCGATTGGAAGGCGAAAGGGCGCATCGGTGCAATCGGCGTCGGGGTTCGGCAGCCGGAATTCCACAAGCGTGCAATCGAAGCGGGAGCAGACATCGTATTGTCGTTCCTGAACTACACACTGCTTGACCGGGGCCTCGCTGATGAGACGATCCCCTTAGCGATTGAGCACGATGTCGGAGTCATCATCGGCAGCCCGCTCGGGAATTCGCTGCTGGCCGGTCCAGAGCCTATCCAGAAGGAGGAGGGAATCCACGATACGAACGGGAAGATCATCCCGGCGGCCGTGGGCAGTTATCTGGACCCAGCCGTATTTCCGCGGGCGCACGCCATGTGGCAGTGGTGTGAGGAGCGCGGCCTCAACATCCGTGACCTGGCAATGCAATTCGCGATGAACGCGCCGGTCGAAGGCAACGGTATCGTCCTGACCGGAGTGGCCAACCCGACCGAGTTCGACGAGGCCTACGCGTCCGCAACAACACCGCTGCCGGAAGAGGTCTGGCAAGAGTTCGAGACCAAGTTCGGGGTGCGGTTCTAGGTTCCTCTCATTGTGCTGACAAGCCCTTTCCCAAACGTCTTTGTCCTGGTGGGCCTAGTCGAACGATAGGTAGAACTCATCGCGACTGATTTCGTCTGACTTGATTCTGTGAGTGAATAGTCGATCGTGAAAAATCCAGAGATCCCAATTACGGGACCGTTGTCCGGGTCTGACGGCGCCAATCTGCCTCAACGATTATCTGGGTAGAAAATGCGGTTCTACAAACTCGTGGACCATGATCGGTCCAATCGCTCTTACACGGATTGATAATCCGTGTAAGAGCGATTTCACCCCGATGTCACCAGGCCCGCTCCGTCGCTGGTGACGTTGGGAATAGGCGAGAGGGCCTACGGAACGATTTGCTCAAGTAACATGCCGTAAATTAATTCAATGGCAACGGAGGAAATAGAATGGCAGACGATAAGGTCGCGGTAATCACAGGGGCAGGCAGCGGTGTTGGCAGAAGCGCAGCGCTGGCATTACTCGGCGATGGCTACAAAGTCACGCTCGTGGGACGAAGAACCGAAGCGCTCGAAGAAACAGCGGCCTTGGCTGGAGACAACGCCGGAAACGCTCTAACCATTTCAGCCGACGCCGGAAAAGCCGACGCCGTTGCCAACGTATTCAAGAAAACCATGGAATCGTTCGGCAGACTCGACGTGCTTTTCAACAACGCAGGAATCAGCGCAGGCGCCCCGTCACTCGAACAAATCACACCCGAACAGTGGCAGTCAGTCGTCGACATAAACCTCACAGGCACGTTCCTATGCACACGGGAAGCCATGCTCATCATGAAGGATCAGGACCCCATGGGCGGTCGGATCATTAATAACGGCTCCATTTCAGCCCACGTCCCACGACCAGGTTCCGCCCCGTACTCGGCAACCAAACACGGCGTCACCGGACTCACCCGTTCGACCTCACTCGATGGACGCCAATACGACATCGCCTGCTCCCAGATCGACATCGGAAACGCAGCCACACCCATGACGCAACGAATGGGAGGCGGAACCATGCAGGCGAACATGGAACTGGCCCCAGAACCTACCTTCGACGTCGACTACGTCGGCCAACAGGTTCTGTTTATCGCAAACCTACCCCTCGACACCAACATCCAATTCATGACAATCATGGCAACGAAAATGCCCTTTATCGGCCGAGGTTAACCCCCTCCCACCAACACCAATCAACCTGACGCAGCTTCGAACCCTGCCAAAGACCGAGGGCCTCGACGAGACCTCAACGTAACGTATCTCCCGTGGGGGTTTGGTGGGACCTGTCTGATTCGAACTGACGACTTGCGGACTAAAAGGACCGGCGTCAAAGCCAACGGACCATGTTCACCACATCAGGAGACATGCAGTCCGTTCAGGTGCGTTCGAAATCCTACAACCGGGCTGAACGTTTACTGATTTTTATCCGAGATCAGCTGCTTTTATTCGTGAAATGAGCTCGGTCGTCGAAATACCTTCGGTGTAACCAACTGACTCGTAAATGCCCATCTCAATCGGAACGCCGTACCAGACATCCCTGACTTCAGGTGCGACATCATCGCCGTGCATTATCAGATCGATGTTGTGTTTCTCGATCCATTCACGAGTAATTTCGAGCGGAGCATTCGGAACAACCTCATCTACATACCGGCAGCCAGCAACGGAAGCTACACGTTCATCCATCGAAAGAATCGGAGTACGTTTGTAGCCCTCAACAGCTTCGTCGGAGTGAACGCCCACCAGCAAAAAATCACCGTGTGCTTTCGCCTGTCGCAGGAAGTTAACGTGACCGTAGTGGAACAGGTCGGCCACCATATCGACATAGACGCGTGTAATCTCGGTCACTCCTGAAATCTGATGTTCCTGAGTTGGTATGCTCAGGGTCGCTTCTACTGAGCGATCAGTGCGTTGGCCCTGCCCGACGGATGCGCTGAATCGGGCTGGTAAAGATACTCGATACCCGGTTCAAGTTCTTCCATATACAGAATTTCCTTGCTGTCGCCTAATTGAACTGCAACAACGTAACAAGCCTCTTCCGGCAAGCTGAAGTAGACATAGCCATCTTCGTTGGTGTTCGCCTTGTCCAACCCCGTAAGAACGGTAGTCGGTGCGAGCGTGACTTCAACACCTGCCGCTACTTCACCGTCAAAGCCAAGTACCTTCAAGCTACCTGTATGTAGATTGGCATCACGTTGATCGGCCAACTGCAACACATTTTCAGAGTCACCTGATTGGCTGCGATCCTCCATCAGATCCAGTACTTCTTGCTCGAAGTCGCCCGATTCTTTGGGGGTCATCCAATCTGGACCGTACTTGAGCCGGAAATACTCTTCAGGCGGATTTGGAACCATGAAGGTTGTCCCAAGAAACTCGATCTCTTTGAGATTTTCGTGGAGACTTGCGGGGATTTTCACAACCGGCCACTGATAAATGCTGTCATCAATGATTCGGTAGCACGTCCAGTCCATCTGAATACCTGATTTCTTCAGGTCGACACTCATGTGGAGTTCGCTGTCGATGACCTCGGCGGAATACCCGTGTTTACGAAATTCGACAGCCGCTTCCTGAACTATCTTCTCCGTAAGACCATGCAGGCCAATCACGGATCCGATGTCGAGATCGTCATCCCAAGGAATGAAGGCTTGATCTCGAACGGCACCCAGACATGTGCCATGACGTAAGAAGAAGACCAGTCCAAGTTCATCCAGAATCTGTTTGGCTTCCTTCAGAAGCGTTTCGGCCGTCGACATATCCATCGGCTCGAACTGTGTGGAATTTAGGCCCAATGATTTCCTCCAGAGCGGGTTAGCACGATGCGTACATGCTGCCGGGTGACCGCAGATCGGCAGCCCGGTCATACAAACGACCTGCCTTAACCGGGATGGTACCAGTCAACAGCTCGGAAGCTGGACCAGGTGAAGTCTGAGCACAATCGGACGGTCGTTGCCTTGTTGGCCCGGCTGAACTTGAAAAAAGTGGCTGAGTGAGTATTCTGAATCTTTCCTGCCGCTTGGAGTACGTAAACCGTGTCCGGGCGAGCCTGGTGACGCCGAACGCAGGGTTCACAGGGTCATCGATCAGCCGAGAGCCGCGCGACGCTGTAAGTAGTAACATCCGTCTCAGCAGGGCTATGCTACCGGATCACTGCTTGGCTGAAAGCCGTTGGCTGGCGTGTGAACCGCAAGTGAGCGGAACACCTCGGCCTCCAGAGATCATCACTCCGACCGTAAATGAGAAGCCGGACCGGCATGTTCACTACTGGCGTCTCTGCGGGCGGGTCATTCGGACTACGAGTGTGTGCCCTAACCTTCGGGCGGGACTCGTTCTACGTGCCATAACGAATTTTTTGCTCGAATTAACGACTAAAACTAGAGATAAGGAACTTGATGCTAACGAACCTCAGTCCGATCAGAATTTCACCTAAAGAACGCTCCATACTTCACCAGTTGGAAGAACTAAGCGCTCGATCAGGGTCGCATTCGCCGAGTCTCGGCACCATGCAAAAGGCGATTCCTGAGATCGTCGTTAATATCGATGCCTGCTATCTTTCCAACCCGCTGGCGACTGACCTGTTCTGGTCCTATTTCAACGCCGATGTCCTAGCCGATCCACAACTTTTTAAGCGGATGCTAGAGGCATACCCTTCTCAGAACAGGGCCATAGCAGAACGACTTTCAGTTGCCCTTGGTGTGCCGGCCGATCAGCTCTTTATAGCGAACGGCGCGACTGAAGCGATTCAGGCCGTTATTCACAACTTCTCGTCGCACATTCACATCAACACACCGACATTTTCGCCTTACTACGAATTCGCTGGTCCAGATCAACAGGTAACGGCATTCGAACTCGACCCTGCGAAGAACTTTGCGGTCGATCCTGAAGAGTACGTAAAGTCGGTGTTAAGCAGCCATGCTGACACCGCTGTGCTGATATCTCCGAACAACCCTGATGGCTACCTGATTCCGGACGACGACCTGGAATGGATTCTCTCGAAACTGACCAGCCTGAGTACGATCATCGTGGATGAAAGCTTTATCCACTTTGCTGACACTGCGACTCCCGACGGTGAACTGCCGAGCCTCACGGGTATCACGAATAAGTTCGATAACGTCACTATCGTTAAAAGCATGTCGAAAGACTTCGGTATAGCCGGAATTCGTGCTGGCTACTCAATCATGCCAACCGAACGTGTGACCCAACTCCTCAATAATGGCTACCTGTGGAACACGAGCGGAATGGCGGAATATTTTTTCTCGCTTTTCGACCGCCCACAATTCTTGGACCAATATCTTGGAGAACTATCGAGTTACAAAGCCTATATCGACAAGTTCACAGCTTCGACCGAGAAATTCGATTTCGTTCAAGCGTTCAACACAAGTGCTAACTTTCAGCTTATGAAGCTTCCGGAGCACGTTTCGTCTGACGTCGCAGCCGCGTTGCTCTTGATCAGGCACGGTGTTTACGTACGAAGCTGCGGAGACAAGATCGGTTTGGATGGAGATTTCCTGCGCGTCGCAATTCGGACTGAATCCGAAAACGAACGGATTCTCGATGCGTTAGCGGACATCCTTGGTTAACTGGGGGGTTAGCTGAGGCTAGCAGCTGGGTGCCAGGGTTCAGATCAGTATCGCTACCGCGTGTGATCTGAACTCTGCCAGGACCAAACCCCTAATCCCACAACCCCCGCAACACATCCCGACTACGCACAACCGCATCCTCGCGGTCAGCCAGCCGACCTGACGTCTCAAGCGCAACCACAAACCCGTTCGGCTTCACAAACTCGCCGACCGACTGGAAATCAAGCACACCCGTCCCAACCTCCATGTGCTGATCCCGAACGTTGCCAGCGCCTTCCGGACCACGAGCATCGTGTACCTGCACGTGCCGAATCCGATCCCCAAACGCCTCGATCCCCGCATCGACGCCGCCCGACCCCCACGCATGGCCAACATCGAAAGTAATCCCCACCGCGGGACTTCCGATCTCATCCACCACCGCGACCAGATCGCTGTGCGCGCGGATCAGCCAACCAGGGTTGTAATGCATGTTCTCGAGGCCGATCACAACCCCCGCCCGCTCTGCCTCTTGCCCCGCTTCCTTCATGAAATCCACCAGGTACGAATTCGAAGCAGCGCGGTCGGCCTCAGAGGTTTCCTCCGGCGCCAGGCCCGGCACGTCGAGTTTACCGGGATGGACAACAATCGCCTCTATTCCAAGCTCGCCCGCCGTCCTTATCTCGCTGATGAAATCAGCGAACACACTCTCCCTGGTCTCACGAACGTGCGAGCCTGGCAACGCTGAAGTCGGAAAATGATGCGTGTACCGCAACCCGTGCTCATCGACAGCTGCCAACAAGAACTCCCGATCATCCGGGCTCAGATCACCCAACCGAATGTCGGGTGCATTGAATTCAACCCCGTCGAACCCATGCTCGATAGCCCACTCGACTGCATAACGCGCCGAGTCCTGATGATCGATAGAAGATGTCGCAACGCTAATGTCGATCATGTTCATCCATTCGTTTCAGATCGGTAACTCAGGGTAACTCAGGCAGTGTAGCGAGCCATATCGGCGAGCCTGCGTTCGCCTGAACAACGCTCTTACGGCGGTACTTGGTTCACCGCCGGTAATAAACCTGCCCCATGATGCCGATCTCCCTGAGAGATAGTCCGACCATTTCACCGGTGGCTACCGAACCCTCTACCCCTCTCGTTCAAAATCCGTGCAGGTGAACAGCCGCTTCTCAGCATGTTTTCTCGCCCTAATTTTTATTGACCAAGGCCATCCATGGAAGTCAAGTGCCGGGGCCGTCGACTATAGGACGGCTACCGATGATGGGGCGTTTGGTGGACCCTGATGGACGATAGGTAGAACTCATCTCAACCATTTTCATCTGACCTCTAATGGGTCCTGTCGGATTTGAATCGAATACCTGTGTATGAAAGAGGCAAACCACCAGAATCAATCCGACAGGTATTGATCGCTACTTCCACGGCGACGGAAGGGCCGCTCCGGCGGAACTATCAATCCTCAAATAAAGCGCGAAATCGCTGGTACCAGGCCACCGGTGGGCAACGCACACATGATTTTGCCCACCTTACCCAGCTCAATCGAAGTAATTATCAATCCATAGATTCCATCGTGGACCAGTCCCATACGGGGTCGAACGATTCCTCAAACACGGTATCGGGTGTCGCGTAGAACAATAGATCTTCGTGCACTACCCAATCACCGCTGTGAACCCGGATATGCTTCCCAAACAGGTCCAGGTACGGCCCGAATTCTGGCGCGTCCAAGTCGAACCGCATCGGGCCGATGAAAGGGTCGCCTTCAAACCAACGGACGGCATCCACAAGCCTCGACTCTTTCCAGAATCGTTGCATCTGTGCATCATCACCATCACAAAGAACGGCTAGGTCGACCCGTTCCCTGCTACGCCGGGTGCTGTCCTCCACTTGTTGTTCGTAGAGCTCAGAACCTGAGTGTGATTTCAACGTTCCGTGCATCGGCGGGGATCCCGTTAAGCGATCGAATAAACCCTTCAATCGTTCCGGAGAACGCCGACGACGAGAAGCGGTTGAGGGACACCTTTCGGCCGTCCACCGTAAGCGTTACTCGGCGGTCTCCCGGTGTGATGGGTCCACATTGCTGGAGCACATACTCTGTCAGGCCGATTGAGTCGTCCGAGTGGAACCAGGGCACGTCCGTGTCTGCAGCCGAGTCTCCGACGACGGCCACGATGTTTTCCGGCCTATCAATAGGGTTATCGCCGCCCAGCACCATGATCTTTGAGGCGTTCGAAGTCTTGAATCCTTCGGCGATGACCAGATCGATGTTCCGTGGCAATGACTCAACGATCGCGGCCAGAGAAATGTCAGGGCCCGTCCGCGCGACGGCGGTCATCTGATCTGGAGAGGCAGCGATGGAGACCACGGCCCCGGCAGCAAAGAGCCGGGCGCTATCGGTCCCGTCAGAGTTGATGCTGTGGCCGTGTGGGCAATGCTTGACGGATGCGATCCGCAGTTCTCGGGCGGTGAGGTCTCGAATGAGTCTTTCAGCGACGCGGGTCTTCCCTGAATCGGAAGCGCCGACCACCGATATCACCGGTGGCGTCAACGTTTCCGGCAGCACCACCGTCCCGCTTGTCATCGGAACAGGCTCGATAGTCCAACCGCGCGTACGCCGATTTTTCGACCCCGTGATGAGCCGTAAGCTTTTCCAAGGATCACCGGAGCATTCACGTCGATGACTTCGCGCACGACGAACAGAAGGCCGCAGATAGCGAGATCGTTGAAGTAGGTCAGTGGCAACCCGCGGTGGCCAAAGAAGACCAGCAGTACCCCGACGCCGGTCAGGTACTGGCCCCGTGCGATAGCGCTTCCGGAGAAGGCCAACACTATCCATAAGGCGGCGATGTACAGCCAGTACGGTGCTGAAAGTGACAACCCAAAGGCCCAGGTCGCTATCAGGGGAATGGAGTCAGCCCGGCCGAAAGCCATTCCACCGGCACCCAGAGCGACCACCGAGGCAACGATCAACGCCCTGCGATTCAACGTGGAGCGAAGTACGAATCCAAGAGTCAGGAACGAGGCGAGGCCCACCCACTCACCGATAGTGAGCAAGTTGACTCCACCGATCCCCGGTAGTGCCTGGCCTGACTTGAAGCCGTAGATCGCCAGGTAAGAGAGCGCGGTC
This sequence comes from Chloroflexota bacterium, assembly GCA_018650185.1. GTDB lineage: Bacteria > Chloroflexota > Dehalococcoidia > Lucifugimonadales > Lucifugimonadaceae. The sequence continues at coordinate 10,754 of JABIGL010000011.1, forward strand.
ATGACAACGAACAGGCGCAACGGTTTGGATGGCACTTTACGAAGCGCTATCACGGAGATCCCGGCGACAGCGATTCCTGAGACGGCCCAGTAGGTATCAGATAGAGCCTCACCGCTGTAGCCGAGCACCATAAGTCCGCTGACGGCAGCGACCGCCATCACGACCACCCCGATGGCACGGTAGGAAAGAGACGACGAACGGGCCACGAGCGGTATCGCCGCAACGACCATCGCCAACAAGGTCACCGGCGCTGCGTAGTTGAACAGGACGTTCCCACTGAACACGAGTGAGGTGTAGCCGTTCTGGATCATGAGCGGCGTGTTGTCGTCTATGAAATACACACCGCCCCGGGCGAATATCCGAAACAGCAGCACTTCAACCGTAACGGCCACCACCAACACGAGCGCTAGTAGTGTGGTCGTCCGGTCCAACGACCTCACGCCTCTTCGTCCAGATCTACCAGCTTCGCTTCGGTCTCCATCAAGTGTCCCAGGACGGCACCACCAGCGCCGATGATTCCCTTTCCACCTGTCAGGCCGTAGATGCGGTCGCTCAACATGGGCATCCAGTTGGCAACGTGATCGGTGATGAACTTGCGTACAGCTTCGGACGCTATCACGGTCTCGTCCGTCCAGCCGTTTTCTTCCGCGTACGCCTGTTTCAGCAGCAAGAGGCTCGTGAATTCGAGCTCGACCCCGGCGAAATCGCAACGCTGACCGATCCCTGTTGTGATTTCGTAACCCCATGCCTCGTAGAATCCGGAAACATCCGCCAGCTTCTCCGTCATACTGAACGAAAGCGGCTCGTAGTCGACCTCGTTAGCGCGGCACATTACCGCCCCCGCGAAGAGCCGAGAATGCTCTGACTGTAGCCCGGCAAGACCAAATTCATGCGCCCGGCCCGAGAGCGTATCGAGCAACTCTGCGGCGTTGTCGTCGCCATCTGTCGACAGGCGGACCGACGCAGAACGCAGAGCGGTTATCGTCTCTTCGGACGGCTCTCGGAACAGCGCTGAGAGCGTGTCGTACCAGGTGGCCCGTTCCACGAGTCCTACCTCAACATGTGATGTCGTCACTGAGTCACCCGCCTCCCTCGGTAGAAGAAGTAACCGGCTACGGCCAAGACTCCCGCCAGGATGATTGCTGCGAACTCGGCAATAATCAGCGCACTGAGTTCTATCTTTTCCACGATTTCTGTCGGCCTCAGGTCCGCCGGCGACAACCCACCGTCGGAAGGCTGCTGGGCATCTCCGTCTGAAACACCGGTTCCTGCGACGTTATCCAGCTTGACGTTGAGCCAGGCAGAGACGGATTTGCGGCCGTCCACGTCACGGTTGTCGCCGTCCCACAGAGCGAATGCCACCGGCATCTGCTTGCCGGATTCAAGCTGTGCGTCGTGCACGTCAGGGGTTTCAAGTCGTCGTGCGATTACGACCTTCCACTTGTCGCCATCCCACGCGCCCCAACCCGTGACGTCGCTGTGGAGCTGCGTCTCAAGGGTGCCAAAACCGGTGGCCTCAAGATCCTCAACCGGCGAGGGCTTGTCGGTCGCCGACAACGGGTTCCCGGCGGCGAGACCGGTAGAGA
>JABIGL010000125.1 GCA_018650185.1 Chloroflexota bacterium
ATCGAGTAGCCCCACTGCATGTCTCGGACCCCGTCCAGCATGTTGAATGGTCGAGAAGTGTAGTCAGGAACAAACTGCTCAAGCTCCTGCGGAGTCACTTTCACTCGGAGGCAAACCCTGGCTGTACGACCCGTTTCCGCAGCGATCTCAGACAGCATTGGAATCTCGTCTGCTGCATCGACATTGACCCGTACACCCGCCTTTACGGCGGCGCTGAGCTCGGCATATGTCTTGTTCGTGCCGTTCATGACCAACTTGTTGTGATCAGCCCCACCCAGGAACGTGGCGTACAACTCACCCTCGCCAAAGCAGTCCCCACCTGCGCCCTCTTCATGGAGAATCGCCCTGATCGCCAGGTTGTTGTTGGCCTTGATGGCGTACATCACGTTCACCGGCTTCGGCCAGCGTGATTGGAAAGCGTCTCGGATGCGTCGGAAATTAGTACGAAGCGTCGCTTCTGAAACAACATAAAGCGGCGAACCAAACTCTTCTAACAACGACTCGGCAGACCGCCCCTCGATATGGAGCATGCCGCTGTCGTCCGAACTCAAATGGTCGTTCGCCGTTGCTACGCCATCGAGCGTTGATTTCGTGTTCAGGCCGGTCATCGTCTGCACCTCCGGGCTTGTAAAGCGATGAATTGAGCTGCAAACCGCATGATGAACCGTGTGCGCAGTCTGGTAAAGCCCGGGTACTTCCGGAAAGTTCGCGGACTGACAAGACAGAAGAACTTCCCGGTATTAGGCTAATGCAGCTACCCAACTTCGCCTGGAATTCATGGAAGAACCTGTTAAATGGCCTCTTCAAACGCCGGAAAAGTAATGACCGTCACCGGACCAATTGACCCATCCGAGCTGGGTGTCACGCTAATGCACGAGCATTTGTATATAGACCTGTACAAGATCTCAGGCCGATATGACGCCGCCGGTATGATCGACGACGATGATCTCATTGCAGAAGAGGTCTCCCTCTTCAAGGCGGAGGGCGGAAACAGCATCGTCGAGCTAACCCTGCCCGGAATTGGACGAGCGCCCGAAAGGCTCAAGGCCATTTCTGAACGCACCGGCGTCCAGATCGTCATGGGCAGCGGATGGTATCGCGAGCCCTACTATCCGGTTGAGGACCGGATCGACCGACGAACCGTGGATGACATCGCCGTCGACCTGATCGATGAGATCGAAAACGGCTGGCAGGATACTGGCATCAAACCCGGGGTTATCGGCGAGATCGGTATCGACAAGAACTGGGTATCGGCACAAGAAGAGCGGGTCCTCAGGGCATGTGCCCGCGCCCAGATAGAGACCGGTCTATACCTGAACACTCACGCCGTCAGGGGCGGTGGCCTGGCGCAACTCGACATCCTCCAGGAGGAAGGTGCGAACAGCACGCGCGTCGTGATCGGACACGCGGACAGCTATCCACTACTCGATTACCACCTGGGAATCGTAGACACAGGCGCGACGGTGGCGTTCGACAACATCGGCGATCCTCGAATGCACGAGCAACGGGTGTTGGACGTCTTGTTGGGGTTGCTTGAGCGCGGGTACCGGGACCAGGTCGTGCTGTCTCATGACGTTTGCTACGACCACTCTCTCACCGCATATGGCGGCAAAGGATACGTGTACCTGCAGCGTGAATTCATACCAAAATTGCTCGAAGCCGGTGTCGGTGAAGAAGCGATCCAGACGATGACAGTAGAAAACCCGCGTCGACTTCTAACAGGCATCGCAGAGTGAGCGCCCCACGACTACATCCGTATGAGGATAGATGGCAGCCCGGCATCGCGGCCGTCATCAAGTCGGTTTACGACGAGTACGCACTGACCTGGGATCCTGACGACTACCATCGAGACCTGTACTCCGTCCAAGAGACCTACATCGACACGGGCGGATTCTTCTCGGTGCTGGTTGCCTCCGACGAACAGGTGATCGGAACCGTCTCAGCACTGGACCGCGGCGAGACCGCGGAGATCGAACGCCTTTACCTCTTAAACCATCATCGGGGACGAGGGTACGGTCGCCTGATGACCGAGCACTTCCTTAAATGGGCGCGCTCCAAAGGACATGGCAAGGCAATCGCCTGGTCGGACAAACGGTTCACGGACGCGCATGAGATGTACAAACGCTTGGGCTTCTCGGTGGTTGGCGACCGCGTGCTGGATGACCCCGACGAAAGCCCTGAATGGGGATTTGAGCTGAGTTTGCAGTCACTGGATTCAACCCGTTGAGTTCTGAAAAACCAACTGGGCACGAGGAAGAGACTCGCCGATTCAGGCTGCGAGACGCTGAACAGGAAGCGGCATTTTTCCTGCCGCACCTCAGCCCCGGTATGAGATTGCTGGACGCCGGGTGCGGTCCCGGTTCGATCACCCGAGGGCTGGCTAATTATGTCGCTCCGGGCGACGTAACCGGGATCGATTCCGATGCGGCCAGAATAGAAACGGCGCTGGGAATTCTCGCTCTTGAAGAGTCCGACAATCTCTCCTACCAGGTCGCGGATGTGACCGATCTTCCGTTTGAAAACGGCCAGTTTGATGCGGTATTCGCCAACGGACTGATAGAGCATCTCCCATTCCCGGGAGACGGTATTTCGGAGCTCATGCGAGTCCTGAAGCCGGGCGGAATAATCGGGCTGCGAAGTCCTGACTGGGATGTCGCCCTGCTTCATCCCGATAACACCGACCTGCGTGATTCGATCGCGTTGCGAAACCGGTGGCAGCGAAGTCGAGGCGGACACCCGGATGCAGGTCGAATGCTCCGGGGACAGTTGAAATCGGCCGGATTCGCAGACGTGGTGGCCGGTTCCACCGCAGACTCACACGGTACTGACGAGGGAGTAGCTGAAGGGGTCCGCTACATGCACTCGATCCTCAACGATCCCGAGTTAAGTGAATTCGCAGAAGCCAACGGGTGGGCGAGCGATGTGGACCTGGATCGCATGAGGGACGGATGGACGAACTGGTCCGAACAACCGGACGCGTTCGCTTCATTCTTCTGGTGTCACGCCATCGGTCGGAAGCCCTGACCCGTCACCCCCAATCACCGCTGGCGTTAGCGTTTGGGACAGGTCAGACTGGCCTGACCGAATTCCAGAGAACGGACACCGAAAATATCTCCCTCACCTCTCATATTGTTGCCGCCATCGGAAGGTAAATCTTCCGGCGGTGACGGTGCGCCGCTTGACATGGACTCGCTGTCATTTGAGTCGCTCAACCCGACACGGGAACGCGTCGTAAAGGCGCTCATCAGCGTCAGCGAACGGCCGAGGTCGTCCAAGGCCCTGTTGGGGGTCAAAGGTCCCGCGCTAGAAAAGGCGAGGGCCGAAAACGCTGCGCTGCGGACGACTCCCACGCTCCCCGCAATCGAACGTTATACCGGCGTGATGTACGACGCCATAGAGCATCGAACACTGGATGCCGGTGCCCGTGAAGTATTCGGGCAATCGGTAATTATCATGTCCGGCTTGTTCGGCATGGTCCGACCCTTCGACATGATCCCGGCCTACAAGCTCAAGATGGGCGGCAAGGTGATGCGCGGCAAAAGCTGCGCCGTAATCTGGAAGAAGCTCCTCACGAAATCGCTGGCTGACTCCGTTCAGGGCGGAGTGGTGTGGGACCTGCTTCCGAATGAGCACAGTGCAGCATGGGACCCGTCAGCGATCACCTACGAGAAGCGCTTCACGGTCAAGTTCGTCGAGCGGAACGTAGACGGTCAGCTCAAGACGGTCAACCACTGGTCCAAGCTGCTGAAGGGAGCGCTCATCCGACACCTCGTATCCAACGAAGAAGCTGCCGGGTCTGCTGAGTCGGCTCTGGACCTCGTCCGCGGGTTCTCACATCCAGAGGGCTACGAATACAACAGCGAGTTGACGACAACTTCGGACGACGTCACAGATCTCGTGTTCCTCAAAAGCTAGAAGTCGTGTGTGCGTGCGGCGCGCCAGGCAGACATTCACGACGGTCCCGGTCCTTCGAGAACCTCAGGACGCGGCCGATTCGAAACCCAGCATTATGCCCGTCCCTAATTCAGTTCCAGGTACTGCACGCTGAACAGGTCGTCTGCGTCCGTCCACACCTGCCGAGTCTTGAACCCGGCCTCTCCGGCGATCTTGCCGAACGACTCAACCGTGTACTTGTGTGAGTACTCGGTAAGGATTGATTCGCCCATCTCAAAGTCAAACCTCCGACCGGCTACGCGAGCGGTCTGAGGTCGATCACTGTAGAGGCGCATCTCGATCCGAGACGCCTCGGGGTTGTAGGCCGCTCGATGCGTGAAACACGACAGATTGAAGTCAGCTCCCGCCTCGCGATTCAGGCGCACAAGCAGATTTAAGTTAAATGCCGCCGTCACACCCTCTCGGTCGTTGTACGCGGCGCGGAGCACGTTCGGGTCTTTGTCGAGATCGACGCCGATCAGCAGACCGCCTCCAGGACCGACTCTCTGCGCCATCCCTTTTAGCAGCCGTGAAGCGTCCTTGGGGGCGAAGTTGCCGATCGTTGAGCCGGGAAAGTACACGACATTGCGTGCAGGCTTGATCAGCGGCGCCGGGACATCGAATGCGGCCGTGAAGTCAGCCACTACTGGGTTAATCTCCACCGTCGGGTAACTTACCTTGAGCTCGTCGGCCGCCCGAACAAGGTGCTCGCCGGAGATATCTATCGGCACAAACGCCGCGGGATCTTTCAGGTTATCCAGCAGGGAACGAATCTTCGTACTGCTGCCCGCCCCGTACTCGATCAGCAGACACTCGGGTCCGATAGCCTCCGCCATCTCACCGGCGTACTGATCCATCAGTGCGTTCTCGGTCCGAGTGACGTAGTACTCATCCAGTTCACAGATCTGATCAAACAATCCCGATCCACGCTCGTCGTAGAACAGTTTGCACGGGAGAGTTTTCGCCTCGCCAGACAGCCCTTCCACGACTTCATCGATGTACCCGGGTAGCTCCCTGCGGGTTGTGTCTGCGTTCTGAGGGATTGTCGTCGTCAACGTGATCTGAATTCCGCCTATAAGTGGTCTGTGTCGTCGTGATACGGCTGGTGATCGGAGACTATTGGGCGTCCCGAGCGAGCCGAAATCCCATGAACTGCCACCTGGCGTCCGATGGGAAGAAGTTGCGATAGGTAGGCCGTATGTGGCTCAGCGATGTTGCAGCAGAACCGCCTCTAAGCACCATCTGATCCGACATGAACTTGCCGTTGTACTCGCCAACCGCGCCCGGCGGGATGTCGAATCCCGGGTATCCGACGTAGGGGCTGGATGTCCATTCCCACACGTCGCCAAACATCTGATGAAGCTTGCCGGAGGGTGCGTTAGCCGCCAGTGCCGTCGGGTGACATCGAAGCGTGTCTGCGAACGCGTCCCCCGATATGGTTGCGTCGCGTGACGCCAGTTCCCATTCGTCTTCTGTAGGCAGCCGGACGCCCTTCCACTTCGCAAACGCGTCTGCTTCGTAATAGCTGACGTGCATCACCGGTTCGTCCGGGTTCACCGGTTTCTCGCCACCCATCGTGTAGTGCATCCACCCCTGGTCAGACTTCCGCCAATAGAGCGGAGCATTCCAGCCTTCGCGCTGGATCGTGTGCCAGCCGTTCGAGAGCCAGTGATCCGGCCGCTGATATTGGCCCGACTCGATGAACTCTATGAATTCGCCATTGGTGACCAGTCGGGATGAGATATGGAACGGGTACACAAAGGTCTTGTGAATGGGACCTTCGTTATCAAAATGAAAGCCGTCACCATCGAAACCGACATCTACAACACCACCGTCGTATGGCAACCACTCAGCGTTGGGTACACCGACCGGTTCTGCGATAGGGCCCAGGTCACGGAACACCGGATCCAGCGGGTTCCTTGAAAGAACATGCTTGATATCCGTCAGCAGAAGTTCCTGGTGCTGCTGTTCGTGATTGATACCTAGCGTCGTCAACTCAAGAAGTTTCTCCGGCGAGGAGTCCCTCCCGGAGGTATCGATCAAGTCGTGCATTTTCTCGTCGGCGAACCGACGGAAGTCGTACACCTCATTGACGGTCGGCCGGGAGATGTGACCACGCTCTGCGCGGCTCCATTGCTCACCTATGCCGTTGTAATAGGAGTTGAACAGGTAGTTGTACTTGTCATTTGGCGACACGTAACTGGCGAGCTGTTCACGAAGAATGAAAGCCTCAAAGAACCAGGTCGTGTGGCCAAGATGCCACTTGGTCGGACTTACGTCGGGCATCGTCTGGACAACGTAATCCTCGGTGACCAGCGTCTCGCACAGCTTCTCGGTGAAATCCCGAGTTTCCTGATATCGGTCGTGCAGCTCATCCGGCGTCGACGGGTCCGCAGTTACCGTTGCGCCTAGATGATCGTTCGTGGTCATCGGGGTTCCCCTGTTCCTGTAAGTTCCTGATCGACCCGTCTGAACCGGTCGACATCCGTGCGCGGAGGTTCGCCCCGTGCGAACACCGGCGTGTACATTAAAGACTCAGATGCGCAGTCAGCCAAATCAGATTCATTTTGGTTATTGATGCTAATTCGAAGCTTCTAGGCGTCTTCTGCCATGGCCTTGAAGAATTGGTCCGCCTCATCATCCATCGGGTACATCAACTCTACTCGTAGCTCGGCAAGCGTAACCTCACGAGCCGTCCCGAAACGCGCCACCATGGATACGGTCCTGATAATCCGACCGTCGATCTTGAGATTTGGACACACAACCAGATCGTCGCCCGGTTTTTCGATATCGGGCGGGATGTCCTCTATATAGGCTTCGGCTCGCCTGAGCAGGTCGTCCAGACGTTCATCCGGACCCGCCAGCGTCACCTCTCTTCGCAATCGGCGTAGAAACGTCCAGCTTGCGGCCGGGAAGTTGTCGACCATCTCCCTGATCGGCCCCGGCTTCAGGAACGTCTCGACCAGATCCACCGGACCGTCGCCAAACATCGGAAACAGCTTCCGACCGGATTCGTTGGCGTTCACCATCTCCCACCACCGATTTATAACGAAAGCCGGATAGGGCATGTGCGCATCCAGCATCTTCTGGACCACCATCCCGTACGGCGCAGCCATCTCATCTGATAACTGAAGTTCCTGATAGGTCGGTGTCAGCCCCGCCGCTTCCAGCATCAAGTTTCGGTCCCTTAACGGAACGTCGAGTGCTTCGGCGACCTTGTGGATCACATCCTCGCCGGGTCGCGACCGGCCGGTCTCAATAAAGGACACGTGTCGCTGTGATAGACCGGCACGTACTGCAAGATCTAGCTGACTTAATCCGCTGATTCGTCTCCACTGCTTCATCTGCCGGCCGAACGCCGAGGCCTGTGGAGCTGTCGAAGTGGTCATGGCTGCTTCTCTCCAGTTCTCTGATGCGCCCATCATGCGGTCGAGAGATAGCCCTGGCAATTACCTCAGAGGGAATTGTAGGCATGACCTAACGTGTCTACTTTTTATCTACCCGACGGACACCGCCGGAATAACAGAAGACGGCGACCCGTCACATTTTGGAGTTTTCACATGTCCTCAACATCTACCGAAACGATGTCTCAAGCGACATCAAGTTCCGGTTCTCAAGCGGCCGGGGATGGCAAACCGGCGGCCAGAAAAAAGCTGACCCTCGCCATATTGTCCCTGAGTGCCTTCGTGATCTTCCTGGACGGTACCGTGGTGAACACGGCACTTCCGTCGATCGCACGCGACTTCTCCGCAAACAACTCCGTTTTGCAGTGGGTCGTGAACATGTACTCCCTGATCCTGGCCGGGTTCTTACTTCTGGCCGGGAGCGTCGGTGACAGGTTCGGGCGTAAGAGGGCACTGACCGTTGGGATGGTGATATTCGGCGTCGCATCTGTCGGCGCGGCGCTTTCGACGGGCTCGACGTCCTTGATCGCCATGAGAGGTTTACAGGGTTTCGGTGCGGCCTTCGCCCTGCCGTCCACGCTTTCGATCATCACGGACGTATTCCCGCGTGAAGAACGTGCAAAGGCCATAGCCACCTGGACTGCGGTCGGTTCTCTGGGGATCGTGGTCGGGCCCGCGCTCGGCGGCTATCTGGTCGACAACTTCCAGTGGTCGGCCGTGTTCTGGATGCACATCCCCGTTGTCGCCGTAGCCATAGTTGGAACACAGTTCCTCCAGGTATCCCGTGACGAACACAAGGTCCAACTGGATATTCCAGGGGCTGCGCTGGCGACTACCGGACTTCTGGCTCTCGTCTTCGGGATCATCCAGGGTGGAGAGACCGGATGGACCTCCCCGCTCATAGTTGGTTCCTTCATTGTCGGCGGCTCTCTGCTCGCCGCGTTTGCCCTTGTGGAGATCGGCAGCAGTCACCCGATGCTGCCGTTTGAGTTTTTCAAGCGCCGGGACTTTACAGGCTCCTTCGTGGTCCTAATGCTCCTGATGCTCGGAATGGTCGGGGTGTTCTTCTTCCTGACCCAGTTCTTCCAGCTTGTGCAGGGCAGGAGCGCGCTGGTCGCCGGTCTGGCGCTAACCCCGGTAGCAGCGACGATGATGATGGGCGCTGGATTTGCAACGAAGGCGGTTCCGAGACTTGGCCCGAAGGCAGTCATCCTGGTCGCCGGGTTGATCATTTTCTCCGGAATGGCCGTGTTCTCGACCATCGAGGTACATACCGCTATCTGGGTACCGATGTTGGCGATAGCGCTGTTCGGGCTAGGGGCCGGTATGGCAATACCCACGGTTACCGATTCGATCATGGCCGCGGTTCCTGTGAGTAAGGCCGGAGTCGGCTCTGCGATGAACGATCTCAGTCGTGAGCTCGGGATAGCACTCGGCGTAGCGGTACTGGGTAGCCTTGTGGCGAGCCTGTACCGAAGTGACGTCAAGGACGCGGTCAGTGGACTGGTACCTGAGGACAGTGCCGAGATCATCGGAGACAGTCTGGGTAGCATTGGCTCAGTGACCGCCGATCTACCGCCCGACACCGCACTGGCGGTTTCTGAAGCAGCAAACCAGACCTTTGTTGATGCGCTCAACATCGGCTTCCTGGCCGCCGCGGCGTTTGTTGGCGTGGCGATCGTTGTCGCCGCGGTGATGATCCCGAGACAGGCACGCTCCACACAGGTGGAGGGCGACGACGTGTTGGACACCGACAACACATCACCACGAGCCACTGTCCTGGTATCGGATCCTGTTGTCTCCGTAGCGGACTAACGAAACTTGAACAGCGGCCGACCGATGAATTACGGTCGGCCGCTGTTTCGCGTCTGCGCCATGCCGACCCGGGTCGCCGACGTGTACATTGATGCCTCTTGCTCTCAAATCAGGCAAATCAGGAGGCTCGTATGGACACCCGCCCGCTCGGAACAGATGGACCACAAGTTTCGGTTGTTTGCCTGGGCGCCTGGCCGCTTGGCGGCGGCATGGGTGTCATTCCGGATGAACAAGCCATAACGGCCATACATGCAGCACTTGATTGCGGCATGACGTTCATCGACACAGCGGAGGGGTACCGGACCAGCGAGTCCGTACTCGGCAAAGCTCTCCGGGGCAGGTACGACGAAGTGTTTCTCGCCACCAAACTCTCAGGAGACCACTCCCCGGAGCACATGACACAGGCCATCGAAAATAGCCTCACTTCACTTGGTACCGACCACGTAGACCTGTACCAGCTTCACTCGCCAAGACCGGACTGGCCCATCGAAGACACGGTGGCGGGACTTCTAAAGCTCCGGGATCAAGGGAAGATCCGGTACATAGGCGTGTCCAACTTCTCGGGCGACCAGCATAGGGAAGCCGCCGCTCACGGACCGATCAACAGTTCACAACCCCGTTACAACATGTTGTTCCGCTGGGCCGAAGACGATGTGCTGCCCGCATGCCTTGATCTTGGAATCGGTGTCATCGCACACTCCCCGCTTGCCAAAGGCATCCTGACCGGCAAGTACCAACCCGGCCACCAGTTCCCGGAAGACGATGAACGAAGTGACCACTTCGTCTTCAGAGAGGGTCGGGCGGACAGGGCGTGGGAGGTGGTACCGGCGCTGCAAAAGTGGGCGGCGGATCACGGGCGGGATCTCGTGCAGCTCGCCATCGCATGGACGCTGGCTCATCCCTCGATGTCGTCCTGCATAGCCGGTGCAAAGTCGGCGGAGCAGGTGGTGCAAAACGCAAGTGCCGCAGATTGGCGTCTCACAGACTCCGAAATGACGGAGTTGGCGCAGATCTTAGCACCGGTCAATTTAGGGGCCTGAACCGACCGAAGTCACCCTACCGGGGGAACCAGCGCCGACCCTCGATCAGCCCGCGGATGTAGCCGACCTGACCGATGTGCTGGAGATTGCCGGTCGCCATGCCGACCATCTCCTCGGCAAGAGTGATTCCCGAGTCCTCGAGTACCCTGTCGTGGTCTTTAGCCCCTGGAGAGTCCAGGAATCTCAGACTTCGTAGGTATGCTTCGTCGTAATAGCCAATAATCACGTCCGAATTGGGCGGTCGAATCGTGTCCACCTGATCCGAGGTGTGGCCGGTCCCGTAGTCCGTGGGATTGGCAGGAAGGCCGAATTTCTCGAACCACTTCCCTACAATCCAGGTTTGTTCGCCCCGGTCCATATCTGACACCCGGCGGTCCAACCCCCGGGTCAGATGCCAGCCAACCCACGCAATTGAGTTGGCCTCGACGGCAGGTCGATACCAGAGTTGCTCTGGTGTGAGATCAGTGAACGCCAGGTCCATGAACACGCGCACGCGTTCAAGCGCATTTGCCGTGTACTCGTTGATCTCCATCAGTTCGACTCCGTTCCTGTGATCAGCCCCGCAGCACGACACACGTCATTGTGCGCGTTACGCCGGACACGTCATGGACATTAGTCTGGTAGCGGGCAAGGTCTGACAGTTCTCCGACCTCCACCGTACAAATGATGTCGTGCGGCCCCGTAACCGCGTCCACGGTCTTCGTCCCCGCTATCCCCTGTAAGGCGCTGATGAGCACCGCTACCTCACTGCCCGGGGCGGTGTCGACAAGTTGATACGCGCGAACCGTCATATCTCTCCGATCACGCCTGATTAAATCTAGGCGTTTCAGGTGTCTGACTGCCTTCGCCGTGCGCAGTCCCTCGTGCCGGTCGTGCGGAGAGTGTAACCGTACGCGCCGCCCATACGCTCAGCCAGTGCCAAGAGAAGTCGCCGAGAGTTAGAATCGCCCGACCGACTCAAAAACTCGGGTCCACACCATCACCAATGGAACGCCCGACCACCCACCTACTTCGTCACCCCTCTGGAGGGATCAATTGAAAGTCTCAGGCCGATTCGGCGCAGGCCCACTATCTGATGTACCCGCAGAGGTCGAGCGCGCTGAGCGGCTCGGCTACGACGCCATCACGACATCTGAGACGAAGTACGAAGCAACAACACGGTGGACACTGGCAGCTCATGTGAGCACCCGGGCGGAGATAGGCACATCCATCATCATCGCCTTCCCGCGCAGCCCCTTCGTCATGGCACAGATGGCGTGGGAACTTCAAAAATCCACCGGTGGTCGGGTGATGATCGGACTCGGCACCCAGGTGAAGGGTCACAACGAAAGACGCTTCAGCTCCGGCACATGGGAGGCCCCGGCGACGCGAATGGAGGAGTACATCCTGATGATGCGGGCGGTCTGGAACACCTTCCAGACCGGGGCGAAACCGGAGTTCGAAGGCCGCTTCTACAACTTCACGCTATGCCCACCGGCGTTCAACATGGGACCGATCGACGTCCCGCCGCCAAAAATCTTTATCTCTGCGGTAGGACCGGCAATGACCCGCGTCGCAGGCCGCGCAGCGGATGGACTATTCCTCCACAGCTTCACGACCGAGAAGTACGTCAGAGAAGTCACGCTTCCGGAGCTTGCAAAGGGAGCGCAACAGGCCGGGCGAAACCTGTCCGATATTGAAGTGTCCGGCGGCGGGATGATGGCCTTGGGTAATAACGACGCAGAGATAGAGGAGCAGCTCCTCGCACTCCGACAGCCGATTTCTTTTTATGGCTCCACGCGCACTTATCTGAACGTGTTCGACACACACGGTCTGGGCGAGTTAGGACTCATGCTCCACGATATGTCGGTTAAGGGCGAGTGGGAGCGAATGGTGGAGTCTGTGCCGCTGGATGTGGTGCGCGAGTTTGCTGTGGCTTCAAACTACGACGATCTGCCGGACGTTCTGGCGAAGCGGATGGACTATGCGACTCGTGTGGCGTTCGACGCACCGTCAGATACTCCTGAGGATGAAGCACGTTTGAAGGATCTAATCAGGCGGGTGCAGGCGATCTAGCCACAAAGGCCAGGTCCAAGGCCGACCAGGTTACGCAGCCTCGCGAGGTTCCTCTTCAAGGCGTGACTTGTGCTCATCAATGGTCTCAAGTCTTGTCGCCTCACGCTGAAGGTGCTCTACCGACGGACCATCCATGACGCCTGGAACCACAGCCCGGAACGTCATTCCCTGCCCGTATGTGCTGTCTACGGTCAAGTTCCCCCCGTGAAAACGCACGATAGAGGACGTGATATACAGACCAGCTCCGGTGCCTGTCACGCCCCGGGTTTCTTCGTTATCCACGCGGTAGAACGCATCAAATATTTGACCCACCGACTCCTCAGGTATCCCCACCCGGCTATCGGTCACTGTCAACTCCAGTTGGTCACCCGAAGCGTTCGCACCCAATCCGGCCGCAGCGCCTTCCGGAGAGAACTTGGAGGCGTTTGTCACCAGGTTGGTAACCATCTGCTCCAGTCGGTCCCTATCTCCTTTGACCCACTGACCAGAAGTTCCGTCCTCAACCTCGAGGAATTGATTCCGTCTGTTCAATATCGGCTCAAACATGGCTGACATATCGTTGAGCAACTCAGATACCGGTAACTCGCCGGGCTCAAGCACCAACGTCCCCGCATCAATCCTGGTCAGGTCGAGAAGGTCGTTAATAAGCAGATTCAAGCGACGTACGTTGCGACGTATCACATCAAGCTGCTTCAGCTCACGCGCCTTCAGATTTCCTGCCCGGTTCTTGTTGAGGATGTCCGCAAACGCAGAGATGCTGGTCAACGGTGTCTTCAGCTCATGAAAAACAGTAGCCAGGAATCGGGTTTTCGCTCCATTGGCAACCTTGAGCTCGTCAAAAGCTCGTTGGATCTCACTGTGGGCAACCGTGCTCCATCGATAGGCCTCTTCAAGCTCAATCTTTTGTTCGGATAGCGTGTCGAACGCCCGTTGCAGTTCCTGGTGAGCTGACTCCTGCCAGCCACGAGACTCAGATGCCTGAACGAGACGCTCAGACATGCCCTGATTCATCTTGCGCTCAAGCACCAACATTTCACGAGTGCTCTGAAGTTCCGCTTGATTGATAGGAGCCACCATCTGTGACGCAGCGGACCGGACGCAGGAAATTCCGACGAGGTGCGGTAAACAACTCGCGCATCGGCATCTTCCCAACTCTTGATCAGAACAGCCAGGGAACGATAACCAAACTGTTCACGCAGGTTGTTGGCGACATGCGCGTATCCGGCCAAGTGATAGTCACCGTTCTCTAGTGCCAGACCTGCTGACCCGGGCACAGCTTATGTTCCATTTCTTGCACAGCCTCTCGACACCGCGTCACTCAGCAAATATTCCCACATAGCCTGACCGATCAGATGACAGACCTCCCCACAAATTGGTGTCGTGAATGTGAAACCGTATTTCAGCTCCCCCGCGTGCTGACCACAGCCTTGCGTGGGCGTGTCCACCATCGCCACTAGGCGCAGGCTGCTAGCCGTACGTTCAGACCGGGTAGGTGTCGCTCAGGAAGCCGGATAACAGGGAATTGAACACATCCGGACGTTCAAAGTAGATCGAGTGGCCGGCGTCCGGGACGCGCTGGAGTCGAGATCCAGGCGTCACCTTTGCCGCTGCCTCGACGATCGCGGGCGGCAGGACTATGTCTTGATCACCCGTCACGAACATCGTTGGAGTTTTGTAATCCACCATCTCACCTGGAGTTATTCCAACGCGTGGGGCAAACATGCGCGGCGGATTTAGACCCTGGATCGCGCAGTACAGGTAATGCAGCGCCGGTTGCTCAAGCATGCACAGCTCGCCGACAGCAGGATTGAAGCTACCCGGATGACGCTCTTCCCAGGCTTTCCGGATGCCATCCAACTTATGACCATTAGATTCACGCGCACTGTCGATCTCTGGCGTTCGCAGACTTCCCGGCGTTGACGCCATGAAGAGCGCCTTGACGCGGCTCGGCTGATTAAGAGCAAGCGGAAGGCAAGTCCATCCGCCCATGGACTGGCCGACCAGGGCCACCGTCATTATCTCCAGCCGGTCCAGTAATTCCGAAAGGACATCTGAGAACTCAACCGTATCCGCAGAGTCTCCCGTCCATGTAGAGCTTGCGAAACCCGGGTGACTAAAGGTGATGCAAGTGTATCGATCCATGAATTCCGGAACTTGCTGCCACCATGAAAACCGGTTCCCTCCCGCACCGTGCGCAAACACCAGAGGGGGGCCGTCGCCATCTATCTGGTAATCCACCGTTGCGCTGCTGAGCTTTACCTCGGTCATAGGATCCTCGACCTCCTGTGGACTGTTCTTTGATCGAAAGTCAGATTGCGGCCATATACCGGGTCCGATTTGCGTCCCCGAATGAGCCGAGTGGGGACCACTCAACTACCCTTCGATGACAGGTCGATCACAGGTCAGGGCGCACTTACGATGGCCGTAATCGTAAGATTCCCCCAGCGTGTACCCCAGTTTCTTACGATTGAAGCGAACCTAATTTGAGGGCCAAAAGTGCACCCCGTTCCGGTTTACCCTCGTCTCAATCGTAAAACACGGGGGCTTTAGCCCCCGATATTGCCCCTAAATGGCCCTTTTTAGGACTATTTTCCGGGGCCTCCCCGGCCAAAGCTATTTCAGCTTTGGAAAAGAGGTGTTACGGTAAAGCTAGGTTAGCTTCGGTGGATGGCCCCCGAAGTACAGAGTTTTTTTTGGAGGAACCCCATGGACGCCTACTGCATGAAGTGTCGAACAATGCGAGAAATGAACTCCGCCGAACAGGTGACCATGAAGAACGGTCGCCCGGCAACGAAGGGCAAGTGCGGCACCTGCAGCACCACCCTTTTCAAGATCGGTAAAGCCTCCTAGAGGTCTCCCGAATCTGAATCTAAAAGGGGGCGGCGAGCGCAGTAAGCGCTTGCCGCCCCCTTTTTTGTTTGCTCGTGTCCGGGTTCGCGTCTACCGGTCTTACATAGAACCGTCGATCACCATATCCAGTACGGCAGCCTCACCGGATGCGAGTGCTCGTTCCATTGCCGGAGCGATCTGTTCCGGGTCCGTGATTCGCTCTCCATACAGCCCAAAGACGTTGGCAAGCCCGGCAAAGTCCAGCGGTGTATTCAGATCCATATGCAAGTAACGGCTTCCCGGCTCGTCTTCGTGCAGGATCTCTTCCTTATAAGTGTTCATGTTCAACTTGAGCAAGCGAAACATTGCGTTGTTGCAGATCACGTAAACGACCGGAATGGCATCGTTCTTCGCCGTCCACAAAGCCTGTATCGCCGAGATGCCAGTGCCGTCTCCGATAACCGCCACCACCGGTCGGTCCGGATAACCAATCTTGAGGCCGATTGCTCCGCCCATACCCCATCCGGTGGATGCGCCTCTGGTGGAATGTAGATCACCGGGAGCCTTGAATGTGACCGCATTCATCAGGTCCTCGGATGAGCCGTAAGAGTCGTTTGCGATCACGACATCGTCAGGCAGGCAAGCAGCCAGCTCTGCAAACATTCGGCCCGGCGACATGGGTGTCCCGTCCCATCGCGCTCGAACAGCTTCTTCACGTTCCTCGACCGCAGTGCGGCTCGCTTCGGTAACTCGTTTGGCTCGTTCCCCGGCGGCCTCAACCTGATCAGGGGTCATCACCCTGCCAAGCGTTTCTGTCAGTTGGCCCAACGCCAGTTTGATGTCAGCGACAATGCCGATATCGGTTGGCTCGGACTTACCAACTTCACTGACGCTCGGGTCGATGTGGATCAACGTTGATGATGCGGGAAGCATCACATCTGATTGATAGAACAAGTCCTTGAACGTGTCGGCCCCCGCCACCAGGACCACGTCTGCCCCCCTCAACAAGTCACGATATCGACCCAGGCGGGACGAAAAACGGCTCATGAACTGTGGATGGTCCGTAGGGAAGTTAATCTCCCCTCCGCGGGCGGCATAAACAGGTATTCCAAGCGTTTCGGAAACGCGAACTGCTTCTCCTACAGCATCAGAATCAGCTACCCGATCTCCTACCACCATGAGGGCTCGGCTTGCCCCGAGCAGCGCGGTTGCTGCCTGATCAATCTCCTCGGATCGGGCCAGTGCGGGTCCGTAAATCGGTGAAGACGGCACCAGATTCATGTCGGCTACGCCGTCCAGAGCGTTTGCAGTCAGACCGACATATACCGGACCTTTTGGATACGTATTTGCTTCATGGAACGCACGTCGCATGACCGATGGAATCTGTTCAGGATGTGACAGTTCCACGCTCCACTTGGTAAATGGCTCCGCCATCTTCGCCAGGTCAACCTTCCCCTCAGCGACCTTGCGAACATCGTAGTTTGCTGACGTGACAACCATGGGGGTTCCGGAGGTCTTGGCGTCCTGCATTAGGCCCAGGCCATTTGCCAATCCAGCTTCGATGTGCAATCCCACATAGGACACGCGGCCCGTTGCCCGAGCGTATCCATCAGCCATCCCAATAATCGTGCCTTCATGCAGGCCAAGGATGTACTTGAAATCTGGAAAGTCTTCCAACGCGTCAAGGATCGGCGACTCACTCGATCCGGGGAGTCCAAAGACGTACTCGACTCCCTCCACTTTCAGCATCTCCCACAATGCTCGCTTCCCGGTCATCTGAGGCATATCTTCTCCTGAACGTGATAATCACTCATCGGTCCAATCCCCTCGTACCGGCTGACCATTAGCCCTACCGGACGATTTAACCTACGTTGAATCGGGCCGATCCCGCTCGGTTCCAGTTTTGGGGGTGATGTGCGTCCGGAAACGTCCTGACCCCGATGTCCGGATTCAAGACGCGGGTAACAGAACCCTGGATCAGAGTCGTCAGGTGTGGACGATCTCTGATCAGCTCAGCCGACCGTAGTCCGAGTCGACAAGGGCGTGTATCCGGCTCAGCACGTCGCTTGAAAGCGGTCCCAGCTCCTGGGCACCCAAAGCCTGTGTGAGGTGGTCAAGTTCCGCCATACCAACCAGGACACCCGATACGTTCGGGTTGGAAAGCGCGTATCGCACCGCCAGTTGCGCTCGTGTGCCCTGGCTGTCGCCGAGAGCCTCTACAAGCATGGCCGTGCTATCTTCATCCATCGAAACGTCCGCTCCCGGCGCTACCGGAACTTCACGTCCGTGCCGCACGTCGGTTGCGATCACGCCCGCGGCGAGCACCCGGATATTCATCACCGCAACGCCGTGTGCATGGCACGCATCGATCAGGTTGCCGAAGTCGTACGCACTGGCGCCTGATGGAACCGCACGTCCAGCACTCGGGTTCAGGATGTTGTAGTACACCTGTGCAGAGTCAAACCGCTCACTGGCGATCACTTTGTGGATCGCTGAGCTCTCGCCCGTCGCCGTGAACCCGATGTAGCGTGTCAGACCCTGATCCACCAGTCGCTGTAGCCCGTCTGAGACTCCGTTCTCGCCGAGAACGTCGTCCACCCCGATAGATCCCGGGAACCACCCGCGTTCCTCTGACACACGGTTATGCAGTTGGAACACGTCTACGCTCTCACGATCAAGACGCTTCAGGCTCTCTCCGATTGAGCGCTCGATCTGGCCCGGAATATCGCCTTGCTCCGGGTCCACGTTGAACTTTGTGGACAGGTACGGCTGCTCATCGTCAGAAAGCTCTTTCAACAACCAGGCGAGTGCTTCTTCGGAACGTCCCTGTCCGTAGGAGGCGGCCGTGTCTATCCAGTTGATCCCGGCGTCTATGGCCCGGCGGATCGCGGTACGTCTTGTCTCGTCATCGGCATCGATCAGGATCCCGCCAACGGCTCCTGCACCAAAAACGATTTCAGAGATCTCAAGGCCGGTGTTTCCATATGGTCGATACTTCAATCTACTGCTCCCTCATTGGGTTTCTTGGATTAGCAGGCGCCGCTCACGCCGGAAAAGGCCCTGTTTACGGCCTCGTGTACCGCTGTAATGCGTCCAGGTGGTGGTCGTAGTCAAATACGGGATTGAGCAAGAAATGCTCCGCACCGGCGTCGATGATGGCGTCTATCTGCTCGTAACAATGCTCCGCCGGACCCCAGATGGACACTTTAGACGCCATCTCAGCGTTCCCATAGTGATGCCCGAACCAGTCGGTCAAACGTCGCTCCGCCCGATCTGCATCGTCATCGATAGCGACGTATACCCGTTTCGAGACCGGGTAGCTCGCTGGATCGCGACCCTCTTCCTCCAGCGCCCGACGGAGCGTCGTTACGCTCGCCTTGAAATCGTCTGCGCTTGAAGACCCCGGTCCCATCCAGCCATCGCCAAATTTTGCTGCACGCTTCAGGGCCGCATCGGCGCGCGCACCGAACCATACCGGGGGGCGCGGCTTCTGTATCGGCTTGGGCGCCTGAGAGCCGCCGGAAAGGCTGTACAGCTCGCCTTCGTAATCCACAGTTTCGTTCTTCCAGAGGGCGTCGATCAGGGCAAGCGCCTCGTTGAATCTGCGCACGCGCCTGCCCGCTTCAATACCGTAAGCCTTCGCGTCCTTCTGGCTGCCTCCCAGACCGATCCCGACATCCAATCGTCCATTTGAGAGCACATCCAGCGTCGCAAGCGTTTTCGCCAGTTGTGGCGGGCTACGGAACGGTAGGACAAGCACGGACACGCCAATCCTCACCGTCTCAGTAATTGCGGCGAGGTATGACATGAGCGTAATCGGTTCGAGGCTCACGCTCGGGCCGATGATCCGTTCCTGCGTCCAGAGGCTGTCATAACCCATCTGCTCCGCACGTAGCGAAACGTCACGGATCACAGACAGGTCCACGTTTCCGTCAGGGAAGACCTGCGGTACCGCAAATCCAACTCCCGAGAATCCCTGATCCATGCATGCACTCCCTGACGGCGGTAAATCATCGATTGCGACGGAAGCTTACCGCGGCGCAGCGCGAAACGGCGTTAGACCGTGGCCGGAAGTCAGTCTGCCGCGTTCACCATGCGAAACGCCACGGGACGCAACAGGGACGCTATCTCCGAGGCCAGTTCGTCCGGTGCACCGCAATCCAGCAGTGCGCCCTCCATATGACCGATCCAACGTTCAGCCCCGTCTTCCGTCACCCTGAAAGGTGCGTGCCTTCGGCGCAGTCGCCAGGGTCCAATATCGGAGGTGTAGCGCGCTTCGCCGCCCAGCCACTCTTCAAGGAACAGCTTCTGACGTGCGCGTCCGACCACCATGCTGGCCGGGAATATGGGCCTTAGCTCGGGGTCGGTGTCGATCCGGTCGTAGAAACGGTCGACAACTTTTTCGACGTTTTCGCGACCACCCAGAGCCGTAAACAACCGGGATCGCGTATCAGGGCCGCCCAATACGGGTCCGCCCATTGAGCCCGCGTTCAAAACCGGCAATCCACGGGGCGCGTCCGACTGATCCGAAATCTCCGGTCGTTCGTCCGAACCATCAGACCGATTGGCCATTAAGGTCTCTCCAACAATTAAGGCCGTCCAACATAACCGCCGCCTCGCGGCCCGTTAGATTGCGTACTGCTTGAGGAGGTTCTTGGCGATCACGAGACGCTGAATCTCTGACGTGCCCTCTCCGATAATCATGAGCGGTGCGTCACGGTAGAAGCGCTCCAGTGGCAGGTCCTTGATGTAGCCAAGCCCGCCGTGAATACGCATCGCATCCATCGTCACCTCTGCGCAGATTTCTGACGCATACAGCTTGGCCATTCCGGCCTCCAGGTCTATGCGGACACCGGAGTCCTTCTTCTTCGCTGCGTCATAGGTCATTAGCCGTGCCGCATGGATCTTGGTCGCCATGTCCGCCAGCATGTTCTGGATCGTCTGACGTGTAGAGATCTTCGCACCGAACGTCTCACGTTCCTGTGCGTATTTGATCGCCAGTTCAAAAGCGCCGGTTGCTACCCCGACGGCTCGCGCTGCGATGTTGATTCGGCCGGTCTCCAGCGCATCCATGACGTGATAGAAGCCCTTGCCTTCTTCACCTCCGACGAGCTGATCAGCAGAGACCCTGTAGTCCTGGAAAATCAACTCCGAGGTATCTACACCACGGTATCCGAGCTTGTTCAAGTCACGTCCGGCTGTAAAGCCCGGACCCTTTTCCGCGATGAAGGCGCTGATCCCGCGATGTTGCGGGTCCATCGAGGTGTCTGTCTTGGCGAGCAGCAAGTAAACGTCCCCGCTGCGGCCATTCGTGATGAAAAGTTTGTTGCCGTTTACGACGTACTCCTCACCGTCCTTGACCGCCGTCGTCTGGAGGCTGGCGACGTCACTCCCGCCGCCCGGCTCGGTCAAAGCGAGTCCGCCACGTTTTTCACCCGACGCCAACTTCGGAAGCCATTCCTGCTTCTGCGCTTCCGTGCCGTAGTTGTTGACCGCCGCCGACAGAATGGAGTGCGTTCCGATAGGTGCGGATATCGACATCCAGCCCTTGCACAGCTCCTCGAATACCATCGCGTAGGTCGTGTAATCGAGCCCCAGGCCTCCGTACGCCTCCGGGATTGTTATACCGAACAACCCCATCTCAGCCATCTGCTCTACGAGCTCGGTCGGGTAGGTGTCGTTCTCGTCATGCTCTGCTGCCTGAGGCACCACGTCCTTCTGGACGAACTCACGGACAGTGGCAACTATTTGACGTTGGGCTTCTTCAAGTTCGGCGGGGTTCATTACTGGTCCTGTTGAATCTGGATTTGTTCCCTGAAATTTCGTACCCGGAATTGTGCGTCTCAATCGAGTCTCGGGCAAGGTGTCGGGCGCTTTGATCATCGGTCTGCACCACGAGCCTCCCGTAGGCAAGCGGTTGACGCAGAGAAATTCAGAGCCCGCGCCGTATAGAATCCCGCTTCATGAGTAACGTGGACCGGCTGATCGCTGAATTCGAAGTCGGGACATTGCTACGGCCTTCGATCAATACGCCGAACTCCGTAGATCTGTCCCGGGCGGTGGCGCGCCTTTCTGGTTACAGCCGAGCGGAATCACCCACGGGATCCGAGACAGAGATCGCTGACCTTATCGGCCCGGCGGAGCACATCGTATTTGTCGTCGCCGACGGTCTCGGCATGTCCATCCTGGAAACGCTTCCGGAGGACGCGTTCTTGCGTCGGAGCCTGGCGCTAGAGCTCCAGTCCGTCTTCCCTTCCACGACTTCTGCCGCGCTGACCACACTGGCCACCGGGGAGTGGCCCGTCAATCACTCGGTGATCGGATGGTGGACCCACTTTGCCGAGATCCCCGGTCCTGCGACGGTCCTGCCCTTCATCAACCGTGTCACCGGTGCGTCATTGATCGATCAAGGCATCGACGCCGAGGCCGTCTTCCCTGTCCCATCGCAAATCTCGGGGTTTGACCGTGGTGCTATTGGCATACTCCCGGGCAATCTGGTCCGTAGCGTCTACTCCGGTTACTCACTCGGGAAGGCGATCCGTCGCGGCTACGGCAGCATTGCCGAGGGCGTGGACAACACGCTGGCCCGTCTGGAAGCCGCCTCAGGCCCGTCATATACATACCTCTACTTCCCGCAGGTCGATTCAGCCGCCCATATGTCCGGGGTCGGCAGCGGAGCCACCCATGCTGCACTGGAAGATGTAAACCGAAGCCTGGAACGGCTGGCCCGAGATATGCCGGACGGCACGAAGCTGGTTGTCACCGCAGATCATGGGCACCTGGACGCCTCGCCACGGGAACCGATGCTGATCAGGGAAGACGACGAGATCGGTGGCATGCTGCGCTACCCGCCTGCCGGGGATGCACGCGTCAACTACTACCACGTACGCGAGGATGCGATCGGTCGATTCGCTGAAACGTATCGTGAATGTATGCCTAGTAACGTTCTGTTGCTGACCCCGGACGAAATCCAGGATCTTCAACTCCTCGGCCCCGGCGAGATTCCGGCCCTGACTCGTACGCGCATGGGCGACTACATATCAATATGCATCGACTCCGCCGTGTTTGCGTGGGCAGCCGCTGAGTCTGATGGCCCGGACATGTCTCGTCTGGTTTCACATCACTCAGGCATGACACCTGACGAAGTACGCATCCCACTAATCGTCGCCGGGTAGCTCTCCTACCACCAGGATTACGGCGATTGAAGTTAGCAACTCAGGGAAAAGTTCTACCGGGATTCGAACATACCCGGTGACACCTCCGGCTTTGCGCTCCGGGAGTGTTGGGATTCCTGACATGACAGGTTTGGGTGCGTCTCACGCTGCCCGACAAGGTTACCTCTGCCAGACTTCAGGTCAGACGCAAAATATCTTGCCACCCCGGGAACCCCAAATTTCCTCCTGGAGAATATCGACATATGCGACAGGGGTTCGTTAATCCCTTTCTCACCACGGCCCAGCAAGTGTTCAAGGTCGAACTCGGGCAGGAACTCAAGTTCTCTGGGGCGCGGGCGACTGAGGACACGATCACCAGTGAAGACATCACGGCCTTTATTGGCGTAACAGGCCGTCTTGAGGGGAATGTCTTCTACGGATTCAAACGAGGAGTCGCGCGTTCGATCCTGACCATCATGCTCGGCAAGCCACCATCAGGAATGGACCAGATGGCCCTTTCCGCTCTGGGTGAGATCGCCAACATGATCACGGGTAACGCAGCGATCGGCCTGGCCGGCGCAGGATTCTCGACGGACCTTACTCCGCCGACGCTTATCCAGCCCAAAAGCAGCAAATTCACTACCCTTGGTTGCCCACAGATCGTGGTGGACCTGGATAGTGAATGTGGTCCATTCCCCGTTCGCATCAGCCTGCGGGAGAACGAAGACCAGCTCGCCGCTTAAGTAGTGAGCACGCCCGGATGGCGGACACCCGGGCTATTTTCTGGGCGCCCCTCGTCGGCACACGGGGGCGTCCATCTAACTTTTCCGCCGCGGGCCGCCTCGCCAGCCCGGCCGCGCGGCGGTATCCTCCGGTTCACCTGTCAACGGTGCGCACATTCAGCGCAGCCGTCGGCCGTCCAATCAAGTGAAACAACCGGGGGATGCATGACCCATAAGCCGGACGCGAACAACGCGGACGCATCTGACCGTGAGCGTTTCATCGCCACGGCCGCCCGCCTCGCGGCAGAGGTGTACGACTTTCACGAGCGCTGGGCGCTCGAGTCGGGCACGCCGCTCGAGGTGATGGTCCAGAGAACGCCGATGCTTGACGAAGAGATTCGCGAGTTGAAGGAAGAGGTCGAACGACCGTCTTCCGAGTTCGATGAAGCAGCGATGGCGGAAGAGGCGGCTGACGTGCTGTTCGTCGCGCTCGGTCACATGGAACAGCTCGGCACGGTCGGGCTTTCCGGTATGGAGGCGGTGACGGCGAAGAACATCGCCAAGACCACCGGTTCCCACTACAAGCACCCGGTCACCGGCAAGGTAACCCGCATCGGCCGAAAAGATGTCCCACCGATCTCGCCAGTCCCATCGGCGCAGGAGGACGCATTCTCATGAAAATCTCTGGAATCAAAACCTTCGAGATCAATCCCGGGGAGATCGTTGGACCGGGTCGCACCTGGCTATTTGTGCGTGTCGACACCGACGAAGGCATAAGCGGCTGGGGCGAGGCTACAAATTCAGGTGCAGGATCAAACACGCTCATCAAGACGGCGATCGAGCTAATAACGCCGGACCTTGTGGGCGAAAACGTCGAGGACATAGAGCGCCTCTGGCACAAGATGTTCCGACGCTTCAGCTACCTGGGATCACGCGGCCTGCCGACGGCGATGACCGCCGGGATAGATATCGCACTCTGGGACATCAACGGCAAGGCCACCGGTCGGCCGGTCTACGACCTGTTGGGTGGCCGATTCCGTGACGAGGTCCGGTTGTACGCAAACTCCTGGTACGGCGGCTGCAAAACGCCTGATGATTTCGCTCGCGCCACCCGGGACATAGTCCTCGCAGAGGGGCATACCGCTCTCAAGCTGGACCCGTTCCTTGAGATGGCCGCCACGCATCACATGTTCTCGGACGGCCAGATTTCTCCCGAGGGTGAACAGGAGGGCTACGACATCGTAGCCGCCATCCGAGAAGTGGTTGGTCCGGCCCATGAAATCTTGATCGACGCCCACGGACACTTCAACGTGCCGACATCGATACGCCTCGCAAACAAGCTGTTTGAGCAGTCCAACATCGCCTGGTTTGAAGAGCCTGTTCCGCCGGAGTCGTTTGAGGCACTAAAACAGGTCCGGGAGAACACCAACGCGCCTTTGTGTGTGGGCGAGCGACTCTACACGCGGTTCGATTTCGTTCCGCTGTTCAAAGACCGACTAGTTGACTACGTAATGCCGGATACGGTCTGGTCTGGCGGCATCTCGGAGATCAAAAGAATTGCGTCACTTGCAGAGGCGCACTACATCCCGATCTCACCCCACGCCGTGCCCTCAGGCCCGCTGTCGCTAATCGCGTCCGCCCACGCCATGAGCTCCGTGCCCAACTTCTACCGGCAGGAGCACGGAATGAAGGCGATTCCACTCCAAAACAGCCTGCTTTCGGAGCCAATGGACATCACAAACGGTGTCATCACCCTGAATGGCAAGCCGGGATTAGGCTACGAGATGAACGAGGACGAGCTGCTTTCTCGGGGAGTGTAGGACAGCACACGCGGCGGAAATCCTGGGAGGTGGATGATGAACCAGTATCACAACCCGTTCGGCCACGAAACAACAGGCGGCGACCCGGACAAGATGCGGGGCAACAGCCGACGCCCGATCTGGCTCACGGTTGTCCTCTTGATTCTCATCCTCACGTGGGGATGGTTCCTCTTTGGACGTGGTGGCGATGAAGAACCTGTGCCTCAACCAATCTCTGACAACTCGGCCAACGAATCGTCGTGATTCGCCAGGATCCTGGCGGCCCCCAAACAAGGCACCCTCGGTAGATTCACGGCGTCTCCACTCGGCCGACCTTAAATCGCCGGAGACCCTATCCCGTAATACCCAAAATCGCCACGACAGGAGTACCCTCTGCGACGACCCCGTTATCGCACCTAAATAATTGCCCCTGTGGGGCCCGGGAGCCTTCCATGAAGATCACAAAAATCACCCCTTTCCTTGTAGGAAACGACACCCGGAGCGGCTCTAACCTGAGTCTTGGTTGGAACTGGCTCTTCGTGAAGATCGAGACCGATGAAGGCATTACCGGCTGGGGCGAGAGCGGTATTCAGGCGCGCGGAAGCGGTCCGGCGATGGTGGAAGCGGTGAAGCTGGCATCAGAAGCGTTGATAGGCGAGAACGCTGCCGATATCGAGCGCCTCTGGCACAAGGTATACCGAAACTTCAGCTACCTCGGCTCACGCGGCTTTGGTACGAGTCTTGTCGCCGGGTTCGATACGGCGCTGTGGGACATCAAGGGCAAGGCCGCAAACATGCCCGTCTACGATCTGCTTGGCGGGCGATTCCGGGACCCGGTTCGGCTCTACTGCAACGTCTGGTTCCAGGGCTGTGAGACACCAGAAGACTACGCAGCGGCAGCACAAAAGAATCTCCTGGATCTTGGCCACGAGGCGTGCAAGTTGGACCCGTTCAAGGAGATGCTGCCCTACCACACCATGTACCAGGACGGGCAGATCAGCGAGGCCGGAGAGCAGCAGGGTTACGACATCGTCGCCGCCGTGCGAGAAGTTGTCGGTCCCAAATTCGAGATCCTCATCGACGCCCACGGCCACTACAACGTTCCGACCGCCATCCGACTCGCAAACAACCTGTTTGAGCAGTCGAACATCGGCTGGTTTGAAGAACCTCTCCCACCAGAAGGCACGAAGGCCCTCAAGCAGGTCCGTGAGAAGACCAACGCGCCGATCTGCATCGGCGAACGACTCTTCACCCGCTGGGACTTCCAGCAGGTCTTCGAGAACGGGCTAGCCGACTACGTCATGCCGGACACGATCTGGACCGGCGGTATCTCTGAGGTCAAAAAGATCGCTACGATGGCAGAGACCTACTTCATCCCGATCTCACCTCACGTCGTCCCCGGCGGGCCGCTGGAGATCATCGCCGCCGCCCACGTCATGAGCACGGTGCCCAACTTCTACCGACTGGAGCACGCACAGTCGCTGATCCCGGCTCACAACGAACTGCTGCAGGAGCCGTACGTCATCAAGGACGGAGCGATCCACCTGAACGACAAGCCAGGGCTGGGCTTCGAGCTGGACGAAGAAAAAGTGAGAGCGGCCTCAGTCAACCTCTAACCGTCCTCTGTGGGCGGGGCTTGCCCGCCCACAGAACCAAATCACTCAGCCTGGGGTGCCTACAAGCCACGCTGAGGCTCCCGAAGCGTGCATCGAGCAACCACGCCATGTGTCCCCCTGTATCATCCGCACCCTCCAAATCACCTAGCAAAGGCCACCGATGAGCAAACCGAACATCATCCTGATCAACTGCGACGACCTCGGATACGGCGACCTTGGCGTCTATGGCTCGTCGGTGAACAAGACACCGGCCATCGACAAGATGGCATCGGAAGGCATGCGCTTTACGGACTTCTACGTGGCATCGCCTGTCTGCTCTCCATCCCGAGGCGCACTGCTCACCGGCTGCTACCCGCCCCGCATCAGCTTTGGCGATTTCGAGGGCAACTGGGTGCTCATGCCCGGCCAGGCGGTCGGACTAAACCCGGAGGAGACGACGATCGCAGGTGCGCTCAAGGACGTCGGGTACACGACCAAAATAATCGGCAAGTGGCACGTTGGCGACCAGAAAGAGTTCCTACCAACGGAGCACGGTTTCGACAGCTACTTCGGGCTGCCCTACAGCAACGACATGGGCCGACAGGCGGACGACCCCAACACCACGGACCCGGAACGTATCGCCCGCCTGAACGCCCGTCCTCCACTACCGCTTATACGAGACGATGAGGTCGTGCAGGAACAGCCCGACCTGCGCGCACTGACCGAACGCTACGCGGCAGAAGCCGTGCGCTTCATTCGTGACAACAGAGAAGGCCCATTCTTCCTCTACTTCGCGCACATGTACGTACACCTACCTCTGTACGCTCCCGAGAATCTCGTCAACGCCTCCGAAAATGGCGATTACGGTGCCTGCGTGGCGGGTGTGGACTGGGTGACCGAGGTGCTGATGCACGAGCTCAAGAAGCAAGGGCTGGACGAGGACACGCTGGTCATTTTCACCAGTGACAACGGTTCTCGGATGCAGGACCAGGGCGGGAGCAACGGCGACCTACGCGGCATCAAGGGCACCACATGGGAGGGCGGATTACGCGTCCCCTGCATCATGCGCTGGCCTGGCAAGATTCCGGCGGGTGAGGTGCGTAGCGACATCACCTCATCCATTGATTTCTTCCCAACTCTTGCCGGTATTGCGGGCGCACAGGTCCCGCAGGACACGATCATCGATGGAACGGACATCTCGTCTCTGATGTTCAACGCCGGTGATGTCGAGCCGCCGCGTGACGAATTTTTCTACTACATGGGCAATCGGCTGGAGGCGGTTCGCAAGGGCAAATGGAAGCTACACGTCTCAAGAGAGATTCGGCCAGACCAGCGGACAGGTGTGGTGACGCAGGAACAGCTGGACGAGGCAGCAGGAACGATCCCGGGACTTTTCGATCTCGAATCTGACGCGGGTGAGACCACTAATGTGTACGACGCTCATCCCGATGTGGTGGTCGAGTTGTCAGCCATTGCAGCCGCCTGCCGCCTGGACATCGGCGACGAGGCCGAGGGTGTTGTGGGTGCGAACGTCCGGTCATCAGGCCACGTCGATAATCCCGAAACGCTCACACACTACGACCCGGAACACCCCTATATCTACGCCGAATACGACAAGCACGAGCGGGGCTAGACGTCTGGGTGTTGTAGGGGCGTATGGCAATACGCCCTCCCCGCCGGTTGAATTGTGCAACGTGATCCATCAATCACCGTAGGGACGATACGGCTGTCACGCTTATTGTCTTTCTTAGGAGACCGTGACGAAGAGCCTCACCATTGGAATGCGATTGAACGAAGGAACCTTCTGCGCTCTGCTAGCGGCGAGATCCTTCGCTGTGCTCAGGATGACAGGTGGTGGTGCGGCCATCGGTGGTGGTGGCTGACACCACTCATTAGAAAGCCGCCCGGACGCCCCAGACGATCCCGCCAATGATCGCTATCAACAGAGCGATCGGTGCCCAGCGCGCAGACGCGGCCGCTGTCATCTGACGTCGGCGTTCAGCAGAAATCTGCGATCCCACGGCTATCCCGCTAACCACCGCCGGTATCGCACCGACCGCCAGACCCACCACGGTAGTGAATGCAACAGAAATACCGAGCGCTGCACCCCAGATCGCGCCAGCCGCGGCAAATGCACCCCCGATCCAGATCAACGCCGTAATGACGGCAGCGGCCGTGTGCGTGAACGATCCGGAGCCGTTGTCTTCAGGCACTAAAACGCGTTTCTGGACACCCAGACAGGTGATTTCTCATGGCGAGGAATCCTTGTCACTTGCCCCTCTCCCCGTCGCGTGAAAAATCCACGTAAACCAGAGGGAGAGGGGTTAAGCCCCTAAACCTTCACCAGCTTCTGCATCGATCGCAGTTCTACGTCCACGTTCCAGCCACTTCCGTAGTCGCTGTGCGATACCTCAGCTACGTAGATATTGCCTTTGGAGTCGACGGTGATGCCGTGAGGCGAGAAGAATCGGCCGGTCTGGGAACCGTACGGCTCCGTGCCGACACGTGACAGGACCTTGCCGGAGGTGTCCATCACCGTGACCCGCGGACCAAGATCGGTCCCGGTGTCGTTGCTGGAGATTCCGGCGAAGTACTCACCGACGTATACGAGGTCGTTGTCGCCTCGGGTATCGATGTAAATACATGCAGCGCGAGACATGTTCACCCATTGCGTCTCAAACTTACCGTCCGGAGTGAACACCTGGACACGGTGATTCTCACGGTCGGCGATGTAGACCATGCCCTCGGAGTCGGTCTCGACGTTGTGGACGATGTTGAACTGGCCTTCGCCGGTACCGGACTCTCCCCAGGAGAACAGGTGATTGCCTTCCGGAGAGTACTTGTGGACCCGGGCGTTTGAGTAGCCGTCTGCCACGTAAAACTCGCCGGTCTTCTTGTCGACGCCGACGTGGGTCGGAACGCTGAACGGTTCGCCACTCATCTTTGGAGTGGGCTTGTTGGCTTCTCCCAGTGTCATCAGCAGTTCACCGGATGGCGTGAACTTCTTGATGGTCCCGTCGCCGTTATCAACGGTGAACAGGTTGCCATCAGGGGCAACGGTCACGCCGTGCGGGTTGCTGAACTGGCCTTCGCCCCAGTTGTCGACCATATTGCCGTCGGTGTCGAACACCACCATCGGCGAGGTGCCACGGTTAAATACGTAGATGCGGTCGTTGGCGTCTACCGCCACTGAAGTTGCTTCCTGGTAGTTCCAACCATCAGGAAGCGTGCCCCAGTTCTGTCCCGAGACCTCGTACTTGAAGTCCCCTTCTCCCAGCGTAACGGGGCCGGAGGGACCATCCCCGGAGCGATGCTCGTCCTGCGGTAGACCTGCCTCTAGTTGTTCAACTTCGTTTGCCATTGGATCTACCTCTGAGAAGTCCTTGAGATGGG
>JABIGL010000102.1 GCA_018650185.1 Chloroflexota bacterium
CCCCCCGCTCCAACGCAGCGTCGAGAGCGTGCTTGGCTCCTGACCGGTCTGCGTACCCGACCTCGGCGGCGATCTGGTCGTAGGTCAGCCCGGCCTTCTTGAGATCGACGACTCGTCGGTAGCGTTCGGCTGTGTCGGGGGCTAGTTGTTGGATGTTGAGAGTGTAGCGTTGCGACCGGTGTTGAGAGGGATGGGGGTCGGGTAGTCCCCCCTCCGAGTGTGTTCAGTCGTCGTGATCGACGAGGAGTGTGCCGGTTGGGTCGCTCCGGATGGTGCAGAACGAGCAACTCGATGATCTGTGGCGGCGGGTGTTCGCTGCGATCGCTCAGGGTGACCTGACCCAGATCGACCGGGCGTTGAAGATCCTGAAGCGTCGAGCGGATCTGTGGGGCATGGATGCTCCTCGGCAGCATGAGATCGCCGGGCCGGGTGGTAGTGCGTTGCGGACCGATGTTGGCGATCTGTTGATGTCTCGGTTGGAGGAGTTGCGGGAGCGGCAGGGGCCGTTGGCTGAGGATCTTGATGTTGAACCGTTGATGCTGGCTGACACGAACGGTATAGACCCTGAGACGGTCATAGAGGCGTTCTTAGGCGGGGACGACGCTGACGGGGACGGTTACGCCGGATCGGGCCTCGATGGGCCTTAGAGCGGCTGTACGGGCGTCTCAGGCGCTAGAAACGGTGGAGGGCTGGTTGCGGTACGGCATCGACGCCGGGTTCTGCGGCGAAGCGGTGTGCATCCAGCATGACGGCACACCATTTACCGCTGACGAGGCCGACCAGTTCGAGGCCGGAGACGACCCGTGCCTACCGATGGTGCGCGTGTTCCCTGATGCCTGAACGGTCGATCGCTGAGGAAATGGTGCGGCGCTCCGAACCCGACGCCCTGTTCCGCAACCTCACCCCGGTCGACCTCGAATCCCTGCTGTACGACTGGCGGCTATGGCGCAGACCAAAGCAGGTGACACCACTCGGCGACTGGGGGTTCTGGCTGATCCTCGCCGGACGCGGTTTCGGCAAGACCCGCACCGGGGCCGAATGGGTCCGCGAACAGGTCGAGGCAGGCACAGCGAAACACATCGCTCTCGTGGGCGCTACCGCAGGCGACGTCCGAGACACAATGATCGAAGGCGAGTCCGGCCTCCTCGGCGTGTTCCCACCCGGTGAACGTCCCCGGTACGAACCATCGAAGCGCCGTGTCACGTTCAGCAACGGGGCGATGGCGACAGCGTTCTCAGCGGACGAACCCGACAGGCTCCGAGGACCGAACCACGACCTCGCATGGTGCGACGAGTTGGCAGCATGGCGGTACCCCGACGCATGGGACATGCTCCTGTTCGGGTTACGCATCGGCGACCACCCTCGGGCACTTGTCACGACGACACCGAGACCGACCCGTATCATCCGAGACCTCGTAGCCCGACCCGACGTAGCCGTCACCCGTGGCAGCACATTCGAGAACCAAGCGAACCTCGCACCGTCGTTCCTCGCTGAGATCCTCAACCGGTACGAAGGCACCCGCCTCGGTCGGCAGGAACTCCACGCCGAGATCCTCGACGACGTAGACGGTGCCCTATGGAACCGCGACATGATCGACGCCTCCCGTGTCACATCGCTACCGGACATGAGACGCATCGTTGTCGCTGTCGACCCGGCGGTGTCGTCGAAGGAAACGTCAGCGGAGACTGGGATCGTGGCGTGCGGGGTAGGCGAGGACGGTCACGCCTACGTTCTGGAGGACCGGTCGACCCGTGGCACCCCGAACGAGTGGGCGTCCGAAGCGGTTGCGTCGTACCACCGGTTGAAGGCCGACAGGATCGTTGCTGAAGCCAATCAGGGCGGCGACATGGTGCGCCACACGCTCGACACGGTGGAGCGCGGCGTCCCGATCCGGCTCGTTCACGCCTCCCGAGGCAAGCGGGTAAGGGCTGAACCGATCGCCGCCTTGTACGAGCAGGGCAAGGTTCACCACCTCGGCATGTTCGCCGACCTTGAGGATCAACTCTGCTCGTGGGTACCTGACCGGTCTGCGTCACCGGACCGGTTGGATGCCCTCGTGTGGGCGTTGACGGAACTCGTCGTCGACGGGGCGCGGCGTGCTCAGACGGTTAGCCCGGTGTCGTTGGAGCAGGACAACCCGTGGATACCCAGATGACGCCGTACTACGAGGACGACGCCGTGACGATCTACCACGGCGACGCCCGTGAGATCCTCCCGACGGTGACGTTCGACGCGGTGGTGACCGACCCGCCATACGGCATCGGCTACCAGCAGACGATCAAGACCGGGCGAGACTGGGGGACGATTACCGGCGACGAATCCGACGCCTTGGCCCGGTGGGTAATCGAAGCCGTCCACCCGACCCCGATGCTGGTGTTCGGAGCCAACCACTTCCCGTCGGCGCTACCCGAACCGGGTCGGTGGGTCTGCTGGGACAAGCGGGTTGTCGAGGCGGCTGACCGGATGCTTGGGTCACCGTTCGAGTTGGCATGGATGAACGGTCCCGACAAGGCCGGGTTCATGTACCGCATCCAACACGGCGGGGTCGTCAACGCCGACAAGGGCAATCTGAGGCGAACACATCCCACGCAGA
>JABIGL010000081.1 GCA_018650185.1 Chloroflexota bacterium
GCACTAATGGTGTTTGCCGCCGTTGGCATGGTTGGTATGGCGCAGGCCGGTGAGCTACTGACGGCCTACGTGGCGCTTGAGCTGCTTAGCTTCAGTATGTACGTGTTAGTGGCCTTCAGGCGTGACGACTCAAAAAGCAACGAGGCGGGGGTCAAGTACATCGTTCTTGGCGCGTTCTCGTCGGCGATCTTGCTATACGGGATAAGTATGGTCTGGGGTGCGACCGGCACCACTTACTACGCCGGTATCTCAGAGCATCTAGCTGCAAACGACGGCAACCTGGACTCCACGTTGATCCTTGGGCTGGCGCTCATTCTTGCCGGGTTGGGGTTCAAGGTGGCCGCGGCACCATTTCACATGTGGGCACCGGACACCTACCAGGGTGCACCAACACCTGTCACTGCCTTCCTGGCAGTTGCCTCAAAAGCTGCCGCCTTCGCACTGATTCTCAGGCTGTTCACGCAGGGTTTGCTCCCGGCGCTAGAGGAATGGCAGGTGCTCGTGGCTGTGCTGGCCGTGGCGACCATGGTTATCGGCAACACCGTTGCGATAGTCCAGAGCAATATCAAACGCATGCTCGCCTACTCCAGCGTGGGACAGGTCGGTTTCCTGCTGGTCGGGGTGGCGGCACTGGGTTATGTCGAGGACGGGGCAGTAATACCGGTCACGTTGGCGTCCGATGCAGTGATGCTGCACTTGATTGGTTACGCCTTCGCGAACCTGGCGGCGTTCGCCACCGTTATCGCCGTCTACAACCACATCGGCACAGATGAGCTTTCAGGTTACGAGGGGCTGGCGAAGCGCTCGCCGTACCTGTCCATGGTTATGGCTGTGGCGCTGTTCTCACTGGCCGGACTGCCGTTCTTCGTGGGGTTCCTCACCAAGTTCTACCTGTTCACCGCCGCTGCCGAGGCTGGCCTGCTGTGGCTGGCGGGAGTTGCGATGGCGGCAAGCGTTGTATCGCTTTACTACTACCTGATGGTAATAAAACGGATGTTCGTCGACGATGTCGCCGAGTCCGACACGATCCCGGTGGCGGTCAGCCTGCCATCTCTTAGCTGGTTACTGCTTGGTGCGCTGCTTGTTGGGACGATACTGCTCGGTGTTTATCCACAGCCCGTCGCCGACGTTGTCGAGGCGGCTTCGGGAGCGATCCTTCCAGGCGCCTGAGAGGCAGAGCGACCGACCACCTTCACACCGTCGTCATGGACACCGTTAACCACTTCACGATAGCCTCACATCAGCGGCGCGAAGGTAGTATTACGAAGATGTAAAACAAGATCGACGGGCCCGTTAACCGACGACACAGCGGCCCTCGATCCGGTTGGCCAATTAGACACAGGAATTCCAGCTGAGGGAGGCGTTAAATGTTCAATAAAATTCTGATCCCGCTTGACGGTTCTGAACAGTCTGAACGGATCGGCGGATGGGCTTGCGGGTTGGCGCAGGGACTTGGCGCAAACATCGTCTTGCTTGCCGTGGTCGATCCCGATGACATCGCTATGCCCGGTTCTGGTGCCGGAGATGCCGGGCAGGGTTCGACCCGTGCTGGTGAAGGTCGTTACGACCAACCCGGTGGCGATGCGACCCGTGGCGCGGCGCCCGGGGCGATCCCAACAACCCCGGTTACCGGAGTTACGCCCAGCGCTGGAGGCTCGGGAAACGCGGTTACTCGAACGCAGGTTATCGACGAAGCGGTTGAACGCGCCCGCAGATACCTCCTGGGTGAAGCGGAGAGGGTCGCTGTAGCGGGCGGCAAAGCCGAGGTCGAAGTGGTGGTAGGCAACCCCGCTGAAGAGATCGTAAGCTCGGCTGTACGGCTCGGAGTTGACGCCATAGCGATGGCAACCCGTCGAGAGTCGTCGCTGGCACGCGGCGTACTTGGCAGTGTCACGGATCGTGTGATCCACACCACCGGCCTGCCGTTGCTTGCGTTGCATCCGGAAGACGTTTCGGCGTTCTCCGGGAACTCCGGCGCTCCGGGCACAGTTATCGTGCCGCTTGATGGCTCTGTACTTAGCGAAAAGTCGGTTCCTGTTGCGCAGTCGATTGCGCAGTCGGTCGGAGCGAAGGTGATGTTTGTGCGCTCCTCGGCGACTCCGTATTTCGGATCGTCCGAGGCGGGCGTCGACTACATGCCGACCAACTACGGCTTAACGGAGATCCGTCAGGACGCCATGTTGTACCTGGAGCCCTACGTGAAAGCTGCGAGGGGCGCAGGTCTTGAGGCGGAGGCCCGGTCGGTGATCGGTAACGCCGTGAGTGCGATCATCGAGACGGCTGACGAGAACGAGGGCAGCCTGATAGTGATGAGCACGCACGGTCGCTCTGGCTTCAAGCGTTTCTTCCTGGGCAGCGTCGCCGACAAGGTAGTTCGTTCCGCCGGAACGCCGGTACTCGTTCTGCCTCCGGGTGACGAATAAGGAGCGGTTTCGGGATTAGATTGGTGGGCTCATGAAACTCGGGGACGTTGTAAGGGCGTCCCCGATTTCGCGATTGAGAGTCCACCTTCACCGTACGGTCCGATTGGCGGATGTTGTAGCGCACGCGAACTAGTGCTACGTTTGGCCCCCGTTTGGCGTTATCGGCCGATTACACCTGTACCAGGCGTGCGGCAGCAACAGAGACAACCCACGAGGAGCATCCCGTGACAAAGGCCCCTGATCTGCCCACGAACATCGCGCCGTACCCGGTCGTCGCAAATATCGAGTTCGCTGAGGGACCGATCTTTGACGACGACGGCTATCTCTACTTCGTGAATTACGGCCAGCGCGGAAAGCTGGGCCGACTTGCTCCACGCGGTCTGGTGGAGTCGTGGATCGATACCGGTGGGGTGGTGAACGGCCTCAAGTACGACGGAAATCGTGGCCTGATCTGTGCCGATTACGGGGCCAAGCGGGTCGCCCGAATTGATATCGACCGCAAATTGATCGAGGTTCTTACTGACGAGTTCGGGGGCAACGAATACAACGGCCCGAACGACGTATGCATGGACCTGAGGGGCAACGTCTACTTCTCAGATCCCGGGATCGACACAGAACCGGTTCCGGGCGCGATCTATCGCATCGACATGCCGTCTCCGGACGAAGCTGGCGAGGTTCGACTGCTCGCGGACGGGCTTGAGTACCCGAACGGACTGGCCGTACATCCAGACCAGAAGCGTCTTTTTGTTTGCATGTCACGAACCAATTCCGTCGTTTCGTACGATATGGATGAGTCGGGCGCGCTCTCAAACGAGCAGACGGTTCACCAGTTCGGCAACCCCACCGTGGATGGATGCCAGTTCGACGAACATGGCCGACTGTGGGTGGCGCGCTGGCTTAACGGCACGATCGACGTGCTGGACGTCGAGTCCGGTGATCTCGTTCGCAGCTACCCGATGCGCGGTGATCGCGTGACGAACATGTGCTGGTGGGAGGATTCGGTGTACGTGACCGTCGCCGGAAGCCACAGCATCGAGCGTCTTGATGTCGGTGTTCGTGGGGCGGACATCACACCGCCCAAGCGTTAGGTCTGGCACTCGACATGCTCAATGCCCTTCCCTGAGGCTCTCGAATGGCGACGAGTCCAGCTAACAGGTTCCCGAGTTAACGGAAGCATCTGATATGGGAGGAAACTCAGCCAATGACGGGCCCGTTGGACGGCGTGAAGGTCGTCGAATTCTCAGAGATCATCGCCGGTCCTGTCAGCGGTGTGATGCTGTCCGACCTTGGCGCGGATGTGATCAAAGTGGAGCCGCCGTGGGGCGACCCGTGGCGCGACGGGGGAGGTCCGTTCGCTGAGCACGAATCCCGGGCGTTCATAGCGGTAAATCGCGGCAAACGTTCCATACAGCTGGACCTCACCAGAGACGACGGCCGTGCCGCAGCGCATCGCCTAGTTGAAAACGCCGACATCGTGGTCACAAATCACCGACCGGACGTTCCGGCCAAGCTCGGGATCGACTACGAGACACTTTCGGCGATTAACCCGCGCATCATCTACGCCGAGGCTTCGGCCTACGGGTTGAAAGGCCCGTACGCGGGAGGCCCCGGTTATGACGTCCTGGCTCAAGCGTTCAGCGGGATTATCCAGTCCGAGGGAGTCATGTGGCGTGGTGCGCCGCGGATGATTCGCACGACACCGTTTGTGGATTTTGCAACCGGGTACGCCATCGTCCAATCCGTCTGTGCCGCGCTTTACTGGCGTGAGAAAAGCGGACGCGGGCAAAGGATAGGCACCTCACTTCTGGCGAACGCCATGACCTTCCAGTCTGGTCAACTTGCGCGAATTCCCGGAAACCCAACGCAGTCGCAACGGTGGCATGACGAAGATCTGCCCATGTTCCAGCAATCGGGCCTTTCCTACAGCGATCTCAACGACCTGTATAACGAAACAAGATGGTTTCCATCAGCCATGCTCATTTACTACCGGCCGTACCAGACCGCAGATGGGTTGATAGCGGTGGCTTGTCTGAGCGAGCCCCTCAGAGAACGGATGGCCAATTGTGTCGGCTTCGAGGACAGGCGTTTCTTGCCGAAATACGATCTCGAAGCTCCCGAGGCCGTGGAGTTTGCAGATGATCTGTTGGTCAAAGTAGAGGCCATGATCGCCGAAAAAACATCCGAAGAATGGCTTAACGTTTTTCACGAGGCGGGCGTTCCGGCCATGCCGGTTCAGTTTGTTGAAGGACTGCTCGACAACGAACAGGCACAGGCAAATGATCTGGTGGTCGAGCACGACCACCATGCCGCCGGCAAGATGCAACTCGTAGGCCCCAACGCCAATTTTTCGGATACTCCGTTAGAAGCCGCCCGCCCGTCACCGGCGCTTGGAGAGCACACGGCAGAAATTCTTGCGGAGGCTGGATACACGACAGAGGAA
This sequence comes from Chloroflexota bacterium, assembly GCA_018650185.1. GTDB lineage: Bacteria > Chloroflexota > Dehalococcoidia > Lucifugimonadales > Lucifugimonadaceae. The sequence continues at coordinate 4,864 of JABIGL010000081.1, forward strand.
GTCGCCGCACTGCTCGAATCCGGCGGTGCACTGGGATAAGCTGCGCGATCATGGCGAACGTGGTTGTCGCACAGTTCAGATTCAAGCAGGTTTAACGATGGCGGGTCCGCTCGAGGGTATTCGGGTCATCGAGTTCTCGCAGATCATCGCCGGCCCTGTCAGCGGTGTGCTCCTCTCCGATCTCGGTGCAGATGTGATCAAGGTCGAGCCACCATGGGGAGACCCGTGGCGCGCCGGGGGCGGGATGCGGATCAGCGAAACCGAGAGCAAGATTTTCATCTCGGTCAATCGCGGTAAAAGATCCATTTCGCTGGACCTCACGTCGGACGAAGGCCGCTCGGTTGTTCGCAGGCTGGTATCGGATGCTGATGTCGTTACGGTCAACCATCGGGCCGACGTCCTTCCGAAACTCGGAATCGACTACGAAACGTTGAGGGCCGTAAAACCGGACATCATCTACACAGAGGTCACCGCCTTCGGCAGAGATGGACCGTATGCCAACGATCCCGGGTACGACCTGCTCATGCAGGGTCTCACCGGAATCATGGCCGGCGAAGGGGTGGTTGAAGGCTATAAGGCGGGAGGTGTCACGGTGAACGATGGCGTGCCACGGTATCTGTTGGCTACCCCGATGGTGGATTTCGCTACCGGTTACTCGGTTGTCCAGTCGGTCTGTGCGGCGCTGTTCTATCGTGAGCGGACGGGGAAGGGACAGAAAGTGGAGACATCTCTGTTCGCAAACGCGTTGTCGATTCAGACCCATTCGCTGACCGAATTCGAGAACGCCCCATCTCCCACGGCTGAATTCGTCAACGAAGAACTGCCCATTCTTCGCGACGCCGGTCTGACCTTTTCTGAGATCGACGATATCTACCGCGAGCGCAAATCGTATCCGTTCGCCGGGTTTATCTATTACCGCTCTTACCAGACGGCGGACCAGGTGATCACCCTGGGCTGTTTGAGTGAGCCTCTGCGCAAAAAAGCGGCCGATTGCCTGGGAATCGAAGATATTCGATTCAACGAAGACTACGATCCGACGACCGAAGAGTCATGGCAGTTCGCAATTGACCTCTCGCACCGGGTTGAGAAGATCATCAGCGGCAAGCCCGCAGCTGAGTGGATACGCATTTTCCATGAGGCCGGAGTTCCTGCTGCGCCCGTCCTGTACGTAGAAGAGATGCTCGATCATGAGCAATCGCATGCAGTTGGAATGATCATCGAACAGGAACATCCTGTTGCAGGCAAAGTCCGAGGCCCGGGACCTCTTTCGAAGTGGTCGGAGAGCCCTCCAGAGGCCGTTCGTACTTCACCGGGCAAAGGTCAGCACACGGCAGAGATTCTGGCGGAATCCGGATATTCGGAAACGGAAATTGCTGCACTGCTCGAATCTGGGGCCGCTCTGGGATAAGCTGCGCCATCGTGGCGAATGTCGTTGCCGCACAGGTCAGAATCAAGCAGGTGTATGGATGGCTGGTCCGCTCCAGGGTATTCGGGTTGTCGAATTCTCACAGATCATCGCTGGACCGATCAGCGGCGTCCTACTTTCGGACCTTGGTGCGGACATTGTCAAAATAGAGCCACCGTGGGGAGACCCGTGGCGTGGCGGCTCGTCACCGATCAACGCGACCGAGAGCAAGGGCTTCATCGCCGTCAACCGAGGCAAGCGTTCGGTCTGCCTGGATCTTGGCTCTGAAGAAGGCCAGTCGATAGTCCATAAACTGGTCTCGGAAGCAGATGTCGTTACGGTCAACAATCGGGCCGACGTGTTAGACGCATTGAAGATCGACTACGACACACTACGGAAGATCAAGCCAGATCTTATCTACAGCGAGATCACGGCCTTCGGGCGTGAGGGACCCTACGCCGGAAATCCGGGCTACGACCTGTTGATGCAGGGTCTAACGGGCGTCATGGCCGCCGAAGGCATCATGGACGGCTACCGGTCCGGCGACCACATCATGAACGAGGGCGTCCCCCGCTATCTCACGGTAATGCCGATGGTGGACTACGCAACCGGCTATTCAGTCGTCCAGTCTGTCTGCGCCGCACTATTCCACCGGGAACGTACGGGACAAGGGCAGAAGATCGAAACCTCGCTCTTCGCCAACGCCCTCACCATCCAGGGCCTTTCGCTCACGCAGGTCGAAAACGCACCTTCGCCAGCATTTGACTTTGTTCAGGGCGAACTGCCATTGCTCAGGGAAGCTGGACTGACCTACCAGGAGATAGACGCCATCTACCGCGAGCGTCGACCGATACCGTTCGGCGCGTTCATCTACTACCGTTCGTACCAGACGGCGGACCAGGTCATCACGCTCGGTTGCCTTAGTGAACCGCTTCGCAAAAAGGCCGCAGATTGTCTTGGTGTTCACGACATCAGGTTTGATGAGGGTTATGACGCGACGTCAGAGGAGTCCGTCAAGTTCGCCATAGACCTGGCGCATCAGGTTGAAGAGATGATCAAGGAAAAATCCTCTGAGGAGTGGCTCAAGATTTTCCATGCCGCTGGAGTTCCCGCAGCACCCTTGCTTTACGTAGAGGAAATGATCGACCACCCGCAGTCGGTAGCGACCGGGATGATCATGGAACAGCAACATCCGGTTGGCGGCAGGGTTCGTTACTCAAGCCCGCTCTCGAAATGGTCTGAAACGAAGCCAGAGCCTGTGCGTATTTCACCCGCCCGGGGAGAGCACACCCGCGAGATCCTGTCAGAAGCCGGGTACACGGACAACGAGATCGAAGCGTTCCACGAGCGAGGATCGGCCAAGACCGGCTGACCCGGACGATACGAGTCTCCCGGCGTACACTGCGCCTCATTCCACAACTTGAAGGGAATAAGGCAGGTGACAGGTGTCCGGACCGCTTGACGGCATCAAGGTCGTCGAATTTTCGGAAATAATCGCCGGGCCGGTGAGTGGCGTGCTGCTTTCCGACCTTGGTGCCGATGTGATCAAGGTGGAGCCACCATGGGGTGACCCGTGGCGTGGCTCGCCGACGCGAGTCGGGCCGCCGGAGGCGAAAGAGAGCCGTGGCTTCATCGCCGTAAATCGCGGCAAACGCAGCATCCGCGTAGACCTCACCAAACCTGAGGGCGTGAAGGTCGTGCATCGACTCGTGTCTGAGTCGGACGTGGTGCTCGTAAACCATCGCCCTGACGTTCCCTACAAACTCAGGATCGACTACGAAACACTGTCCGAAATCAATCCCAGGATTATCTACTGCGAGCTGACAGCGTTTGGGCGTTCCGGGCCTGAGAGCGCAAAACCTGGCTACGACATCATCATGCAGGCGCGCACCGGCTTGATGGCCACAAACGGCACGATCGACGAGGGAGTTCCGCGGGTTATCCGCGGCACCCCGCCGGTTGATTTTGCAGCGGGCTACGCCGTGTCCCAGGGAGTTTTGGCGGCGCTTTTCCATCGTGAGCGTACCGGGCGTGGGCAGAAAATTGAGACGTCCCTGCTGTCCAACGCCCTGTACATCCAGTCGCTCCCACTCACCTACGTCCCATCGGCGCCATCTGCCCAGTCCCAGATGGTTCTCGAAGAATTTCCCGCTGTACGTGAGGCCGGACTGCCGTACCCGGACGTGGACGCTCTTTACCAGCAGAACGACCGGTCTCCGGCGTACCGCCCCTACTACAGAACCTTCCAGACAGAGGACTGGGTGATTGCCGTCGGCTGCTTGAGCGAACCGCTCCGCAAAAAGATGGCGGATGCCATGGGATTGGATGACCCGAGATTCAGCCCCGGCTACGATCAGCAGAGCGAGGAAGGATTGGAATCGGCGAGGCAGGTCGTGCTGGAAGCGGAACGCATGTTCCTGGAGAAGCCAGCGTCGCACTGGATTGACCTTCTTGAGCGTGCCGGGGTGCCGGTTGCGCCGCTGAAATTCGTTGAAGAGATGGTGTTCGACGAGCAGGCGATTGCGAACGGGATGATTGTGGAACATGAACACCCGTTGGCCGGGACCGTGCGCACCGCTGGGCCGATCTTCAAGATGAGCGATTCGCCCACGGCGTCAGAGCACTCATCGCCACGGCTTGGCGAGCACACACTGGAAGTCCTGGCCGCGCTTGGATACGACGCAAATGAGATCGAAACCCTGTTAGAGTCCGGCGCTGTATCGGGAATCGTCAGCCCGAACTCAGGAGCCTAGTTGAAGAGCCATTGGGAGGTTCGCTAGATGCCCGGTCCGCTGGAGGGCGTGCGCGTCATCGAGTTCTCTGAGATCATCGCCGGTCCCGTCGGCGGGATGCTGCTGGCCGACTTCGGCGCAGATGTGATCAAAGTGGAACCACCCTGGGGCGATCCCTGGCGGTCCACCTCGCCGGGACCAACCGGTCCGAACGAGAGCCGAGGGTTCATAGCGGTGAACCGCGGTAAGCGAAGCATCCGGGTAGACCTCACCAGGGACGCCGGTAAGAGCGTCGTTCATAAGCTTGTGGAGGATGCCGATGTGATCGTGCTGAACCACCGCCCGGACGTGCCGTACAAACTCGGGATCGACTACGAGACGCTGTCTGCGATCAACCCGAAGATCATCTACTGCGAAGTTACAGCGTACGGTCGGCTTGGGCCGAATCGAGAGCTACCAGGGTATGACGTGATCGTGCAGGCGATAACCGGGATGATGACGTCCGAGGGGCATGACGTGGACGGGTTGCCCCGGGCGGTCAACGTATCGCCGGTCTCAGACATGGCCACCGGTTACGCCATCATGATGTCGGTCTCGGCCGCGCTCTACTACCGGGAGAAGACGGGCAAGGGCCAGAAGATAGAGAACTCGTTGTTGCAGAACTCGCTTCGGATGCAGCAGAGCAGCCTGACGCAGGTGGACGAGTTCCCGACTCCACGCCAGACCTGGCGTGATGAGGATTTGCCGGTGCTCAAGGAAGCGGGTGTCCCATTCAGCGAAATTTACGCCATGTACCGGGACCAGCGTTACAACCCAGAGTTTGCAGCGTATTACCAGCCGTATGAGACGAAGGACTGGGTGATCTCGATCGGCTGCCTCAGCAATCCGCTACGCAAGAAGATGGCCGATGCCATGGGCGTGTACGACATCCGGTTTGAACCGGATTACGTGCGCGAATCGCCGGAGTCGGTCACGTTTGCTGAAGGCTTGATCGTGACATACCGCGATCTGTTCAAGACGAAAACGACCGATGAGTGGATGAAGATCCTCACCGAATCCGGCGTCCCTTGCGGCCCGATGCGCTTCATCGAAGAAATGGTCTACGACGAACAGGCTCTCGCCAACGGGATGATCGTAGAGACAGAACACACAGTCTCCGGCAACGTCCGCGGGCCCGGACCTCTATCCACCATGAGCGAGTCCCCACTAGAAATCACCAGATCAGCCCCGGCCTTCGGCGAACACACTGACGAGGTCTTGCATGAGGCGGGCTACTCGGACGCGGAGGTAGCGGCGCTAAAGGCGAACTCTGACGTCTTTTAGGGGGCGTCAACCCTGAAATACAGATTCACGGTGGTACTCGAGGGCTTGAGGATCAGGCGGGTGTTGGTCTGGAATCCTTAATGGTTCGCCTTCGAAGTCGAAAAGCATTACTCGATGAAAGTTAGAAATCGGACCCTCTCGAAGCTTGGATGACACGACCATCCTGAATGAGCTGTCGAACGTGATCAAACCGCGATCAAACGCCCTGTCGTGTAGCGCGTTCAGAGCGATTCCATTACTAGGATCCGCACGTCTGCCTTCGTCGACACTCCACGGGATAATGTGCCCCGCATTTAACAACGCAGCCGAAGTGAGTCCTGTAACTGCGCAACTGTTCTCGTAGGCTGCTAATACAGATGAGCGAAAAAACGTCTGAACGCGCCGTGCGTTTATGGTGACCTCGACTTGAGTCTCGCCGGATGGAGCCACAATGGCCGTTTGTGTTTGATCCTCACCTGAGACGCGAATCCTTGCCAATTCCGACTCGATTGCAAACCATTCCAAATCATCATGCGCCTGTGCCCATAGAGCACGATCAGCCTGGCTCGCGCCACGAAGACCTTTGATTCCCCTGGCCATAAGATCAGGGTCCAGGCTAGCGAAATTCGATGCCTTCATAGCGACGGCACTCGGGGTGCGGCCAATTTCCTCCGCAAGTTGGACTATTTCAGGGTTGGTCGCGTGAAGCCGACCGAATGGGTTTTGAAAATAGACGCGTAGCGCAAGTAAAAGCTCATCCCGTTCCCAACCGCGACGTTCAGTTGATCGTCCACTGGTCACAATTTCACCCCCTAAACCTCCGTCAGCTTCACTTCCACGCCCTCTGATGCGCTCTTGATTGCTCCCAGGGCGAACGCCAGGGCGTGTACTGCTTCATCGCCGTCCATCTCCGGTTGCGTGCCGTTCACGATCGCTCCTGTGAACGCGTGTGCCGCCAGGCGGAAGCTGTCGCCCCAGTCCGTCTCCATATCGCTGTAGGCTCGGATTTCGCCGTCCCGGTACATTTCCAGCGGCGGCTTGCCGAGCATCTCGCCGGTGCAGCGATTGATCCAGATGATCCCGCGCGAACCTGTGATCTCGATCCACTCATCTAGCGGGTAGTAGCTCGTCCGCACCATCATGTCCGGCGCAATCACCATGTTCCAGCTACCGAAAACGCCGTTCGTGTGTTGCCATGAGATGACCGACGGAATACCGGTGAACCCCTCAGGGCCGTCCAGATCCGCCATCGCGTGCACTTTGTCGATCTGACCCAGGAAGTAAGACACGATGGAGGTGACGTGATAGCCGTAATCCAGGATCGACTGCGCAGGACCTCCTAAAGCAGCGTCGTCACGCCAAGCTTGCGCAGCGGGCGGTGTGTCGATCCCGCCCTTGCCGCGTCCTCGGACCATCATCACCCTGATCGACACCACATCGCCTATCTCGCCCGCATCGATCATCGACTTCGCCTGCATGTACGGCACATAAGTCCGATAGTTCTCGACAACACGGAAAATCCGGTCGCTTGCCGCAGCAGCGGCGGCAATCTGACGACCTTCGTCCATCGAAATCGCCATCGGTTTCTGCAGCGAGACGTGCTTCCCGGCGGCCAGTGCTTCAAGCGTCATCGGCAGGTGCATGTGATGGGGCAGCAGGATTTCGACCGCGTCGACGTCCGGGTCAGCCAACAACTCCCGGTGATCCGTGTACGCCTTCTGGACTCCCCACTGATCTTTCCGGGACTGAGCGACGCCGGGAGCTGGATCTGCGATGGCGTAAAGCTCGCCGGTGTCGTTATCCCGGTATCCGAGCTCATGGAGTTGTGAAATGGTTCCAGCGCCGATGAATCCGACTTTCACCCGACCGTTGCTCATGTCGTAACTCCTTTTTGGGCCACGTTTGTTGCCAGATTCCCGGAAAGCCGTTCCAGCATCCGATTACGTAAATATTCTCAAGCGGGCCAACACTTGAATGGGCTGCATCGTATGCACTGCCCCGTCTAACTTCCAGCCTTGATCGGTATACTGCGCTAATGTTCAGAACAATCGGCCACACATTCGAACTCATAAAAGTCAGTTGGAGCGTCCTGATGAAGGACAAAGAGCTGATTTTCTTCCCCATCATGGGCGGAATCGGAGTTCTAATACTGCTCGGCGTGTTTTTCGCTATCGCCAGCGCCACCGGCACGATCGATCACTTCGAAGAACCGACCAAGTTCAATGCAGCGACCGGCCTCGAAGAAAACCAGGTCGTGCCTTTGGACCTCATCCTGGCCGGTGCGACTTTCTTTGCCGCCTACTTCATAGTCATCTTCTTCAACGCTGCCTTGGTATCGGCTGCTCAGGAACGTTTGCGCGGCGGCGACCCGAATATCAGTTCAGGGTTATCACACGCATCCAAGCACATCCACACCATTTTTCTCTGGTCCGTTATCGCAGCCGTAGTGGCATTGATTCTCATGTACCTCCGTAGCCGATCGCGCGGAAATATGATGGGCTCTATCGGTACAAGTTTGCTGTCGTCCGGTTGGGCGATGATCACGTTCTTCGTGATCCCGATCCTCGTCACCGAGGGCGTCGGACCAATCACGGCCATGAAGCGGTCGACGGGCTTGTTCACGGCGACATGGGGCCGTCAGCTCACATCAAACTTTGGTTTTGGGATCATCTACATTGGCGTAATGCTCGTAGTCGGACTGATCACCGCAATTTTTAGTGCCATCACCCCAATCATCGGAATCCCGATCGGGGTCGTTGTCTTCGCCATCGGCATTGGCGGCGTGCAGGCGATGGAGGGCATCTTCAAGGCCGCCCTCTACGATTACGCACGTGGCGAGAAGCCGTTGATATTCCAGGAATCCGACCTCCGGATGGCGTACGCGCCGAACCCGGCTGCCGCTGGAGCGTAGTTCCGGAAATCGACTGAATCTGGTATCGGCTCTCCACCGAGGCTGCGCGCGCGCCATAATGGCGCAGCCAACCGGCACGCAACCACTCGGGGGAGAGATATGACCACGCCTAACGAACTCGCCTGGACGCCCGCACACAAACTGCGGGAGATGATCGCAAGCCGGGAGATCTCACCGGTAGAGGTCACCCAGGCTTCGCTTGACCGCATAGACAGGTTCAACGGTCAGTTGAACGCGTACCTCGCTGTAATTCCCGAGCAGGCGTTGGAGACGGCGCGCGCCGCGGAGCAGGCCGTAATGGACGGCGATGAGCTTGGTCTCCTACACGGCGTTCCGACGTCCATCAAGGACCTCGAGCCGATGGCGGGCGTTCGTTTCACCTCCGGCTCCCTCATCTACAAAGACCGAATAGCGGACACGGACTCGCTTTCCGTATCCCGAATCAAGGATGCCGGTGGCGTCATCCTCGGTAAGACAAACACATCCGAGTACGGCCACATCGGCACCAACGAGAACCGGCTCGGAGATGCCTGCCGTAACCCCTGGAACACTGAGCGTACGAGTGGCGCTTCTAGCGGTGGCGCCGGTTCTTCCGTGGCCGCCGGTATCACTCCGTGGGCACAGGGTAGTGATGGAGCGGGTTCGGTACGAATTCCGGCGGCGTTTTGCGGCATATTTGGCATCAAAGCGACACAGGGGCGTGTCCCGCGCTACTCAGCGGGGATGGATAGCTGGCACTGGTTCAACTACTCCAACGTAGGGCCCATGGCGCGTGACGTGACCGACGCAGCCATGTTGCTCCAGGTACTGGCCGGGCCGCATCCTGACGCTGAACATCTCACGATCCAGGAAACCCCACCGGACTACGTAGCTGCGCTAGGCCGAGGCGTGAAGGGCCTAAGAATTGCCTACTCGCCCGATCTTGGAGGGGTAGCGGTGGACCCTGAGGTACGTGAAGCCGTCGGTCAGGCAGCGAAGTCGTTCGAAGAGATGGGCGCAATCGTTGAAGAGCCCCGTTTCAGGATCGATTCGCCGGAAGCGATGTTTGACCTGCTGATGACTATCTGGCGCTGCCGGACCTATTCCGTGAGTGGTGCTCTACTCGAACAGCGAGAGTTGCTGACGGACTACCTGCGGGATGGCCTGGAAGGTGGTGAGAAGGTGACCGGTGCCGAGCTTTGGCACGCCTACTCACGCCTCGAGTTCTACCGGAACTACGTTCAGGAGTTCTTCAAAGACTACGATCTGCTGCTCACGCCTACGCTCGCCACTCCCGCGTTCAAGGTGGGCGAGCACCCGGCGGTGATCGACGGCGTGACCGTCCCGGACAAGCTCTGGGGCTTCACTCCCTTCACCTATCCGTTCAACATGACCGGAAATCCGGCTGCAACGGCACCGGCGGGCTTTTCAAGCGACGGACTGCCGATCGGCCTCCACATTGTGGGGCGATGGGGCGACGAGGAAACGGTCATGGCCGCTTCCAAGGCGTTCGAAGACGCCAGGCCCTGGGCGGACAAACGACCGGCCGGGTTCGAGTAGCAAGGTAGAGAGACCCCCTCTCCCAGCGGGAGAGGGCTGGGGTGAGGGAGAAGGGATTCTTATCAGGCGCGATCAACGCTTATTTCACGGATAAAAGCCCCTCCCGGAGCAACACATGACAGAAGATCTCCACTACAAGACCATCCACGAACTCGCCCCGCTGATGCGCGACGGCAAACTGACTTCGGTGGAGCTTACGGAATCGCAGCTCGCACGCATCGATCAACTCGATGGCCGACTCAAGTCATACGCCACAGTTATGTCAGATAGCGCCCGGGCACAGGCGAAGGCCGCCGACGCCGAGATCGCATCGGGGAACTATCGGGGCCCGATGCATGGCATCCCCGTTGCCGTCAAAGACCTGTGTGCTACCAATGGCGTCCGCACCATGGGCGGTAGCGCCGTATTTGCCGACAACGTTCCGAAATTTGACTCCACCGTCGTGACCCGTTTCAACGATGCCGGTGCGGTCATGCTCGGAAAGCTCAATCTGACTGAAGGCGCTATGGGTGGCTACAACCCGAAGTTGGACATCCCGGAAAATCCGTGGAAAGAAAGTCACTGGGCCGGTGCTTCTTCCAGCGGTTCAGGTAGTGCTACAGCGGCCGGACTGGCATTCGGCACGCTTGGAAGTGATACCGGCGGCTCGATTCGCCATCCGGCGGCTGTTTGCGGAACGGTCGGACTAAAACCAACCTGGGGTCGTGTAAGCCGATACGGGGTGATGAACCTCGCAGAGTCGCTCGACCACGTAGGACCGCTGACGCGGTCCGCTGCGGACGCAGGATACGTTCTTCAGGTCATCTCAGGGCTCGATCCCAACGATCCCACCACGCTTACGCAGCCTGTCCCGGACATGACGGCGACACTGAACGCCGGAGTCAACGGAATCAAGATCGGTTTTGACGAGAACTACGCCACCGAAGATATGGCCCCGGACTTCGCTGCAGCCGTGATCGATGGCGTGCGGGTGATGGAAGGGCTCGGCGCGGAGATCGTTCCGGTGAAAATGCCGTCCCGTCTCCGTGAATACATGAGCGCCTGGCCAATCATCTGTTCGTCGGAAGCCGCGGCGGCGCACGTCGAGACCTTCCCTTCCCGCTCTGAAGACTACGGCCCGTTTTTCCGGCAGTGGCTAACCAACGGCAGCGCGCACACGGCCGTTGAACTTGCACAGGCTGATCTGCTCCGTGCCGCGTGTGTCGGAGAGTTCAGACTTCTCATGCAGGGAGTCGACCTCCTGGCTGGTCCGTCGACCGCACGCGCTGCATATCCGGTGACGCCAGAAGAGTTGTACGGACCACCTTCGCCCGATCGTGATCCGTGGACGTCACGGTTTACGGTGCCGATGGACTTCGCCGGACTGCCGACTATCTCACTTCCGTGCGGTCTTAATGGTGATGGACTCCCACTAAGCCTCCAATTCACGGGGCACCATCTGTCTGAGCAGCTTCTGGTACAGGCGGGCCACGCTTTCGAGCGGGCGACCGATTTCCACAACCTTCATCCGCCGGTATAGACGCCAAACACGCACTCTTCCGCAGCAATAAGGATCGCTGAATGACCGAAGATCTCCACTACAAGACCATATCCGAGCTAGCGCCTCAGGTACGTGACGGCAAGCTGTCGTCGGTCGAGTTGACCGAGTCTCAGCTTGACCGCATCGGGCAGCTTGATGGTCATCTGAAGTCGTACGCAACCTTGATGGCCGACAGCGCCCGTCAGCAGGCGAAGGCCGCTGACGCCGAGATCGCATCAGGCAACTACCGAGGACCGCTCCACGGCATCCCCATCGCCGTCAAGGATCTCTGCTATACGGAGGGGGTCCGGACGATGGGCGGTAGCGCCGTTTTCGCCGACAACGTTCCTGATTTCGATGCAACTGTAGTCACACGATTGAACGATGCCGGTGCAGTGATGCTTGGCAAGCTCAACCTGACCGAAGGCGCGATGGGTGGATATAACCCGAAGCTGGACATTCCGGAGAACCCGTGGGCGGATAGACACTGGGCCGGTCAATCTTCCAGCGGTTCCGGGGTTGCGACGGCCGCGGGGCTTGCCTACGGAACGCTCGGCAGCGACACAGGCGGCTCGATCCGCTATCCGGCCGCGGCGTGCGGCACGGTTGGGGTGAAACCCACGTGGGGCCGCGTAAGCCGTTACGGCGTGATGAACCTTGCGCAGTCGCTTGACCACGTCGGCCCGCTCACCCGTTCTGCAGCGGATTCAGGGATCATGCTCCAGGCGATTGCGGGCTACGATCCTAACGACCCGACATCGCTTCCAAATTCGGTCCCGGCGATGACCGGGACGCTGGACGTAGGCGTCAGGGGTCTCAAAATCGGCTACGACGAGCGGTATGCGTCTGAAGATCTCGAACCTGAGATCGCGAACTCAATCGCCGAGAGCGTGAAGGTGATGGAGGGGCTGGGCGCAGAGATCGTCACGGTCAAGATGCCCTCACGACTCCGGGAATACCTGGAGGCCTGGCCCGTAATTTGCTCGTCGGAAGCTGCTTCCGCCCATGCCGAGACCTTCCCGGAGCGTGCCGATGAGTATGGACCGTGGTTCCGTGGCTGGCTCACGAGCGGCGCCTCCCATACCGCGGCAGAATTCGCGGAAGCCAAAGTGTTGAGAGCGGCGTGTGTCGGCGAGCTTCGCAATACGATGCGCGGGATAGATCTGTTGGCCTGCCCGTCTGCGCATACAACGGCATACCCGATCACTCACGAAGAGCTGTACGGTCCGATCCCACCAAGCCGGGTTCCGTGGCAATCGCGGTTCACCGCGCCCATGGATTACTCCGGCCTCCCGACCATTTCGCTGCCATGCGGATTGAACGACCGGAACGTCCCGCTCAGTCTCCAGTTCGTCGGCCATCACCTGTCGGAGCAGTTGCTGATTCAGGCAGGACACGCCTTCGAGCAGGCGACCGATTTCCATAGCCTGCACCCACTTCCGTAGCCCCGGACATCGCCGTGATGATGGCCATAAGAAGGAGCACCTGATGACCGAAGATCTTCACTACAAGACCATCACGGAACTCGCGCCATTGATCAGAGACGGCGAGTTGTCTTCGGTGGAGCTGACCGATTCGCAGTTGGACCGTATTGAACGGCTCGATGGCAAGCTGAAGGCGTACGCCACGGTGATGGCGGATAGCGCACGGGAGCAGGCGAGGGTCGCTGACGCCGAGATCGCTTCCGGTAACTATCGTGGTCCACTTCACGGAATTCCGATCGCGGTCAAAGACCTTTGCAACACGACCGGCGTGCGCACCATGGGCGGCAGCGCCGTGTTTGCCGACAACATCCCTGATTTTGATTCCACGGTCGTTAGCCGTTTCAACGACGCCGGAGCGGTGATGCTCGGCAAGTTAAATCTCACCGAAGGCGCTATGGCCGGGTATAACCCGAAGTTGGACGTGCCGGAGAATCCCTGGAAGGAGAGTTACTGGTCCGGGGCGTCGTCAAGCGGCTCCGGGTGTGCTGCGGCGGCCGGACTCGCATTCGGTACGTTGGGCAGCGATACGGGTGGGTCGATTCGATTTCCTTCCGCGGCTTGCGGGAATGTCGGCCTGAAACCCACATGGGGCCGAGTAAGCCGCTACGGCGTGATGGCGCTCGCTGAGTCGCTTGACCACATCGGCCCGATGACGCGCTCAGCTGCCGACGCCGGAATCGTGCTGCAAACAATCGCCGGGCTGGATCCAAACGATCCGACGACCCTCCCAAGCCCGGTCCCGGACATGACGGCGAATCTTGGAGATGGCGTTAGTGGGCTCAAGATCGGGTTTGACGAGCAGTACGCCAGCGAAGACGTTGAACCGGAACAGGCTGCCGCTGTCGCCGAGTCCGTCCGTGTGATGGAGAGCCTTGGCGCTGAGATCGTTCCGGTGAAGATGTCGGCCAATTTGAGGGAGTATCTCGCCGCGTGGGCGCCGATCTGTGAGGCTGAGGCGCTGGCGGCACATGCCGACACCTATCCTTCACGAGCGGACGAGTATGGCCCGTGGTTCCGCGAGTGGCTAAGGAGGGGTGCGTCACTGAGCGCAGCCGATTACGCGGATGCGGACGTACTGCGAGCTGCATGTGTAGGCGACCTTCGCGTCACGATGCGAGGGGTCGACCTCCTGGCATGTCCTTCCATGGGCGGCGCGGCGTATCCGGTCACTTCAGATGACATGTACGGGACCATTCAGCAGGAACTCGATCCGTGGGAGTTCTTCCGATTCACCGTACCGGCTGACTTCTCGGGTCTTCCGACGATTTCGCTTCCGTGCGGGCTGAACGGTGATGGCCTTCCCCTCAGTCTCCAATTCGTCGGTCACCACCTGTCAGAACAGTTGCTTGTCCAGGCAGGTCACGCCTTCGAGCAGGCGACCGACTTTCACAACTTGCACCCACCCGTGTAAGGGGTTTCGCATGTTCTCCCTCTCCCAGCGGGAGAGGGTTGGCGTGAGTGAGAAGTCTTAAATATTGACGGGCGAAACAAGCCCCGTCCCTACTACCGGCCTTAACCCCCGCCTGGCAGCGCCTTCAAGTAAGCGATCAGGTCATCCACATCGTCCTGTGGCAAACGGCTGTAGGTGTTCGGCATCAGATTGCCGAACCCATCTAGCACGTAGGCCCCGGGATCACGGATCGCCTGTTCCAGGTACTCATCGGCTGTAAGCGCTGCATCACGAGTTGCAGCCAACTGTGCGATGCCTGCCAGCCCCGGCCCGGTTACGCGTCGCGTACCGGTCGAGTGGCACGCGGAGCAACTCTCGTTCTTGAACAGCTTCTCGCCGTTTGACGCGTCGGCGACGTGTGGCGGCAACGATGGGTCTCGGGTTGGAGCAACCCCACTTCCACCGCTACACGCAGCGGCCACTAGCATCACGCCTGTTGCAAGAGCGATTACACGATTTCGGGTTATTAACCTGGACACTTGAACTCCCGATTGACGTGTCTTGTGCTCCGAGACGAGTGTTAGTCCGGCGGAGTATTGTTGAGCGCGTGCGAGTTGGTGCGATAGCGACGGCTACCAACTCTAAAACGATACGTCACTTCATATGACCCGGACGTGGCAAAAGAATCCCTTTATACGGATGAAATCAGACATTACCTATGGCTGCAACAAAGGCTGAACAGGACAACCTCGCAGAAATTTCGGTCGGCGACGATCCGGTGTCTGACGCACCAGTTTCCCGCGCTGGGCCGATGGAAGTCCTGAAGATCCGTGACTTTCGATGGATGGCGTTTGCCAGCGTCTTCATGGTGTTCGGCTTCGAAGCCCGAGCAGCCGTCCAATCATGGCTCTCGTATGAACTCACCGGATCACAGGCGTGGGTCGGCGTCGTGAACGGCGTCCCCGCGATTGCCGTAATCGCGCTATCACTTGTCGGAGGACTCGCTGCTGACCGCTTTCCTAAGCGGGACATCCTGCTGATCGTCCGAGCGGCGATCGTAGCGGCGTCATTTCTGACCGGATATCTCATCGCAGCTGACATCATTACGGTCTGGATCTTGCTCGCGCTGGCCCTGTTTCAGGGCAGCGTTGTCGCATTTGGAATGCCCGCCAACCAGAGTTTCGTCGTAGAGCTGGTAGGCCGGGACAAGTTGATGAGCGCGAGTTCATTGATGCAATCCACAGGGATGATTGGCTTGATAGCCGGCCCCGCGGTGGCCGGTGTGATGATCGGCGTTTGGGGTGCAGATTCGGTCTACTTCCTTGTGGGTGTGCTTGGAGTGATTGGCCTGGGAATGTTGCTGTTGGTCAGGAATCGGAACGTCTATCGAAGTGACGAGTCCAAATCAGCCTGGCAAGACATCAAAGACGGCATGAACTTTGTACGGACCGATCCAATGATCCGTGTATTGATGTCGCTCAATCTGCTGGCATTATTTGCCGGTTTCATCATTCCGTTAATCCCCGTATATGCCGCTGATGTGTTTGAGGTGGGAGGTGAAGGATTTGGCGTGATGATGGCCCTGTTCGGGTTAGGCGGGGCAGCCGGAACCATGGTGCTCGTTGTTGGAGGCGATAAAAGCCGAAAAGGGCCGCTGATGGTCACATCGGGAATCATATTCGGGGCTTGCATGATCGGATTCGCATTCTCGCGAGAGTATTACCTGTCGTTGGCCCTACTTGCCGTCATGGGAGCTGTGGGTCTTGCGTACGTGATCACCATCAGCGTTCTTGTTCAGACTTATACACCGGACGAAATGCGGGGGCGCGTCATGAGTCTGTTCGGCATGACCATGCAGCTCTTCGCACTGGGCTTTTTGCTGAGCGGTGTACTGGCAGAGGCGACCAGTAACGAGCTCGCACTTGTCGTTGGCGGGATCGGGGTGGCAATCCCACCGATATTCGCGTTCGCCACGTCATCAGAACTTCGGCGAGCTTAGCCGGCCGCTACCGGAGCTCAAGATGACTAAATCCCCTGCCGAGATCCTCCAGGAACTGATCAGGTTCGATACCACGAACCCTACCGGCAACGAACGCGCCTGCATCGAATACCTTGAAGGGCTGTTCGTACGGCACGGCATCGATACGAAAACGCTTGCCCGTGACACAGAACGGCCGAATCTGCTCGCCCGAATACCAGGCGGATCTGCGCCGCCACTACTGCTATACGGCCACGTAGATGTCGTACCCGTGGAAAGTCAGCAGTGGGATCGCCCGCCGTTCTCCGGCGAGATAGCAGACGGCTTCATATGGGGTCGTGGTGCTATCGATATGAAGGGCGGACTGGCGATGATGGCCTCAGCGATGATTCGCATGAAGGAAACCGGTGAGGCACCGCCGGGCGATCTGATCTTCGCAGCCGTCTCGGATGAGGAACTGGGCGGTAACTTTGGTGCACGATTCCTTGTCGAGGAGCATCCCGAAGAGTTCGCCGGTGTACGCCACGCTATAGGCGAGGTGGGTGGGTTTGCCACAGATGTCTCCGGATTACGCGTGTATCCGCTGATGATCGCCGAGAAGCAGTCGGTACTCGTGACGCTAACGTTTCGCGGTCTATCCGGACATGGTTCTTTAGCAACACGTAGTGGGGCCATGGCGCACATGGCTGAGGCCGTACGATTAATCGAAAGCAAGCGACTCCCCGTACACATCACGCCCGCCGTTCGAGAATCGTTATCGG
Organism: Chloroflexota bacterium; assembly: GCA_018650185.1. Taxonomy (GTDB): domain Bacteria; phylum Chloroflexota; class Dehalococcoidia; order Lucifugimonadales; family Lucifugimonadaceae. Next base: position 21,885 of record JABIGL010000081.1, read on the forward strand.
CACTAGCACGTGCGCTTCCGTTCCCGAAGAGCCTGTTTATCAAACTGCTGCTGCGTCCACGCCTGACTGACTGGGCGCTGGGTCGAATCGGTGAGCGCGGGGCGATGTTTGACGCCATGCTCCACAACACGGTCGCACCGACCGTCGTTACCGGAGGAAGCGTGCCCAATGTCACGCCGGGCGAGGTATCGCTACAACTGGACGGCCGAATACTGCCCGGCTACACGCCAGATGATCTGGTCAAGGAGCTCAAGAGCGTGCTGGGTGAACTGGGTGAAGGCCCGAACGCGCCCGAGATAGACCTCCAGTATTACGATCCGGGACCGGCGGCTCCAGACTTGGCGTACTTCCGGACGCTGGCGTCGATTATCGAAGACGCGGACCCTGGTTCTGTGGTCGTTCCGACCATGATCCCGGGCACGACAGACGCCCGTTTCTTCTCCCTGCTCGGAATCCAGACCTATGGATTTTTACCCATGAACCTGCCGCGCGAGATCGACTTTGCATCGATGTTCCACGCGGGCAACGAGCGCATCCCAGTGGACGCGCTTAAGTTCGGGACGGACGCCATCCTGGAGGCCGTCCGCCGTTACCCGGGAAAGTGATCGCCGACTAGGTAACGGCGACCTCTTCCTTCTTGTACTGCTGAACGACCTTGTCCATTTCCTGCTGCGGGACCTCGCCATAGCGGGCGAAAGTCGCCTCGAACGAGGCGCGTCCGGCGGTTATCGCCCGGAGGTCCGTCGCATAGCGTTGGACCATCGCGAGCGGTGCGTCAGCTTCGATAATGGTGTGGCGATTCGCAGCGGGGTTCATGCCCTGTATCTGCGCACGCTTCGTGTTCAGGTCGCTGATGATGTCGCCCGTAAGGTCGTCCGGGGCAAAGATCCGCAGGTGCATTACCGGTTCAAGCAGAACGGGATGCGCCTGTGGGATGCCCTGGCGTAATGCGAATCCACCAGCGATCTCAAACGCCATTCCGGACGAGTCCACCGAGTGACTGCTGCCGTCCACAAGAGTGACCCCAACGTCGACGACGGGGAATCCGGCTACCGGACCTTCCTCCATCGACTTCACGACGCCCTTTTCCACCGCAGGTATGTACTCACGCGGCACGTTGCCGCCAACTACTTTGCTGTCAAAGACGAACCCGTCGCCGCGGGTGAGCGGGTTTAACTCTATGACCACGTGTCCGTACTGGCCGTGACCGCCGGACTGTTTTTTGTGCCTGTACTCGACGCGTGCGGAACCGCCGATCGTCTCCATGTAAGCGATACGTGGCAGTGAAGTCTCAAGCGCTACCCCAAACTTACGTTCAACTCGCTCTACGCCGATCTCCACGTGCACGTCTCCAAGTCCACGGATGATGGACTCAGCGGTCACTGGATCACGGGAGATATGAAGGCTGGGGTCTTCTTCGCCGAGGCGCGATAGCGAATCGGACATCTTGTCCAGGTCTGCCTGAGTCTTCGGGGTGACGGCCAGTGCGTAAAACGGCTCCGGCATATCGATGCCGTCCAGTGTCACCGGTTCCGCTTTGTCGGTAAGCGTGTCCCCGGTTCCTGTCACATCGAGACGTGAAATGACGCCGATGTCGCCGGTCACAACTTCGTCCGTGTTTTCGGTCTCCTTGCCCTTCGGCGCCGAGACCTGTCCGACGCGTTCCGATTCATCTTTGTTCACGTTGTAGAACTCAGAGTTGCCAGTAAACGGCGCTCCGTACACACGGAAGTAGGAAAGCTTGCCGACAAACGGATCGGCGCTAGTCTTGAACACGAGGTTCGCAACTGCGTCATCCGGAATGTCCACTGGGTCTACATCTGCCGGTGAAGGCAGCAGATCAACGATGGCGTCCATTAATTCGGACACCCCGACCTCTTCCAACGCCGCAGTCGCCAACACCGGAACGATTTCGCCAGATGCGACACCACTCCGGAGTCCTGAAATCAGTTCTTCTGGTGTGAGGGACTCTCCCTCTAGGTACTTCTCGGCCAATTCATCGTCCGTCTCGGCGATAGCCTCCACAAGCCGCTCAAACAGGTCAGCGCCATCGCCTTCCTGAAGTGCGGAATCGCTAATCAAAGAACCGACGGCGGTAAATGCCGCTTCAACCCCGTTGGGGATCTGGATCGGCACACATTTCCGTCCAAAGGCCTCGGATATCTCTTCCACGACCTGGTTGAAGTCGGTATTTTCACGATCAAGTTTGTTGATCGCTACCATTCGTGGGAGAGAGCTTTCTTCGAGCCGCTCCCAGGCCTGAAGCGCACCGACCTCTACGCCTGACGGGGCGGAGATCACCAGTACCGCCGCGTCAGCAACGCGCAGTGCGGAGAGCATCTCCCCGGCGAAGTCTGCGTAACCCGGCGCGTCCAACACGTTGATCTTCGTGTTTTTCCACGGACTTGGCAGGATCGCGGTCGTAACGCTTGACTGACGACGTTGCTCTTCAGGCTCAAAATCTGAGTCGCTGGTGCCGCCCGTCACACTACCTAAGCGCGTCGTTTCACCTGCAAGGTGAAACATCGAATCAGCTATCGACGTCTTCCCGGACCCTGAGTGGCCCAGGAACACGACGTTCCTGATTTGCGCAGTGGTGAATCCCGCCATGGTCGCCTCCAGACTCAGTCAGATTTAAGTGAGCGCGCCGGAGAAGGTTTGACCTGCCGGCGAAACTGGGGTATTTGGCTTTGGGCGGAGTATAGCACTGGCGAACGTAACGTCAGTGAGGGGCGAGTGAGGTCGGGTGGTTCAACCCCTTAAATTGCCCTCGATATGGGGTATGAATTACGACGTTGCAGACTTGATAGCGGCCGATAAAGACTCGAATAACAACTGGTCGTCATTGTTGTCGGCAAATGCCAGCAGCGCTTCGATGGTCTCAATGTGACGAGATCTGTACTCAGTTTCCAGATCGCCCGTACCCACGGCAGACAGGTAGTCCGTAACGCCTCCAAGTACGAATCCGGCGACTCGCTCGGCACCGACCCTGTCCCTGAGCGCTGTGAGCAGCTCGGCGGCGGATTCGAGTCTTCGGTCTGGACCGACACCGAGGGCTGACCAGTAAGCGTCGTACACGATCGAGTTGAGCGTGTTGGTTAGATCATGCCCCCGGCCCACGTCCAGAGCGGCCAACATCAGATCAGCTGCTGTGCCTGCGTCAGTGAAGGCCAACTGCCGCAATATCCGTTCGGGCGTCGGCTCCGGACCTTCGTAGGTTGCAAGCAGGGCCGCAGACGATGCTGGATTCGCCCCAAACGCTCTTGCTGCAGCCTCACCGTGAGCTGTAACCCATGGCAGTGGCCTGAGATCGGTCTCACGGAATACCTGAAGCACGAGTTGCGGGTCCGAGACAGCGAGACCATCAAGCAGGTTGTAGATGGCCTCGTCATACGGCGCATCAATGGCGAAGTTGCCCGAGGTGTTCTCGGACAGTAACGCAACCCCGTCTATTAACGTATGTGACGATGCCCCGTTTGTGACCCTGGCTGCGTTCAACAAGCGTTCTGGTGTGATCTCGCCCACACGGGCGGCGGAAGGGCGGACGTCGAGTAATCTCAGGAGGAATGCGTCGGGAAGTCCGCCGATCACATCGCGGGTCGCGTCCGGATCTGCATCACGCATCGTGCTGAATATCGTGTCGATACTGCCGGCCAGCCGGTCATCGGGGAACTCTTTCAGGCGTTCTGCAAGCGCAATGGCCGCCACCACCGGGTCTGATTTACTTGCCTCAAGCGCTGCGTCTGCGATCGCCACCAGCTCACGCAGCTCAGCAGCGAAAATGCTGGCGGACGCCTCGATACCCTGGGCCTGCTCTGCAGAACCCTCTGGAAACAGGGTCAGTAACGCCCGGGCCTTCAAAAGTGGAGCGAAGTCCCGAACGTTTTGCGCGGCGGACGTGACGATGAGCGCTTGATACCGTTCCGCCTGTTGTTCGGGAGACAGGGACTCTATTTCTCGGTACATATCAAGCGTCCGACCAAGCTCCTGCCCACGGGCACCTGTTCGATTGGCGAGCACTTCAGGGTGGTCGATGTGCAGGTCAAAGATGTCGCTCAGGTATCGCGCCCAGAAGTTGAAACCCCGATCAGTCCCTGTGGCGTCTGTCAGGGCGTTTCGTTGAGCTTTGATCTCGTCGAACTGGTCCGCAAAGTCGACCAACCGTTGCTTCTCTTCGCTTTCCAGGAGTGAAACGAGTTCGGTACTCAGCCCGACGCCATCAGGTTGAGAAACCCCTTCGTAAGACCCAAGCGGAAAATGCTGTAGCCCGAACACGCTCCCGGCGGCACCACGCTCATCGTCCTCCAGCGCAAACCACCATCCAAGTGCGGCAGGCCAATCGTTCACGTCATCGGCTACACCCAAATCCGTGAGATATGCGGCGTAGTACTTCCTGAGAATTGGCGGGACCAGGTCAAGATCACCGCCCGTGAAGTAGATAAGCTCCGATTCTCCGAAATGCACCAGGTCTGGAAGATCACCACGGTCCAGATTCGGCAAGTTCCGGAATCGATCCCTGAGCGGTTCAAACCGATCGGGCGGTTGCCGCATGAACGTGAGTAGATCAGCACCGTAAGACTGCAACAGCGTTTCGGTGTCGGAATCAGGTCGACCTTCCACAGGGAACGCACCCCAGTAAGAATGGCCAAGTTCGTGGAGTACTGATTGTGGGATCGCCTGGCCCGCACCCGCCCATCCATCTACGCCGGTGCTGCCAAACCATGCCGGTTGACCCCGCATCTGCCGAAAGTCGTACGAGTTCTGCCACGCGACGCCGTCCGGAGAGAATCCCCAGATTGACTGAACTGTTTGGAGTCGATCTACGACCCAATCGCCCTCGCTGACAAGCTGAGTTGAGCCATCGGTGGCAACGCCCGGAGCCACGAGAGAGGCGGCCGGGTCGACCGTGAATTGGCCGGGTTCAGTGGTCTCTGGAGAACTGCACGCAACGGCAACCGTGGCTACGATTGCGATGAGCGCGAGGACCTTTGATGCAGTGACTGAAACTTTCATTGCGTTGAGGTTATACGTACATCTCGGCTTGCAGACCTCCCGAACTGCACTGAACGTCGTATATATCGTTAACAGTCGCGCATCACTGGCGACCCGTATCCTCCTCCGGACACCCTCGAACCCAAGGCTTGACCACTGCCCACCTCTGCCACAACAGGCCCCAGCGGATTGCTCATCACCGCGGCACATGTCGTCCTGATGTTGCTGCGCGTGCTCAGTTGGCCATTCCGCAGCATCTGGAAAACCCTCAAGAGTCGACGCCTCTGGAAGGGCGCCTTGATCTTGTTTGTCGTCGTGTTGTTGCTCTTCACCTCCCGTTCAACGCGTGTTCTCAGCCCGGCACAATCGGCAGCACGCGGCTACGAATACGGCCTCGTCGGGTGGGAGGTCTCTAACTTCCTCGACAAATGGGTGCATCAGGTCAAGGAATTCATCCTGGGGCTCGGCGCCTCCGAGGAGGAAAAGCGACAAGACCTGGACCGATACCTTGAGCTCAATGATGAGATTGCCTCCGCTGAAGGCGAACTTGATCGAGCTGCGTCCGCGGCAGAACCAGATCCGGAGTTACTTGCTTCACTTCAGGAAGCGCTAGACCGGCTTGAGTCTGAACGCCGAGGTCTGCGCAACGATGTCGAAGAGCTACTTGAGTCCACCATCGACGCCGTACTTCGGGATCTGGATATCGGTGAGTTAGGACCGCTCACCTGGCCGCCCGTAGATTTCAGATTGGACTCAACCCCGCGCGTCCTCATCACGTCTCCAAGAGATCGCATCCAACGTCGTGAGTCGATCTTGATCGATGCCGACATCACACTGGCTCAGCGAGAAGACATAGAAACAAAGGTCTACGACCTGGATCCGGACCTGTCCTCCATCGTGCTTGGCACTGGCGGCGTCGCCACATTCCCGACCGTCATCCCGGACGATCGTGACCTGCTCTCCACCCTGGATGTCGCTGCCCACGAATGGCTCCACGCGTACCTGATATTCAAACCACTTGGCCGAGCGTACTGGGGTAGTTCCGACCTGACCACGTTGAACGAAACGGTGGCGAACATATTTGGCGAAGAGGTCGGGCGCATCGCTTACGAGCGAATAACTGGAGAGACGTTGCCTCCTCCTGCCCCATTCATACCGGAGCCTCCCGAAGATCCTGATCCTGACGCATTCAGCTTCCGTGAGTTCATGCGTGAGACACGCTTGACCACGGACGAAATGTTGGCCGAGGGCGAGATCGAAGGTGCCGAGGCGTACATGGAGGAGCGAAGGATTGAGTTGCAGGACCACGGGATATTCATCCGGAAGATCAATCAGGCCTACTTCGCGTTCAACGGCTCGTACGGCGACAACCCGGCGTCGGTCAGTCCGATAGGCGCACAGGTACAAGAATTACGGACATACGTCGAAAACGTCGGCGATCTCGTAAAAGCCATACAGGGGACAAATAGTTACGCAGGATTCATAGAGACGCTTGAACGGGAGCGGGCGGACGGCGGGTAACGGACCGTGCTTCAGAATTCTCGGTTAGCAAAAGATCGGGGAGAGCTGAATCACAGCCCCCAGTAATGAATCCGACTCAAGGCATTCCGGTGTGCCTCAGGTATACTTTCCGGTGGTCTGGCAAGAGAACGCGTATGCGTTCGCCGGGCACAAGAAAATTTTGGCCTCCGATACGGATAACGTTTTGTTTCGGGAGTCGCCAAATTGCAATCAGGCGGGGCCTTCGCGCCACCGCCGGGCGGCGGGCGATTGAACGCCGCCGGCAGGAGTGATAATGGCCGCTGGTAGCGATTCCATACCCCAGACTGGACCGGGCATGGGACGGGACGAAATGTACCGCCCACCGGAGGACGGTGGCGGAGATAATGGCGGAAACGCCGGCCGCGAGCAGGTCTCGTTAGAAGACCTGATCGGGCGCTTTAAGGGCGGATTGCCGCCACTCGGGTTTCTCGGCGGAGGCGGTTTCAGCCTGATCGTACTGATCGGCATGATCGTTGCCGCCGTTATCTGGGTGGCCTCCGGCATTTTCACCGTCGACCCTGACGAGCAAGCCGCCCTTCGGTTGTTCGGTAAGTTCGACAGCACCGCAGGTTCAGGTCTGAACTGGTGGTGGCCGGCTCCGGTCGGTCAGCGTGACATTATCCAGGTCACACAGACCCGGACCCTTGAACTTGGCTTCCGTAGCGGTAGCGAGGGCGTGTCATCTGTCGTCCAGGTACCGGGCGAAGCTCAGATGATTACGGGTGACGAGAACATCGTCGACGTCGGCGCTGTCATCCAGTACCGGATCACCGATATCGGCAATTACCTGTTTAATGTTGATGACCCGGGCGACCCGGATCGAGGCGTCAGTAGCGGACGGCCAGATGGTCGAACGCTACGGGACGTTGCGGAGACGGCGCTCAGACAGGTCATCGGATCACGAACGATCGACGATGCACTGACGGAAGGACGAGAGCAGATCCAGGAGGACACACGCCTCCAGATGCAAAACCTGCTTAACTTCTACCGCTCCGGCATCAACGTAATCTCCGTACTTCTCCAGAATGTGAACCCGCCGGAAGAAGTGCGGGACGCGTTTGAAGACGTTGTAGTTGCGCAGGAAGAGAAAGAACGGTTGAGGAACCTGGCTGATGCCTACGAGGCGGACCAGCTTCCAAGGGCACTTGGTGAAGCGAAACGCATTACCGAGGCGGCTGAAGGTTTCAAGGCCGGACGTATCGCACTTGCAACTGGTGAAGCTGAAGGATTCAAGAGCCTCCTGGAGGGTTACTTGAACTCCAAGGACATCACCCGTCAGCGCCTCTACCTTGAGGCGATGGAGGAGATACTTCCGGGTACCACGAAGTTTGTCGTGACCGGTGAGGTCGCCGACGGCGTTCTTCCGTTCTTACCGCTCAGCTCCTCCGGGAGTACGGGCGTAGGGGGAGGACAGTAAGATGCGTAAAATTGCAATTCCTCTCCTGATCATCCTGATCGTCGTCGGTGTCGTGGCGTCCCAGACGCTCTATATCGTCGATGTAACTCAGGTCGCTATCGTTACCAGGCTTGGTGAATTCCAGGAGTCCAAGAGGGACCCGGGGCTGGCCGTTAAGGTTCCCTTCGTTGAGTCAGTAACCAAACTAGACAAGCGCCTGCTTCGTGTAGACGCCCCACCGGCATCCCTGCTGACGCTGGACAAACGTACATTGGTGATCGATGCGTTCGCGCGCTACCGCATCACCGATCCGCTGATCTTCTTCCAGGCCCTCCGCACGGAGGCCAGCGCGGAAGCGAGAATTGGCGACATCGTCAACTCAAACCTCCGTCGTGAAGTGGCGTTGGATCTCCAGTCAGAGATCATCGACATCACCCGTGAAGAGATCATGCAGCGGGTCACGGCTTCATCCAAGTTGCTGGACATCACCCGTGAAGACGCGGAAGCGCTCCCCGGTGGTCTCCGAGACCCGAGTTTGACGATAGTCATCGCAGGTCGAGCCGTCGCGGAGGATGAAGAGCCGATCAGGGATCGGATTCCCACGCCGGAGCAGCTTGAGGCGATCATCAACAGTCCGGCGCCGCTTGATTTCGGGCTCGATATCGAGAATTTCCGGTATCGCGTGCCGCTCAATGACCGTTTCGGCATTGAAGTTGTTGATGTGCGGATCAAACGCGCTGACTTCCCGTCCAACGTCTCCAGTTCGGTGTTCGACAGGATGCGTGCTGAACGTGAGCGGATTGCCTCCGCTGAACGGGCGGAAGGGGCTCAGATTGACCTTGAGAAGCGTGCTGATGTAGACCGTCAGGTCGAGATCATCACGCAGACTGCGCAGGGTGACTCCGCCAGAATCCGAGGTGAGGCTGAAGGAGAGGCGATCGGAATCCTGGCTGAGCAACTGGGGCGTGATGAAGAGTTCTACGCGTTTACCCGGTCACTCGAGGCGTACAAGGCACTGCTAGCACAGGACTCTACGTTGATTCTCAACGTGGATAGTGATCTCTGGCGCTACCTTGAATCGCCATCGCTACCGGCAGACCGCTAGACCGAACGACCGGTTAGATAAGAAGACGCCGCCGTGGCTTAATTGCCGGGCGGCGTCTTCGCGTTTGCGGCTCGGTCAGCCCTGTTTGGTGCGATCAAAGTAGGTTTTGCAGCCGGTCTCGAAGTAGCGCCCGGACCAGCGAAAGGATTACCGCTGCGGTCAATATGAAGGCGATAAAGGTGAAAGAAAATCCACCGACAATGATTCCGAAGGCCGTGCCGGCTGCCGGTGGATGCTCGGTATTGGTGGTCGCCATCACGAGAACGGACAGCCCTACGGCCGCTGCACCGAAGATATCAATCTGAAGGTTTGAAGCCGCGTTGGCATCACCGGACACCAGGTTCAGCGCACCCCAGAGCAACAATCCAACCAGGACGCTGACGACATGACCGCCGACAACCCTTCGCGATGACGCTGCGATTGAGTGCGGAACCACGAACACGGTTGCAGTAGACGACGCGATCGTGACGACGATGATGCCGTCAGATACACCCTGCTCGATCAGCAAGATAGCAAGCAGCGCCAGTGAGGCCAGCGTCGCCTGAACTATGTACGGCCGTACGCGTCCCCTTATGTGGGACTTCTCAAACGCGGCCGGTGTATGTGGTGTGTGAAGTCGCATCGCATGAAGATGTGCACTCGTCCGGTTTCATCTCACAGGAGAGGACCGATCAGGGCGCGCAGCGATGTTGAATACTAGACCTGTGAGATGTGAAATTCCTACGTGGAATGATTCGCGTTGTGTTAAATAAGCGCCACGCCGTACCTACTCTGGACGCTCCATAGGCCACTCCGGGATGCCATCTTCAGGTACGAAACCGAGAACCTCACGTGCGTGTTCGATGTCCCGGTAACGGCCTTTGTTATCGGACACGGCGTAGAAGAGGTCGAACCTCACGGAGTCCGGCGCTGTCACGGATTTTTCTACCATCTGCGTGACGTCCCTGTGACTGCAGTACACCGCTGCATGTCGGGCGTCATACGGCCAGTCTTCTTTGACGACCCGGCCGATTCTGATGCATATAACGGACATCCCGTGTGCATCGGAATAGTAGCGACCCAGGGCTTCGCCCCATAGCTTTGCCGCTCCATAAATACCGTTTGGACGTGGTGGATCCTGTGGCGTAAGAATCGGGCGTGGCGACGGCACGTCGTCCCAGCGTGCGTCAACCATGGCCTTGATGGGCTCGTCAGCCTCGTACTGCATCTGCGTTGCGCCTGAGCTGCCAAAGATGACGCGCTGAACACCGGCTTCACGCGCTGCTTCAAACACGTTGTACGCGCCGATGATGTTGCCCGATACCTGCCCGGAGAACTCGGATCCCAGGTAAGCCGCCATGTGGACCACGGTGTCGATGCCATCAAACGCCGGACGAATGGCGTCCAGGTCTGAAATGTCAGCCTGAACGCAGTCGACACCCTCCACCGGCGAACGATTCAGAGCGCGCACGTAGTTGTCTCTAGCCAGCGACCGACCGACCATGCCGCCGATCATCCCGCTCATGCCGGTCACCAGAATGCGTTTGCCGCCCTGTGTCATCTACTTACTCCGTCATGTATTTGGGAGTCCCGGACCGGGGCTCAGGTGCATTATTCGGCCAGCAGGCGATGGGAGCAAGGCCCGGCAATTTACGTCGCAGATGCTTTACCATTCCATGAAGCCGGGAGACGAACCTATCTGTTGACTGTGATGGAGACGAACATGGCTGAAGGCAAGATCAAAGTTAGCCTCGTAAGCGGGCAGGATCGAACCAGTACGGTTCCTGAAGCACTGAACCTGATATCAGATCAAGTGCAGATCCCGGACAAACCGGTCCTGATAAAGCCGAACTTTGTTTCGGTGAACAATCAGCTTTGCGCGACGCCGGTGGATGCCGTGCGTTCCACACTGTCGTTCCTCAAGGGCAAAGGCGTGGAGAAGTTCACCGTCGCTGTCGGCCCGGCCATTGGAACCGCAGATGAAGGTTTCGACAATTACGGATATCGGCCGCTTGCGGACGAGTTCAACGTCACATGGCTGGACCTCAACTCTGATGACACCGTGAAAGTTCCGGCGTTTGACGACAAATTGAACGTCCAGTATCTGAATATGTCCCGCACGATGGCGGAGTCATATGTGGTCTCGGTCACAAGAACCAAGACGCACAACGATGTGGTGGTCACCCTCGGTCTAAAAAACGTTCTTGTTGGAACCCTGGCTGGACCCGACGAGAAGAAAAAGATCCATCAGGGCAGCAAGGCGATCAACCTGACCCTGGCCAAAATGGCGCAGCACGTCGCACCTGACCTCACGGTCCTCGATGGCACCGAGGGCATGCAGGGCAATGGTCCCGTTAGCGGCGACCCGATCGACTCACAGATCACCCTGGCATCAGCCCACAGCATTGCCGCGGACGTTATCGGTCTGCAGGCGATGGGCTATCGGCTGGACCAGGTTGGCTACCTCCGATACGCCATGGAGCTGCGCAGGCTTACCCTGGACGACATCGAGGTTGTCGGAGAAACGATCGAGGACGTCAAGACCGATTTCCGGCCGCACGATAATATCGCCAGCCAGCTAACCTGGCCGGTGGATGGCGACTGGCGACCGGTTTTCGACGCCGTGGGCGAGTAACAAGCGCTAGTTGCGTACCGCGTAAGGCCCGATGGCCTCTCGCAATGCGTCCAGCTCGATATTCGTTAGCCCGTCTGATTGGACGTAGTTCGGGAACGTCCACCAGTCGTTCATGATCGTGCGTTCATTCGACGGTTGCCGTCCTTCGGGCCAACCGTCAGGGTGCGGCAGGCCGAAGCCATGTAGCACCTCATGCACAAGCGCTCCGGTCTGTCCGGCTAAACTCCACGCGGACGCAGGCCAGGGACCTCCACCAAGAACGGTGGATCCCGAGGTCGGCTCCGGGTAGCCGCAAACGGCTTCAATGCAGACGTCGCCGACTACGGCAAACCCGGCATTGCCGGGTTCGAATCCGATACCTCCCGCATAACCCCCCAGACCGCGCACGAACGCCAGATATACATAGTCATCCGACCAACGCAGCAACAGGCGCTCCACTTCCGCCTGTACGAGGTAGACGCCGCCCTCACGCCATTCGGCTACCGTCCGCTCGGACTGCACCTGGCGGATCGGTTCCCACGGAATCTTTGTGCCAACGACAGACTCAAGCCAACTTTCCGCGGTGATGATTGCGGCATTGAGCGCGTCCATATCTGGTTGCCACGGGGACGACGTGTAATACCGATCTCCGCCCTGCTCTTGCTTCGTGTCGAGTTGGAAGTCGTCGGGCACCTGCGGCAACACGAGTATTGGAACCACGGTCTTACTTGAGCCGGCGGGGGCCGGTATCGGCCTGATGCTCGGATCCGGCGCTGCAGGATGCTCCGAACCCGTACCGAATAGGAATCGGAAAATCCAGTTCCAGATTCGTTTCAGCATCGGTCGTTCCTTCCTCGGAGCTCAGGAGCCCCCTGACGTTGACTGATTATCCGATGCCGCGTGCCTTTGCCGCAGCGGTGTGGTCCCAGGGGCCGATCCATTCCGGCTTGATGTCCATGCCGAATCCCGGCGCGTCTGACGGAACAACGTAACCGTCTTTCGGCATCGGCATACCGGGTATGGGACACAGCTCGTCAAGCGGGATGCCCGGATCAGATCCCATCCAGTACTCGGCGATCGGCGATTCCGGGGCGGCAAAGGCGAAATGCTGACCCCAGGGCGTCCCGGCGCCGGTGTGCGGGACAGTGATCAGTCCGGCCGCCTCGGCGATGGTGTAGACCTTCATCACCTCGGTCAGCCCGCCCGACCACATCATGTCCGGCTGGAAGATATCGACGGCACGGCGCTCCACAAGTTGCCTGTACGCCTGTCGGCCGTGGTGATGTTCTCCGGTCGCAATCGGAACCCAGTTGACCGCTTTTTTGAGCTCTACGTAGCCTTCGAGATCGCTCGAAATTAGCGGTTCCTCAAACCAGCGGAGCCCGTACGGCCGTAGTCTGTCCGCGACCCTGATGGCGAACTCTACGTTGAATGAGCTGACCGGGTTGTACATCAACTCCGCATCGGGCCCGACCTGTTCACGGGACTTTGCGATGTGCTCTTCTGCCAGGTTCACGCCCTCCAGTCCCATACGGTAGTGAGACGGATTGCTGACCTTGAATGCCTTGAAACCAAGTTCCTGCGACCAGTCGAGGTCATCGCAAGTCGCATACAGGAGAATCTTGTCTCGGCACGGTCCGCCAAGGAGGCTGTATACCGGCACGCCCAGCAGCTTCCCCTTCAGATCCCAGAGGGCAAGGTCTACCCCGGAACGCGCTACCGTTGCGAGACCGCTCGCCCCATAGTTCTGGACGGACCGCCACATCAGATCGTTCAAGAACTCCGTGGCTAGCGCGTCACGTCCTTCGAGGAGAGGGGCGTAGTGGTAATCGATCAACGCCGCCACCGGTTCGCCGTAACTACAGGCTCCCAGCCCGAAAGTGCCGTCTTCCGCTATGACCTGAACCCAGACGTTCCCGGCGTTTGCACCCGGCATCTTGCCGAACTCGGCCGTGAACTCTGGGTAGTAGTTGATCGGCAGGGCGCGCCGCGCCGCTACCTTGTTCGCTGCGAGACGCGTGGGCTTAGACTTCGGCGGTGTCTGAGGGATGTCCAGCGTTACGACGCGGATCTCTTTGATCTTCATGTAGGCTCTCCCGTTCCAAGGACGTAGGTGTCCGGCGACGGCGTGAACAATACACGGAGTTCAGGCAAGTGGTTTGTGCTTCTCGCCCGAGCAAGGTGCTCAGACGAGGATCAATTCTCGACGCGAGTGGGGCGAATCGTTTCCGATGCGAACCACACCAGCCCGGAGATACAGACGGTAAGAAGCGCCGATAGCAAAAATGTCTTCTCATGCCCGTCGATGCCGGTCAGGAAGTAGCCAAATCCGAAGGCGGCCATCGCCGCCCCGCCAAGTATGGCGACCGATGTGCAGCGCAAAAGAAAAGAAACCGCATCCCGTTCTGCGATCTCCAGTGCGATCTCATTTCCGCAATAGGCGCAGCTCAGATCCGTCTCGTCGACGGGAGTCTGACAACCGAAGCACTCGATGGACTGGCGTTGGATCATTTGTTGAGTCTATTTAACCTGACGCCGAATCAGGTGACGAAGTCGCGATGATTTTTTTGCGTGTTGCCATCATGCGATCGCAGCTACGACCCGTTCGACCACTTCAGCCCCGGTTTGAGGACTGAATGAGCCCTCAAATGTACCGGGACTTTGCACGACTATCAGATCGTGTTCCCGGTCCACCCAGATGAACTGCTTTCCTGCGCCAACTGCGGCGAAAGAGTCTTTTGGCAGATTTGGCCACAGCATCCCCTGGTCGTTACACCAGAAGCCCAGACCGTACTGCCACAACTGTCGTGGTTCGTGTTGCAAAAGCATGTCTGAGACGCGGGTGGCCTCTCGTATCCATCCCGCCGGGACGATCTGCTTGCCGGACCATTCGCCATCGTTCAGCCACAGAAGTCCCAGGCGGGCCATATCTCGGGCCGTCATCTGGTACGTGGTGGCGTAACCGAAAATACCCAGTTTGGCCTTCGGTTGGAGATCGAAGTTGGAGTAGGTCCATTTCCAAGACCCGCCGATCAAGTTGCGGACCTTGCGCTCTGTGAGACGACCAAAGCCGGCTCCGCGCTCAGGGTCTGAGCTTCGATACAGCGAATACTCGGATGCCAGCGCATGGGTTACGACGTTCATACCAAAGGTCTGGTAGTTGAAGGTCTGTCCAGGCAGTTCTCCGGGCTTCATGTAGCCGGACATATTTCCGATAAGCTGCCGAAATGTGATCCCTGCATTTTCCGGGAAGGCGTAACGGTTCTCTTTTGGGCCTTCGTCCGGTGCGACATCGAGGAACTCAGGGTAGTAGTCGGCCACGAGGTCATCCGCCGAGCCGATAACCCCTTCAGCGATGGCGATCCCCAGCAGGGTGGAATACGTGGATTTGGACGCGGACGCCTGACCCTGGAGGTCATCCCTACCAATCCCGCCACCCTGCCATTCGGCTGCTATGCGGCCGTCACGTACAACAAGGAGACGATACGGCGAGTCATCGGCGTGATCCGATTGCCATTCGCCCACGGCTTCAAGGCGCGCCGGGTTAAAGCCAAGTGCCTCCGGTTCTTCACGCTCCCAATCGGCTGCCGGGAAGACGCTCAACTCTCCAGAGCGTCCCTGACAAGCTGTGAAAAAGTCTGCAGGCGTTCGTCGTTGACCTCATTCGGCTGTAGCCCGGAGGTTACAACTGCGGCCCCGGCCTTGAGCTTGGAATCGCCCCAACTGATGCAGGTACCGACGCCGCCATGACCGAACACGTGCGAGCCACCGGCGTCACCCATCCGGCCCGGTCCGTCATTTGCTACCTGTACACCCAGGCCACGACGGTGCTGATTGCCGGAGGCCCGTTCGAGTCCTTCAGCGTGTATCGAAGTCACATCGGCTACCGTCTCAGCGCTTAGCCACTGCGTGCCATCCACAGAACCCCCGTTAGAGAGAACGCTGTAAAAGCGTGCGAGGTCTCGTGCAGTGGAGGTCCCGTTACCGCCCGGGGATGGGTGGAATTTGTACTCCTCTGAGTTGCCCTTTTCAGCAAGGTCGGGCGACCCGAAGTTTGGCATCGACATCAGGCGCGCCAGTCGCGGCATACGCTCTGCATCAAGCCGGTACGTCGTGTCGACGAGCCCCAGAGGTCCTGCGACCTCGGCCTGAAAGAAATCCTCGAAATCCTGCCCGGAAATTCGCTGCACAAGCTCCCTGACAAGAAACCCAAACGTAGAACTGTGGTATTCGATGGCTGATCCGGGCTCAAACTCCGCCTCGGCAGACTCCATGGCGGTCACAACAGAGTCCCAGTTGGCCTCATTGATCCCCCTGGGGGTCGTCGGCACACCCGCTTCGTGCGTCAGCACATGTCTTACCGTCGTTGACTCTTTACCGTTGACCCCGTAGCCGTCCCAGATGTCGCCAACAAGATCATCCCAGTCCACCTTGCCGCGTTCCTTCAGCACCCAGAGGCATGCCGCAGCCATCGGCTTTCCGCACGACCAGACGCTGTACAGCGTGTCTGAGGCCACTTTGGAACCGTCGCCAGAGTTGATACTGCCGCCGTACAGATCAAGTACGAGTTCGCCATCTTTATAGGCAGCGATCGCAGACGCGGGGTGAACTCCCATCGCGAGGTGGTGCCAGAGGCGAGAATCGAGCGTATCCACAGCGCGTCTACTCAGGGTGGCCACAGGTGTTTCCTTTCGGTCACGGATTTTTGATCAGTCTGTGCAGATTATAAGTTCGTGAACGACAAGAATCCGACGCGGATTTTCGGCAAAACTCAGTCGGAACCCGTGGTTTCCGGCAAACCCGGCGGCGTAGCCCCCACGGATGGCCGGCCCGTTGCCCGCTCACGTCGGCTTCTCCGCTGTGCGATACCGGCTCCTAGCGCCACCATAATCGCGCCAACCCAGAGTAGCTCCGTGAGAGGTTCGTCCAGGATCAGCCACGCAAGAATTATCCCAAAGATCGGTTGACTGAGGTTTAATACACCGACCTGCGACGGCAGGTAACGCTGGATGAGCCACAGGTTCGCCATGAACCCGAACCCGGCGATCACTGGACCCTGGTAGAGGATCGATATCACCAGTTCCCTGTTCATGATCCAGGGTTCGCTCTCGAAGATAAGCCCGGCCGGAACGAAGATGAGTGTTCCGAAAAGTGCCTGTGTCAAAAGCAACTTGCTGGGTTCTATCCGGCCGGCGAGTCGAGCGTTGAAGATCAATCGTGCACCCAGCAAAAAACCGGAGACAATCGAAAGAATGTCCCCGAACAGCACCCTACCGGACGCCTCACCACCGAGGCCATCGAGGGAGATCACGATCACTCCTCCGTACGCCACGAGGATTCCGACCACGCGTGACAACGCCAGCCGGTCGCCCGGGATGAAGAAATGGGCCAGTACCGCCATCCAGATCGGGTAGGTCACAGAGAGAACCGCGCCGTGTCCGGCGGTCGTGTACTTGAGGCCCAGGTTCATGAACACGAGTTGGATCGAGAACAGGACACCAAGAATCACGAGGGGGCGAAGCTCCTGGCGTCGTACCCGGAGATCTGCACGCGTGTAGATCGCCCAGATCAGGATTATCAGCGCCCCGGATACGAACCGATACCAGCCAAGCCTCAGCGGGGGAGCATGGTCCAGGCCGGACTTGATGGCGATGGAGTTTCCGGACCACAGGAACGATACGAATACGGCGAATGCCCCGGCACGCGGAGTGATACGTCGGTGTTCCATTGGGGCCGATTCGTGTGAGGTTTCGGGTGGCGTCCCTGGTGGCATCGGGGGAAGCTAGCATCGGACACTTCGCCGGTCAACGAACTGGACGATCGGTAATCGAAGGTACTAATTAGTTCGCTGCGGCAGGTTTCGCTTCGGGCTTCGGCGCTTCCACCTTCTTTGAGCGACTTCGGCGCTGTGCAAGGCCGGCCCCGATCATCACCAGGAATGCACCCGCCCACAGGTTGGAGGATGGTTCTTCGCCAAGAATGATCCAGGCGAGGATGATTCCGCTTATCGGCGAAATAAGGCCTAGAGCTGCCAGACGTGATGGGAAGAAGTGAGTAATCAACCAGAGACTGGCAATAAAACCGAATCCGGCGATCAGGATCCCCTGGTAGGCCAGCGAAGCTCCAAGCTCCCATGCCCAGGACCAGGGTTCGGACTCAAACACGGCGCTCATCGCCACGAAGAACACCGTTCCCATGGTGAACTGCACCAGCAGAAGCTTGCTGGGATCGATCCCCTCGACAAGCCGCGCCGCAAAGATCTGACGCGCCGCCAGCAAAAACGCGGATATGAGCGACAGCCCATCGCCGATCAGAATATCCCGGTTGATGCCGGAACGGAGTCCGTCCAATGAGATAACGATGATGCCGCCGTAGGCGACAAGGATGCCCAGGAAACGGGCCTTCTCAAGGCGGTCGCCTCTTATGAAGAAGTGGGCGAGGAGGGCAGTCCAGATGGATGTCGTGACGTTCAGAGAAAGCGCGTGGCCTGCGGTCGTGTACTTGATGCCAAGGTTCATGAATACAAGCTGGACCGTGAAAAGAAGGCCAAGCGCAATAAGAGGCGTGATCTCCTTTCGATATATCCGTAGATCCGCTCGTGTGTAGAAAGCCCAGCCGAGTGTGACCAGCCCTCCGGCCACGAAGCGCATCCAACCAATTCGCAGAGGCCCGGCGTAGTCCAAGCCAGCCTTTATGGCGATCGAGTTTCCGCTCCAGAAGATGCCGACGATAACGGCGAACAACCCGGCGCGGACCGATAATGGCCTTCGTTGTATCTCGGCCATGGAGCTTAAGTAGTTTTCTCCGCGGGCAACTCATTGCCAGCAGTCGGCGATTGATCCGTTGCGGTCGGTTTTGATCTTTTCTGCGCCAACAACGCCCCGCCCATCACAAGTAGTCCGCCTACCCACAGCAACTGTGTCGGCTCTTCGCCAAGAAGCAGCCAGGCCAGCAAAATACCGGTCACCGGCTGGGTCATAGAGACGGCGCCGATTCGGGAAGGGAAGAAGTGCTTGCTGAGCAGCAGCATGGAGAGGAACCCGAAGCCCGCGATCACGAAGCCCTGGTAGGCCAGTGATACCGCAAGTTCCCAGGTCCAGAGCCATGGTTCTGGCTCAAATATAGCGCTGATGATCACGAAAACGACTGTGCCGAAGGCGGCCTGGAACAGCAACATCTTGGCCGGATCGATACGTGAAACCAGTCGGGCGTTATAAACGATCCGCGCGCCCAGCAGAAAACCTGAAATGGCGGAGAGGATGTCCCCAAAGAACTGATCTTTCCCGTTGGACTCGGTCAGGCTATCCGCCGTAAGAACGATGATGCCGAGGTACGCAATCATGATCCCGCCGAGCCTGATCGGTTCCAGCCTGTCTCCGGGAATGAAGAAATGGGACAGGAGAGCGACCCAGATCGATGAGGTGACGATCAATACGGTCGCATGGCCCGCCGAGGTATTTTTGATGCCCAGGTTCATGAAGACGATCTGCACGGCAAAAAAGAGGGCCAGAGAGATTAACGGCCACCACTCTCCACGGTGGATGCGTAGGTCAGCCTTCGTGTAAAAAGCCCAGCCCAGGATGAAGATAGACCCGGCGACGAAGCGCATCCAGCCGATCCGGAGCGCGGGCGCATACTCAAGCCCAGACTTGATGGCGATCGAGTTTCCGCTCCACAGCGTGGATACGAAAAAGACGAAGAGACCGGCTTTAAGGTCTAGCGGCCGACGACGCAGATCAGTAGTCGGCAGTGATGATCCCGTCTGCCCCTGCGCTGCTGTCGAATCGCGCTGGTCGGCGACGTTAGATGACACGAACGGAGCCTACCGCCGCGCGGGCCGCTGGTCAATGCGAATCAATAGCGCCCGGGGATCAGGTGATTCCCGCCGTCATCCAGATGTCGCACTAGATCCAGCTCCTCCCGGGTCGGAGGATCCGCGTAAATCAGATCACGAGATACCTTCAGGTCCCACGGGACGATCGCCTGAACCTCTTCAAGCGCCACTCCCGGAAACAACTCCTCAAGTACCATCTCGCACGACCCCGTGACCCCGCCATCTTCCGTGTCAAATCCGAACACACACATATTCGTCGCGCAGCGGTTCGGTCCCTGCGGCGCAAGTCCCGCGTCGGACCTACCGCCGGGTCCGTCTATATATCCGGCAGTGGTCCGGAAGTCCGCTCGTTCCTTGAAACGGCGGGTCTCTAGCGGCATGGTCGAGATCACGCGCTGAACCGATGCTCCGATATCTGCGTTGCCGCCCGTCCCGGGTAGCCTGCGTGTCGGGTCTTCAAATGTTCCGGCCAGCATCGTGTTCAGGTTGCCAAAACGGTCTATCTGCGCCGCCTGCAATACTGCCGATTGCGCCCATCCGCCGTTCACGAACGCACCCAACGCATCCACCATGTCGCCGGATAGCGCTGCACCCTGAGTCAGGCTGTGATCGGCAATTCCGAGCGGTGCTGGAAGCTCACGTCTGGTCGGAATCCAGTCAAGCGGGCCGGACTCTGTGCAGTACCACATGTTCGGAGCGTGGTGATATTTCGCAAGCGCTGCCGACAGGAGTGGAGGCCCCATTCCGACGATGGTCGACTCGCCGTCCCGGACCTGCCGAGCGGTCGCAATGATCATCATCTCGGCAGAGGTGTACTGGCCCTGTTCTACGAAATCCGAACTCATCGTTTTAACGCCAACCGTACCGGGCCGGTTGCTCCGGGGTCATGATGTCCTTCACGCGTAGCGACTCCAGCAGGTCCTCGCCAAATCGCTCTTTGTACTTCGAGATGTAGTCCGCGTGATCCTCCGTGCCGTAAATCCATTCGTTCAGGTACTCCCGCGCACCTTCCCAGCTCGTCATCCCCGCCCCGGTTAACTCATACCACGCCCTGTCTGCGCGGTAGTGGCCGTTGAGCCCTCCGGGATGAGAGCCCCACGGCTCGTGGATTACGGCGCTCACTTTGAATCCGGGTGCGATCGTGAAATGTGGTTCGGTAGCTATCACGGAGCGAGGGACGATCTCTTCCGCGGTCACCAGTACGTTTTTCGACGACCAGAGGCCCCACTTGGTGTCCGCCATCGGTCCCCATACCTGGACGTTGCCCTCTTCATCCGCCCGCTGGCAATGAACGATAGCAACGTCAGGCTTGAGCGCCGGGTAGAGAAGCGCTTTGCGTCCGTCAAAAGGCGAATCGATCACAGCATATGGTGGCGCAATAGAACCATCTTCACGCCTTCGATCTTCTTGAAGGCTACGCGTGTGGTTCATCGTTTCTTCAAGCAGATAGTCTGTGCCCAGGAACGAGTTGGCGCAGATGAACGGCATGCCAAGCCCACCGGCCATAAGCCGAAGCGTGATGGTCATATTGGTGTAGTCGTTCCACTTAACGCGACCGTCTCGCATCATCTCCTGGAACGGCTTGCTTCTGAGGGTGCCACTCAGGTAGCCGGTCTCGATGCGATTCACGTTGCCGTCGATCGACATCATCGTGACGTTGGGAGTCACAGAACCGGCAACCGCCTTGAGGCCCTTTATGCCCTGACGGATGATCTCGTTCGTCAGCGCAAACGAGATTATGTTGAAGCCGGAGTAAATCGTGTCTCCGTCATTGACGAAGCGTTCCACCGCCTCCCGGGCCGTCATCAACTTTGACCGTCCAGACGGCCATGAATTTATGGGCTCTGCCATCGTCTAAACGACGCCTACGCTTCCAGTCGACTTGTGTACTGAGTCACCCAGTCAAAGTCGACCAGATCCACATACGCGTCCGTCAGCGCCTTCGTGATTGGACCAGGCGTGCTTCCATCGGCGACCGGCTTACCGTTGACCGTCCTCACGCCACAGATACAGAGACTGGTGGATGTGAGGAACACCTCGTCAGCCACATAGGCGTCGTACGGGTCGATGTCGTCTTCGACCACAGGGATGTCCAGTTTGCCGGCCAGTTCGATTATCGTTTCACGGCTAATGCCGCCAAGCACAAACTGGGATTTCGGCGTTCGGATCACGCCGTCTTTCACGGTGAAGAAATTGGATCCGATCCCCTCGGCAAAATTGCCCTGCATGTCCAGCAGAATGGCCCACGCGGCGGGGTTGTATGCCTTTGCCTCAAGATCGCCCATGATCAGGTTCAGGTAATTGTGCGACTTGGCACGAGGACTGAGCGATTCCGGCGGCGTCCGTCGCACGGATGGCACGATCACATCGATACCGTCTTTGAACAGGGGTGCACGTGCCTGCAACGGCAGTGGTGTGCACTCAATGACGACAGTAGCGCCCTCGTGCTCCCACATGTCACCGCCCACAAC
>JABIGL010000144.1 GCA_018650185.1 Chloroflexota bacterium
CCGGCGACGCCATACGACGCCAAAGGACTTCTCAAGTCCGCCATCCGTGACGACGACCCTGTGATTTTCTTCGAGCACAAACGAACGTATCGGCTCGTTAAAGGTGACGTTCCAGAGGGCGATTACAGCATCCCCATAGGCAAGGCAGACGTTAAGCGACAGGGCAGCGATATCACCGTTGTCAGTTACGGCCTCGTTCTCCACTACTGTCTTGAGGCGGCGGCCACACTGGCCGATGAGGGGATTGATGTCGAGGTCGTGGACCTACGGACACTTCGCCCGTTGGATACCGATACGGTTCTTGAGTCTGTCCGTAAGACAAGCAAGGCGATGGTTGTTCACGAGGACACCAAGGCAGGCGGCATCGGCGGCGAGATTGCAGCGGTGATCGCAGAGGAAGCGTTTGAGGATCTGGACGCCCCTGTAATGCGTGTAGCGGGACCAGAAGTGCCTGCCATGCCGTTCTCACCATTGCTTGAAGCTGAGTTCATGCCATCGCCTGAAAAGATAGCAGCGGCAATAAGACAGCTGGCTGCGTACTAATGGCGACCGTAGGCATCGAGCTCCCACATGTCGGCGAATCCGTCACCGAGGCCGTGATCGGTAAGTGGCTGAAGCAGCCAGGGGAGACCGTCGAGAAGTTCGACGCGCTCGTTGAAGTTGTTACCGACAAGGTCAGCATGGAGTTCCCCGCTCCACATACCGGAACCCTGGTATCTATCGTCGCCGAAGAGGGCGACACCGTCCCGATGGGCGCAGTTATCGCCCAGATGGAGGTCGAATGTGTGGTGGAAATCGCAGCGCCGGACACACCAACGGATGAACCGGCACCGAACCGGGTCGGAACTCTCATACAAGGAGCGAATGTTGGACCGACCGGGGGCACATTCCGGGACACGGCGCTTGAGGACCAACAAGCCAAACAGGTGGTATCGACGTCCCCTGTTGCGACGCCCGCTCCACAACAGTCACATGGGAATCGAAGTTACTCACCGGTCGTTTCACGGCTGGCTGCGGCCAACGGTGTCGATCTTGCTATCGTCACTGGCACGGGACGCGGCGGACGGGTGACCAAACAGGATGTTCAAGCGGTAATCGACGCAGGGCCGGCCGCGGCTGCATCACCGACTCCGGCAGCAACGCAGGACGGTCCTGTGGATGAAGACAGGATGATCCAGCCCTCGCCAATCCGCCGAATGATCGCCTCGCACATGGTGCGGAGCACCACCGAGATACCGCACGCATGGAGCACCGTCGAGGTCGACATGACCGGCCTGATGGCGTGTAGAACTGCCCAGCGACAGTTATTCCGGGAACGACACGGTGTCGATCTGACCTTCCTTGCATTCACCGGATATGCCGTTTCAGCGGCGCTCCGGGACAACCCGTTGATCAATTCAAGCTGGGAAGACGGGAGCATTCGACTTAAAGGTCGCGTGAACCTTGGACTTGCGGTCGCCGCTCCGGACGGGCTGGTAGTCCCGGTCATTCACGATTCCGACCGCGAGGGGATCACAGGTCTTGCCCGTAAGATTGCGCCACTCGTGGAACGCGCCCGCTCGGGATCTCTTGCGTTGGACGATGTCCAGGGCGGGACATTCACACTGAACAACACCGGTACGCTCGGTTCGATCCTTG
Source organism: Chloroflexota bacterium (assembly GCA_018650185.1). Taxonomy (GTDB): domain Bacteria; phylum Chloroflexota; class Dehalococcoidia; order Lucifugimonadales; family Lucifugimonadaceae. The sequence continues at coordinate 1,639 of JABIGL010000144.1, forward strand.
GTGGAGCAATAATCAATCACCCGCAGGCGGCCATCGTCACGACAGAAGCAATCGTAAAACGCCCGGTCGTTTTAAGCGGCCCGGGCGGAGATGCCATCGCTATCAGGTCGATGATGAACATCTGTTTGTCGTTTGATCACAGGATCATCGACGGCGCAGAGGCATCCGAGTTCCTGCAGATCTTCAAACGCAACCTTGAGGCATGGTCGGCCGATTCGGAGCTGAACTAGGCCGGGGTACGCCCCTCTGGTGAAGTTATGACGGCCCCATTGCAGGTCTCCTGGCTCGGAATGCAGACGTATGACGCCGCGCTCGCCACGCAACGCCAGCTTCACGAGCGACGTGTCTCCGGCGAAACACAGGACACCCTGCTCCTGCTTGAGCATTCACACGTCATAACAATGGGACGACGTGCGTTGGAATCGCACGTCGTTTCCGACGCCGATACCCTGGCTAAAGCAGGCGTGGAAGTGGTGGAGACAGACCGGGGTGGTGAGGCGACATATCACGGCCCCGGGCAACTGATCGCCTACCCGATAATCGATCTACGTGCGCTAGGACTCGGTCCTGTCAGCTACGTTGCCGCACTGGAGGAGGCGATCATCGACACTCTTGCCGTCTACCTTGTTGACGCCCACCGGGTAGCCGGGCGGACCGGCATCTGGGTCGGCGGTGACGGCGAGGACCCCGGCGAGGGGAATAGTCCAGCCGGGCGCAAGATCGCAGCGATCGGCGTCCGCATCAGCCGTGGTGTGGCGATGCACGGCCTGGCGCTTAATGTCTCAACCGACCTGTTGATGTTCAATCACATCGTGCCGTGCGGCATGCCCGGACTGAAAGTGACTTCTATCGACGAGGAGCAGGGCGCTGCGCCACCGGTCAAGATTGTCGGCGAACAGATGGCATCCGAACTGGCGAAAGCGCTGGGCTTGGACTCATCGGATGAGATCGTTGCGTCCGAAGCAACTCAGCCCTGGCGGGCGTCACGCCTCTAGCGGACCTGCATCTACTCCGGTTCGATCCCTCACCAGTTCCCTGACATGCTCGTAAACGAGAGGGCGCGCCCAAGAGTAACCGTCGTGTGCGGTTCCTCGGACGTCTGATCCGTATCTGGCAGCGACTACCTTCGCTAACGCATGCCCGGCCCGCAGAACTATGTAGTAGCCGACGAGTTCCTCGTTGATCGGACGATGTGCCAGATACTCCCCCTTATACATGTCGAGGAAGGCGTCGAGCATTGCTCGCAGTTGTTCCAGGGGGACCGGCGAGTCTTCCAGCGGACCTATCGACACGATGAATTGCGTCACGGCCACGTCGTACTCAGAGTGGCCGAACGAGTAGTTGCCCCAGTCGATCACACCCGTGAGCTTGAGGTCTTCGACGAGGATGTTGGCCGGGTGAAAGTCTCCATGGCATACCGACAGGTCTCCCGGTGATTCCGGTCGATGCTCATCAAGCCAGTTGCCAAGTTGGCCGAGAGCCTTATCTTGAGTCGCCTCTACGAGACGATGTATGTCGTCCAGCAACTTGAACGGTGTATACGTACCCGCATCCAGACCGGTCAATTCAAGAGATCGCACAGCGCCGGTGGCATCGAGATTGTGTAACCGTGCCTGCGTTCGGCCCATTAGCCGTGCTGCTGGCTCGAGTGCGTTCATCGGGTCTTCGGAGAGCACGTCCAGCAAGGTAGCCCCGGGCAGACGCCGCATGACGATGAAAGGACGCCCGGCTATCGTTGCTCCTACACTATCGATCGGGACCTCAGGTACGGCGTGCCCCGCACGAGATGCGAGATTCTGGATGGCTGTCTCGGCAAGCACGCGATGCGTTTCATTCGGTTGACGGTAGTGGCGAAGGATTAATTCGCCAGACAGCGCATCTGAGGCGTTTTTGAGACTGAACGCGTAAGTGTCGGTATCGAACCCGCCCAACATACGTTGTGGTTCCGATGCCAGAGTGATTTCCGGTACGCCGGTTAACTCACGGAGAACCTGTTCAAGCTCGGCAGCGATCGCCCTGTCTGATGCCATTCGGTAACCCCATTCCAGATAGAGCCCGGACGGGCCTACTCAGGCCAGGTGCGGGATTCGATGTATCGATGTGCTGCGATGGCTGCTGTCGCTCCATCTCCGGCCGAGGTGACAAGCTGACGTGCTGAGCCACTCCTGATGTCGCCCACGGCGTACAACCCCGGAGATGCTGTGCCCATAGAGACATCAGTCTCGACATGCCCCCCGCCGTCCAGTCCCACAAAACCGGACAGGTAAGACGACCGAGGTTCGGTTCCCACAAATATGAACACCCCCGCAACATCCACGTCTGACTCATCGCCAGTACTAAGGTCCTTGATCTTTACGCCTGAAACACCTGCGTCCCCTCCCAGAACCTCGATAACTTCCTGTCCGAATCTAACTTCGATCTTGGCGTTCTCGTCGACCCGTCCTTGAAGTAGTTGCTGCCCGGAGAACTCGTCTCCTCGAACGAACATGATGACCTTCGAAACGAAAGTCGTCAGGGAGATCGCCTCGTCCAGTGCACTGTCACCCCCACCAACTACGGCGACCGTCTCGTCAAGGAAAAATGCCCCGTCGCAGGTAGCGCAGTTAGATACACCACGTCCCCTGAACTCCTCTTCACCGGTGATGCCAAGATTGGCGAAGTCCGATCCAGTCGCAGCGATCACGGCCTTCGTTCTGAAGTTGCCTTCAGGAGTGGACAGAGAAAGGTAGGGCTCGTCGGAATCTAACGACTCCACCTCTGTGAACATGCGCACCTCTGCGCCTGCCTCAGAAGCCTGCCGCTCGATCAGAGGCGCAAGGTCAGCGCCAAGCAAACCTTCCGGGAAGCCCGGGAAGTTTTCGATCTTCTCCGCGTTGATGATCTGGCCGCCGGGCATCATGCCCTCCAGCACGACCGTTTTGAGGCCCAGTCGAGCGCCGTACATCGCCGCGGTTAATCCACCAGCACCGGCCCCAATAACAACAAGATCGAATCCCTCAGTCTGCTCAGTCATGTATTCCTACTCTCGATCGACAAACTCAATATCTATTCGGCAACCAGAACAAACGGCCAGAACACTCTCGAATAGCCGCCCGGCAGGGCTAGATCATTCCTTGTTCCCTGACTTGCTTGAGAGAACTCTCGAATGCATCCAGCGTCTTCGCTATGTCCTCGTCTGTGTGGACCGCCATCGTTAGGAAGCGTCGACCGTTGTCCACACCGTTGTTGAACATCGCCATCTTGAATTCGTGATCGGCGTCTGAGCTGATCGGTGTCCCGGACGGGGTGCCCTGAATAATTCCGTACTCGTCCACTTCGGCGTCGATGCCGATACGGGTGTGGATCATCGAGCCAATCCCGTAGGCGTGCCCCGGGATCTCCACACGGCCGAACACTTCATTGATACCGGCCTTGAGCTTCTGGCCGACGGCGTCCGCCTTTTCGTTCACATCGCCGTTCGCCACCATCTCCAGCGCCGCTATTCCTGCCACCGCTGAGAGTGGATTTCCATTGAAAGTGCCCTGGTGGAGCATCTGGCCGCGCTCGATGGTGTTCAAGATGTCTGCCTTGCCTGCAACCGCACCACCCGGCAGGCCACCGCCAAGAATCTTGGCGAGGGTACACAGGTCCGGGGTGATGCCCCAGAGTTCCTGCGTCCCACCTCGGGATGATCGGAATCCGGTTACAACCTCGTCCAGGATGAACACAACATCATGTTTAGTCGTCAGATCCCGGATGCCTTGCAAAAAATCGGGATGGATCGGCGTGCCACCCATGTGTGCACCTGTGGACTCAATGATCACGGCGGACACGTCGTTGTTTTCGATCGCGTTCTCGACCGCGCCCAGATCGCCCGGCTGGAGCACGATCATCGTGTCCAGTGTTTCCTGTGGGATACCGTCCATCCCGGTCAGGTTTCCAGCGTTCGCGTAGTCAGACCAGCCGTGGAAGTGATCGAAGAACTTGATGATCTTCGTGCGACCGTTATAGGCACGTGCCATGCGCATCGCCATCATCACGGCTTCGGTGCCGGATGAAGTGAATCGAACCTTCTCGGCGCACGGAATGAGTTGCTTGACGAGATCTGCCCACCGGATCTCGAGGTCCGACGAAGCGCTCAGGTGTGTCCCCAAGGCCATCCGGTCTTGCACCGCTTTAACGACGGCCGGGTGTGCCTGACCCAGGATCATCGAGCCGTGGCCGGTGTTGTATTCGATGTACTCGTTGCCGTCGACGTCCCATTTGTGACTACCAGCACCGTGCGTCATGTGCACCGGAAACGGCGTCATGTTGCGGGCTTCATGCGTGACGCCCTTTGGGAAATTCAACTTTGCACGCTCAAACAGTTCCGCCGACTTCGGGTGAAGCTCGTAGTAGCGGTCCTCGATAGCGGTCCGAGCCATAGGTCAGGCCTCCGTGTTGGCGTGCGTGTTGTTTAGTTGCGCTTTTACGTTGATCTACCCCTGATGCACCGGGATGCATTTTGGGGAACGATTCGCTGCTATTCTATGCGTTCAAAATGCCGTTCCGCTGCGCTACCTCAATTGCGTTCTGTGGATCGACTTTCCTGATTACCCCTCACAGCACCCGGATGGACGGTACCCGTGCCCGAAAGTTTTATCACGCACCTCGAGTGCAGCTACTGCGGTGAGACCTTCGACGCAGGTGAGCCGATGCGGACCTGTTCGTCCTGCGAAAAAGTTCTGTTCGCCCGGTACGACCTGGAAAAGGCGTCCGGCGCTAAAGCAGAGTTGCAGTCCCGTGACCCGAATATGTGGCGCTACCGCGAGGTGATGCCGGTCAAAGATGAGGCCAACATCATCACGCTGGGCGAGGGCATGACCCCGATCATCGACGCGCAGCGGCTTGCACACGAGGTCGGATCGCCCGCCCTCCTCCTGAAGGACGAGGGCGTCTGCCCGACGGGCTCGTTCAAGGCACGCGGTCTTTCAGCGGCGGTGTCCAAGGCGAAAGAACTAGGCCTCATGAAGCTCACCATGCCATCTGCTGGTAATGCGGCGGGTGCGATGTCCGCCTACGCAGCGGCAGGTGGTCTTGAGGCCAACGTGTTCATGCCAAAGGATGCCCCGAGCGCGAACCAGGTGGAGTGCCTGGCGTACGGCGCAAATCTGACGCTGGTTGACGGCTTCATTAACGACGCCGGTCGTATATCGGGCGAGGCGGCTGCAGAACGTGGTTTGTTCGATGTCTCTACCCTCAAAGAGCCGTACAGGGCGGAGGGCAAGAAGACGATGGGCTACGAGATCGCAGAGCAGCTCGGATGGGAATTGCCTGACGTGATCGTGTACCCGACCGGCGGTGGAACCGGAATCGTGGGCATGTGGAAGGCGTTCGATGAGATGGAACGCATGGGGTGGATCGGGTCGAAACGACCCCGCATGGTTGTAGTTCAGGCGGAAGGATGCGCCCCACTTGTAACGGCATACGAAGCTGGAGAACGCCACGCCGATCTATTCCCGAACCCGCACACTATCGCCGCCGGTATCCGCGTACCCGTAGCGATTGGCGACTACCTCGTCCTTGATGCCGTCCGCGAAAGCGGGGGTACTGCGCTCACGGTCACGGATGACGAGATGGTGCGTGGCGTAAAAGATTTGTCCTCTTATGAAGGCATGTTCGCAGCGCCGGAGGGCGGGGCGCTCGTAGCGGCCCTGAGGAAGATGCTTTCCGATGGCACCGTCAGCAAAGACGAACGAGTCCTGCTTCTGATCACCGGGTCCGGGCTGAAGTACCTGGACGTGCTCACACCCGCACTTGCGGCACTGCAGTAGGTACCCTCTCGTAGTACCCTAGCGCCGCCAGAACAGGGCGTCACGATTTAGTACGAGGTGGTCCGAATGGTCGATATCGCGAGCCGAACACCAGCAATTGGTACTGCGTATCCAAAGATAGACGGAATCGACAAGGTCACCGGTCGGGCGCGTTTCGGAGCCGACATCCATCTTCCCGGGATGCTGCACGGCAAGGTGCTGCGAAGCCCACACGCGCACGCCCGCATCCTCAACATTGACACGTCGGCCGCAGAAGCCCTGGAAGGCGTCGGTGCCGTTATCACCGGCGCGGACTTCCCGCTGCTTCCGCCCGGTACTAACGTTCCTATAGGTGCGCTGAGCCTTGATCTGTATCGAATCTCCCGGCTGGTTATAGCGCGGGAAAAGGCCCTGTTTGAGGGCCACCCCGTAGCCGCTGTGGCAGCGACATCGCCTCAGATTGCTGCAGAGGCACTCGACCTCATCAAGGTCGAGTACGACGTTCTGCCACATGTGTTGGACGAGGTGCAGGCGATGGCGGCCGATGCGCCGATCCTCCACGACGATCTGTTTACGGCAGGACTTGGCGAGACTCCGGAGACGCCCTCCAACGTGGCGCTCCATCTTGAGATGGGACGGGGAGACGTAGACCAGGGATTTGCGGATGCCGATGTCGTGGTCGAGCACAGCTTTAAGACCGAGGCCGTTCACCAGGGTTACATCGAACCCGAAGCCGAAACGGCGTGGTGGCGACCAGACAGGGCGACCATTTGGGCGGATACGCAGGGTATCTTCGGACTCCGCGCACAACTCGCAACATTCCTGGGAGTGCCACTCAATTTTCTGAAAGTTGTTCCCATGGAGGTCGGCGGCGGTTTCGGCGCCAAGAGCGCTCTCCGACTGGCGCCGCTATCCGCCGGGCTGTCCCGTAAGAGTGGACGACCGGTTCGCACGGTACTAAGCCGGGACGAAGTCCTGCGTTCCACGGGACCAGCCACCAAAACGACAACCGCTGTGAAGGTGGGAGCGAAAAAAGACGGCTCCATCACCGCCATCGACGCCCGAATGGTTTACAACGCCGGATCACTGCCGGGTTCCCCGCTCGCAGGTGGAACGCTTGTTGGCTTCAGCCCTTACCAGACACCCAACCTTCGGATAATCGGCTTCGATGTCGTGACGAATCGGCCCAAGGTAGCGGCTTACCGCGCACCGGGAGGCCCGCCGATCACATTTGCAGTGGAGTCCGTGATGGACGAAGTGGCCGAGAAGATTGGCATGGACAAAGTTGCCTTCAGGCAGAAGAACGCCAGCAAGACCGGTGATCGCGGACCCAACGACCTGGCATTCAACCGCATCGGTTTCGAGACGGTGCTGGAGTCGGTTGAAGGCCATAACGCCTGGACCTCTGACCTGCCAGCCGCTCGTACCGGCGGCAAAGTTGGACGAGGGCTTGGAGTTGGTTACTGGCGCGGCGGAACGAACACCTCTAGCTGCTCACTTACTGTGCAAGCAGACGGATCCATTTCTGTGGTTATCGGATCGGTAGATCTGAGCGGAGCTCGAACGGCATTTGCTCAGATCACGGCAGACGAGTTCGAAATAGCGCCAGACGTCGTCCACGTAGAGATGGGCGACACAGACACCGTTGGATACACGGACGGCTCTGGCGGCAGCAGGGTGACTTACGTCACCGGGGCCGCGGTGCATAACGCGTGTCGGAGCGCTATCGACGTTCTGAGGTCACGAGCCGCCGACACGCTGGACGTGACACCGGATGTGGTCGATTACAGCGAAGGGGTATTCACGGCACGAGATATCCAGGACAGGCAGGTCTCCCTAAGCGACCTCGCAGCGGCAAGCGTTCGGGGTGCAGGAGTTATCAGCGTTACGGGCACGGCATCCGGTATGGAACCGGCTCCTGCGTTCACCGCACACGTGGCAGACGTTGAGGTAGATGAGGACACCGGTAAAGTCCAGGTCCTCAACTACACCGTATTTGAGGATGTCGGTAAGGCGATCAACCGGACCGGTGTCGAAGGGCAGATACAGGGCGGAGTTGCACAGGGAATCGGTTGGGCGCTCCATGAGGCTTACGTCTATAACGATGACGGACGGATGACTAACTCCAGTTTCCTGGACTACCGAATGCCCACTGCGCTGGACCTACCCCGAATCCACACGGAGTTGATCGAGGTCCCCGCATCGGACGGTCCTTATGGCGTCCGCGGCGTGGGGGAAGTGCCGATCGTACCTCCGGCCGGTACGCTGGCAAATGCCATTTACGACGCGACAGGTGTGAGGATGGATCGGCTTCCAATGAACCCGGAGAACATTTTCAAGGTGACACATGCACCGGAGCGGGCGAACTGGATTTCTATGGATGAACTTCGGGCCGGTGGATCGACGACCGTGGCTGGGATTGATATTCCTAACGACGAATAACCATTGCCGGTAGACGATCGTTAAGTGGTCTCGCCGCAGATGCAGGACAACAAATTACCAGCGAACCAGCCAGGGAGGCGTCTTCATGGATAAGGCAGTCGGATTTGAGGGACTGAGTCCCACGTCCTTCCTCGACCGAAGCGCATCGGTCTACGCGAACAAAGCGGCAGTCGTGTACGGCGACACAACGTACACCTACTCCGAATTTGGTGAGCGCGTCCGTCGTCTTGCATCTGCGCTGGCGAATGTGGGAGTTGGGTACGGCGACAAGGTTGCTTTCCTGGTGCCGAACATTCCAGCGATGCTCGAAGGGCACAACGGCCCGATGCGTCTGGGCGCCGTGCTGGTCGCTATCAACATCCGGTTGTCTGCACGAGAGATCAATTACATCCTCAACCACTCCGGCGCAAAGGTGCTCGTGTTCGACTCCGAGTACGCATCGATTATTCGCGAACTGAAGGACGAAGTGCCCGGCGTAAAGACATTTGTCCAGGTGGTCGACACCTTCCCCCGCGCCGACGACATCGTTGGCCCTGACTACGAAGAATTCCTTGAGTCCGCGCCTGATGGTGATCCCTCAGTAACGCTACACAGCGAATGGGATTCGATAGCGATCGATTACACATCGGGCACGACGGGGATGCCAAAGGGTGTTGAGTACAGCGGCCGGGGCGCATATCTGTCCGCACTTGGCGAGGCGCTTGAGATCGGTATCAACTGGCGCAGTGTTTACCTGTGGACGCTCCCGATGTTTCATTGCAACGGCTGGTGCTTCACATGGGCCGTAACTGCCGTAGGCGGCACGCACGTCTGTCTGCGTCGCATCGACGCCGCAGATGTGTACGGACTGGTGTCTGATGAAGGTGTCAGTCACATGTGCGCCGCTCCTACGGTGCTAACGGCGCTTTACTCCTCTCCACTGGCCGGTGAAGGCAAATTGGCCGATGTCCGAATCATGACGGCAGGTGCACCACCCGCACCGCAGGTCATCCGTTCAATCGAAGACATGGGCGCCGTGATCGTTCATACCTACGGGCTAACCGAGACGTACGGCCCGATAACCGTCTCCGCCGAGCAACCTGAGTGGGACTCGTTGGACATGCATGAACGGGCGAACCTAAAATCTCGGCAGGGCGTCCCGTTTGTCCTAGCCGAACCGGGTCTCAGGGTGGTCGACGAAGAAATGAACGACGTTCCACGTGACGCTGAGACGATGGGCGAGGTCGTGATGCGCGGGAATATGGTCATGAAGGGCTACTACAACGATCCTGAAGCCACGGATAAAGCGTTCGCTGGCGGTTGGTTCCATTCCGGAGACCTCGGTGTCTGGCACCCGGACGGTTATGTAGAACTCCGGGATCGGGCCAAGGACGTGATCATCTCCGGCGGGGAGAACATCTCCAGCCAGGAGGTCGAAAAGGTGATCATGGAGCATCCTTCTGTGATGGAAGTGTGCATCGTCGGAGTGCCGGATGAGAGGTGGGGTGAAGTGCCAAAGGCGTTTATCGTGCAAAACGATGGCGCAGACGCCTCCGCTGAAGAGATAATTGAGTTCTGTCGGGATCGGATAGCGCACTTCAAAGCACCGAAACACGTCGAGTTTGGTGAGCTGCCGAAGACCGCCACGGGAAAAATCCAGAAATTCGTACTTCGAGATAAGGAATGGGCCGGACATGACAGGCGTATCAACTGACGCTCAGGACCTGGTCCTGGACGAAAATCAGGACGGCGTATCCGTCCTGACGCTTAACAACCCTCGGCGGCGTAACGCCGTGTCCGCTGCCCTTCTCTCACGATTGAAGGAAAAGCTGGATGAAGCGGCCGTCAACGAGGATGTCCGCGTCGTCATCATCAGGGCAGAAGGTCCGGTCTATTCATCCGGCCACGACCTGAAAGAGCTACTCGACGGTGATGAGGACAACAACGCTCACGTGTTTGGCATGGCGACCGTTGTTATGGAAGCAATCCGTACGCTCCCACAGCCGGTGATCGCCGAGGTCGGAGGGCTGGCGACAGCGGCCGGATGCCAGCTTGTCGCATCGTGCGATATGGCTGTGGCGTCCGAGGAAGCACGCTTTGCGACTCCCGGGGTACGAAACGGTCTATTCTGCATAACGCCCGGCGTGGCGCTGGCTCGGGCTGTCCCACAGAAGAAGGCGATGGAGATGCTGCTCACCGGTCTCCCGATATCGGCGGAAGAGGCGCTTCAGTTCGGGCTCGTAAGCAGGGTAGTGCCCGCTGATGAATTGCATGAAAGGACGATGGAGTTGGCCCAGCACGTCGCAAACGCCAGCTCCTACACGCTGGCGATAGGCAAGCGTTCCTTCTACGCGCAGATCGGCCTCGATTACGGGCCGGCGTATGAAGTAGCCGAAAAGCTGATGACCGAGAACATGCAGGCCCACGACGCCCACGAAGGAATCGACGCATTCCTGTCAAAGCGACACCCGGAGTGGCAGGGGCGGTAGTTCCCTCCCGCACCGGAACCCGACTGTTAAACCGAGTGGGTGCCCTGGGAGATTGAATCGCTCAATCTGGTGTACTCGTTGGCGAGCATTCCCAGGATCACCGAGTTGTGACGAGCGCCG